>BBBF01000003.1 GCA_001315925.1 Thermocladium modestius JCM 10088 | reverse complement strand
CTAGATGGATTGATGGACAAGGTTGGCTCCAACATGACCATGGTTCTCTACCAATTCAATCACTACATAGACGTGGAAAAGAACACGTTGCAGAACATAAGCACATACATCAACAATAGCTCCCCCCCCGTTGGGGTTGCGGTTGGCCATCCAGCAGGCTACGCGATTCCCATGCTCATTATAATCTATGCCATATACTCCGTGTTATTGGCGCTATCCGCCATTCAGGTCCTAATAATACTGCACTCCGGCGTCTATCTATTCAGGAGCGATCGAGGCGAGGGGGAGGGGGAAGGCCAAGGACGAGGCCGTTTGTATCCATCATAATTCCAGTGAAGAACGAGGCAATGGACGTGGTGGAAAAGGCCATAAGGAACGTGACGGGGGGGTTGAGCTACCCAAAGGATAGGTATGAAGTACTGGTGGTCAGCGACGATGGGCCTGAGACGTTCTCCAAAATAAAATCGCTGGTCGATAAGTATGCCGAATTGTACGGGATCAAGATGGCCGCGGTGAACAGGACGAGGCCGGTGGGGGGGTATAAGGGAGGCGCGATAAATTACGGAGTGAAGCTGGCCCGCGGGGGGGAGCTGATAATGGTTCTGGACGCCGACACCGAGGTACCCTCGGACTACTTGGAGCACGCAGTGAGCTACATAGAGGCGGGGGGGTACGACATGGTTGGGGGGGCCGTGTATAGGGGGGGGAGGCCGGCCATACCCTCCGCCACCAGCAAGGCCATAAAGGTCGTATATGATGTGTTCAACGAGATAATAATACTGGGGGGGAGGTTCCTCAGCAGGCGTAATTGGGGGGGTTCTCCATGGTCATGGGGGGGACAAACTTCGTGGTGAGGAGGGAGGCCTTAATGAGGGTGGGCGGGCTTTGCCACTGCACCGCCGATGACATGGATCTATCCCTCAAGATAAAGATGAGCGGCGGCAAGGTGGCTATAATGCGGGAGGTAACCGCCGTAAGCGAGGTGACCAGCACCTACATGGCGTTGAAGGCGCAGAATATACGCTGGTCATCGAATGACTCAATAATACTGAGGAGGTATGCAGGGCGGATATTGAGGAGCAAAATGTCTATTGTGGACAAGATGGATCTCATGCTGTGGCTCACCAAGTACCCGCTCCTCTCCCTGGGCGGGTTGTCGATCTTCATCTCTATAATACTATCCGTGTTCGGCATAATACTGCCCCCCCCTCTACGTCCTAGTGCTGGAGGGGGGGATAAACATGGCGCTGCTGGTGGGCTTCCTGGGGGGGCTCATGATCGCCACAGCCAGGAAGATGGGGGGGTACCCGATCCACACCACCATAATTAGCTTGGCCACCATGAGCGTGATGGGCTTCTCCATATCGTTTGCCATACTGTACCACTACATAGAGGCCATGTTCAAGGACTTGGAGTGGATATACACGCCCAAGGGAAGCAAGGCAATGCTCCAAGTCAATGGGCTGCTGATGGAGAAGATCCTCACAGCCATATTCATAGTTCTATCCATCGCCCTCTTCATCATGGGCTACTACATGGCGTTCATATACTCCAGCGTGGGCGCCATAATAATGATCCTGACGATGAGGAGGGCAAGATGAGGGAATACGACTTAATAGTGGTGGGAAGCGGGCCAGCGGGCTCCTCCGCGGCCCTGGTGGCGGCCAAGCTAGGCCTCAAGGTCTTGATTATGGATAAGGCACGGCACCCGAGGGTCAAGCCCTGCGGCGGTGGCCTGACCCCCAAAACCATGCAATTGCTGGACTGGCTTGGGGGGGTTAGCGTTGATGACTTGATACTGGGCGAGTGCAGCACGGTGTATGTATCCAACTACGCAGGCACATTCGCGTTGAGGTCCAAGGAGCCCTTGATAAGTGTGACGAGGAGAGAGGAGCTAGATAAGCGATTGTTCGACGAGGCTACCGCCAGGGGGGGGCCGAGTATGAGAACAGGGAGGTGGTTAAGGTGATTAATGGACGGGGGGGCGGGGGGGGCGGAGGTGATGACCCGCGACGGCCATGCCTACTCATCCAAAATCGTGATCGGGGGGGCGGACGGAGCGCCGTCCAGGGTAGCGGCATCCCTCGGCTTGATAAACGAAGGCAGCGCCGCGGCGGTGATGAGCATCGCGAGGGGGGGCCGGCCGACCTTCCCTGCCTACTCGACTTCACCGCCGTGAGGTTCGGGTACGCGTGGATATTCCCTCAATCCGATGGGTACTACGACGTGGGGGGCTGGGCTCCATAGTGAAGCAGAGATACGGCTCGCGACTGGGGGGGAGTACGCGGCGGGGGGGTGGGGGGGGCTTGAGGCTGGGGAAGATGCTGGGCCACTTGATACCCTACAAGAGCCTCAGGCCGGTGGTGGGGGGGCGCGTGATGCTGGCGGGCGATGCGTTGGGGGGGGTGGCCGACCCCACGACGGGCGAGGGCATATTCCAGTCAATGTACACGGGAATAGCGGCGGCGTACGCGGCTACCTGGCTGTCAGGAACGGCGGCGTGATATACGAGAGACTGATAGGCAATCTACTGCGAAACAATGAGCTGGCCAGCCGCGTATCCCTCTTCGTTTACGGCCTGGACACCCAGTTCTTCAGCAGGTTCCTTGGAGCCACGGGGGGGTATGCCAGCGGCGACGTGAAGGACCTCCTGGTCAGGCTGATAAGCGGCAGGGCCTGGTACGGCGACGTGACGAAGTTCATGGCGGCCAAGATGCCCAAGTACGCCGTTAAGGGATTGATGAAGCTGGGCTAGACGAGGACTGGCCCTCCTTACCCCTCCGCGGGCGGATGACGTCCTTAGGCGCGGCCTGGAATGGCTCCAAGTACTTCCTGAGCACCCTAGGTATCACCACGCTGCCATCCGGCTGTTGATTGTTCTCCAGTATCGCCGTTATGGCCCTGGTGCTAGCTATCGCCGTGCTGTTAAGGGTGTGCACGTACTCCCTATTCATGCCTTTCCTCAACACCCTTATTCCCAGCTTCGCGGATTGCCAATCCAACACATTGCTGCACGACACCATCTCCCTATACGTTCCCTGGGCCGGCATCCACGCCTCCAAGTCGTACTGCTTGGCCGCCGCCCTACCCATGTCGCCGGGGGGGCACACGAGAACCACCCTGAACGGTATCTCCAACCCCTCCCATATCTCCCTCGCATTGCCGAGGAGGGCCTCATGCCACTTCCAGCTCTCCTCCGGCAGCGAGAAGACGAATTGCTCCACCTTATGGAATTGATGTACCCTGAAAATCCCCCCCTTTAAGTCCCTATTAACGGCCCCCCCCGCTTCGCGCCTGAACGCGGGGGGGGAGAAGCCGGCCATGAGGATCGGCAAGTCGCTCTCCAGCAACTCCCTGTTACGGAGGTAAGCCGCTATTGGGTGCTCCGCCGTGCCTATTAAGTATAAATCCTCATCCTCTATCTTATATATGGAGTCCTTAAACGCCTCAAGGTCTATCACGGAGCTTATCACCTCGTGCTTCAACATGTAGGGGGGGGCACCACCAATTGGAACCCCTTCCTCGACAAGAAGTCGAGCGCGTACAGTATTAACGCGAAGTCGAGCCACACCACGTCGTCGAATACGTAGTAGAACCTGCTTCCAGCCACCTCCCCCCCAGCCTTCTGAGTGTCCCCCCCAACCCCCCCAACACGTTCTCCAGGAGATCCGCGTGGCCCACCGGCTTCCAATCTATTACCTCGTGATCCACGCCCCCCCGTACTTTTCCTTGAATTGATCGACGTATTCCCTCCACACCCTGGGCCTACCATGGTAGTGGATGGGGGTCGACTCCGCGCCCGCCCTGCACGCCTCGTACACGGAGTCGTGGATCAGGTTGGGAAGCCTGCCTAGCAGGAGGGTTCTTTTATTCTCCAGCTCCTTCAGCTTCTCCTCCCCCCTCCCTATCTCCTCCAGCAGTCTCTTGGCTTCCCCCCCTATAAGCTCGGCCCGCTTCTCAGGGGGGGGCCTTGCTCACCTCCCTAGTCAAGACATTATGCCTATGCCTCAATTCATCCACCTCCGCCTTAACCCTCTTCCATTCCTGGTCCAGAGAGGCGAATTCATCCACCAACGCTACATCGTATCCCCCCCTGGCTTGAAGCATCCTCCTAATGGAGTCCGGCCTGTGCCTGAGCTCCTCCAGCAACGACCAACTCATAAAACCACGTGGTTCCCGTAGAACGCGTTTTTAACATTTAGGGAGGAGCTAGAGACGGGCTGCCCCCCCATCCTTTCAAGCGACTCAGGGCCTCCAGCGGCGCATCACCTAGCGAGCAGCATATACCCACCCTCCACCTCCTCGTTAAGAGCGTGAACCATGTCAATGAACGCATTTGAAGCTCTTAAATCATCTCACGAACATCGACCCCCCCACAATATAAGTGAGGGGCAAACCATCTATGAAAAACAGTAACTATGTAGTATGTTTCAGAGCCATTCCCGATCCTCACCCGCCGCCATATTTATCCTCTTAGTTCCCATTCTTCGCCGCTTCCTAAATGATTAACTCATTATTGGATTGGTTGCACTATTAATTCCTTATCTTGATCACGAAGTACTCCGGGAACTCCACCACGTTGGAGCCGTGCTCCCTGGCCAGCTCCAGCAATTTATTCCTTATGACCACCAAGCTGCTGTTGAAGAGGGGGGGGTGGATACCCAACCCCTATCGCTTTGTATGCCGATTATAATCAATTCATTACACGCCTTGAGCGCCTCCCCCCCCACCTCAGCCGTCACAGTGGCTGGATTATTGAATGCCGCGTGCGCGATAAATTCGTCGAAGGCCCGCTGCCTGAAAGGCAACCGGGAGCCGGCGGCTATCACCACCTCACTGCCCACGACCTCGAATTCCCTCAAGTATTTAGTGACCGCTAAGTCGTAATCGCCCGTTATGTACACCGCCGGCGCGATCAGCGGAAGCCACGCCTCCCCCATGACAGCCACCCTGCCCTTTAATTCCCTTATCAAGTCATCGAGCATGGAATGAAGCGGGCAGATCCGCGTTAAATAGCTTTACCTCGGGGGGGTCCGCGTCGATCATATTGACCTTCACGTTTTATAAATGCCTATATCTTGGCAACATAATAATTATTGTATTATATTACGGTGAATGTAATATTTAAATAATTAGAGCCGGGATTATTGACATGAATAATAATAAAGTATTCGGGCTACTGCTGCTGGTGGGCTCCCTTGGATTCATCTTCGCGATGAACGTGGCTGAGTTCCTCTTCCCCGGCTACAGCGTCTCCAATAACTACATAAGCGATCTCGGCGCCATGTGCAGGGCCGGCTCATGCAGGATAATCCAACCATCCTCCACGATATTCAACACATCAATAATTCTGCTCGGGATCGCGATAATAGCGGCATCCATCATAATGGCAATGCCCAGGGAGGGGCCCAAGCTGTTCCCATCACTATTCGCCATATCGGGCGTGGGCGCGATCATGGTGGGGGGGTTATTCCCGGAATACACGGGGGGGAGCCTCCACTCAATCTCCGCCCTAATAGTGTTCCTATTCGGGGGGGGACTCGCCGCCATAGCATCATACAAGCTACAGGGCAGCCCCCCATGAACATAATCTCCATAATACTGGGCTTGCTCACGCTATCCTCGCTTGCCCTCTACGTGACCGGCCATTACCTAGGCCTGGGGGCCCGGGGGAATGGAGCGAATGATAGTATACCCCCCCGCGCTGCTGTGGGGAGCGGCGTTTGGGGCATATATGGTGGGGAGAGCCGATTCCTAGCATTGAAGTGCGTGTCCAATAATTGGTAACGCAGTAAGGATAAAATTAAAAACCACCAATTAACGACAACCCAAGCCGGGGGGGTGGCCGAGCGGCCCAAGCGCGGGACTCGAGACCCTTGGGCAAGTCATCCCGTCCCCGAAAGGGGGGGCCCGGGTTCAAATCCCGGCCCCGGCGCCAATCATTAATCCCCCTAATTCGAGTCAAAGCAGTAGGGCGCGGAGACAAGGTAGAACCGATAAACACGCTTCGCCGCCAGTAAACTGCCCCCGTCCTTGCGGGCGTGGCTTTGAGTGTTTCCGGCGGCCTTCGCGGCGCGCCTTCACTCCCCCTTCAGGCGTTTACGAGCCCCCCCCGACCCGCGCCTCCCCTTAAGGCACGGGCTATCCTCGTGGGCAACATGCCCAGGGAGGAAACATCCCCCCCCTACCCACTTCACACCCACTCTAATTTATACCTACCGCCCTCACGGACGGGGGGGTCTCAGGCGAGAGCGAGAACGATGAGTGGGGGGGGATTCCGCTTAATTATGGGTGTTCTCATTTTATTATTCTTAGTGAGTCATTAAGTTTGAAATGCGTGGAATCCCTTAAATTCAACCTCAATCCCCCCCATGCCCTTCTTCAACGCCTTCTCGTACACCAGCTTTCCCACGACTAAATCCTCCACGGCGATCCCCATGGACTTGAAGATGGTTACGGCGTCATCGCTTGGCCTCCCCCCCTTAACCCTGCCCAGAACCACTTCGGATAGCCCCCCCACCACCCTGGACCAATCTATGCCAGCCATTATTAAGTCCCCCCCGGCCTCAAGCTTCGCCTGCTCTACATCATCCACCGCTATGACTGCGGCCCTCTCGACTGCGCTGGGCATCAATTCAGCCCTATTCGGCCAATTACTCCCAACCGCATTCACGTGGATCCCACTGGCCAGCCGCTTCCCATCTATGAATGGATCCTTGGAGTTCGTGGCCGTCACCAACACGTCCGCGTCGCATGCCTCTCCGTAATCATCGACTATCTTTGCATCGAAGCCCCCCCTCGAGCCCACGAATCTGGCGAAGTCCTCCGCGTGCTTCCTGGACCTGCTCATTACCTTAACTAACCTCAATTTCATTACCCTAGACAAGGCCTCGAACTGCGTCCTGGCCTGCCCGCCCGTGCCGACGAGGCCCAGGACCTCCGCGTTTGTTCTAGCCATGTGCCTGGCGGCCACCGCCGACGCAGCGCCAGTCCTCACCCTGCCCAGCCAATCCGCCTCTATAACTGCTAGGGGCTCCCCCCCCTCTTCTAAACCAAACAATAAAACAACGAACCTAGTCCCTCGCTTGGTGCTGAGGTACGCCTTGAGCCCGGCCACGCCGTAATTGCCGAGCACGGAGCCCTGGAGCACGTGAAGCACGGCATTGGGCATAATGGTTCGCCTCCTCGGGGTGTTCACCGCCTGCCCGAGACCCATTAGTTTGAAGCCGTCCTCCACCGCCTCTATCGCCTCATCAAAGCCCAATAGGGAGAATACCTCATCCTCCCGAATGAGGAGCATGTCCAAGCGGGGGGGGAGGCGCCCATTAATATCGATATCCCTCAGGCGGATTTCAACGCTGGTTACCCGTCATTAATGGCGGGGGGGATCCTGACTCCATCGCGGGTTCCTCTCACTTCAAGCGCCCCCACAGGGTCGGCATCACGCTTCAGAGTCCACCGTCATCTATAGGCCGAAAAACCGAGATAAGAAGAGCATAGGAGTGTTTAAGAGAAATGGCGAGCTAGATCAATCGCTTAGCTTCACCATACCCAGCTCCTCCAGCGTGGTTATATACCTATTTATCATTTCCTGGCTGACTCCGGGGGGGTACTCGTTAGCCACCATGTTGGTTATGGAGCCCACATCATCGGCATACTCCATGGTTATGGGTATTAGGGATAGGAATAGCGATCTATTCGCGCCCTCATTTAGCACATCCATTATCCAAGTATTTGCCAATACCTGCTGGTCCATTATGGGCCCCCCCGGAAGAGCTTCTTCACGCGACCGCCCCCCCCGTGCTGGCAATCGATCGCGGGACCCCCCCGTCTATTCGCCGCCTGGCGTTCTTCAGCTCTATGTAATTACCCACCAATTCGCTGTCGCGTTCCCCCCCGTACTCCCTCACGCTCTTAGCGACGGCGGAGGCTATTCCAGTGAGCATCTCCAAGCTAACCTTATCCAACGTGTCTTGATTCGTGTGGTAAAACCTATCCGGCCATTGATTCAACATCACGGTTGGCACCCTGAACGCCAACAGCACGTCGTGATCGCTGCCAGCCTCGTAGTTGGCCATGTCCATTCTTATCCCCCCCCACACCTTGCTGGAGCCGCCGAACGTGTCGACCGTGAACACGGACCTAAGCGATCGATATATGAAGGCCTCGAGCGGCGTCATAGTGAAGTGAGGCGGATTTACCTGTATCAAGGTGGAGCCCGTCACGCTCTGGTTCTCCCCCCACCATGTCTAGATTGACGAAGGATTCCTGAGCCAACTTGCCTCCCCTATCCAGCATGTATGCAAAGGAGCCCCCCCAGTACTCCGGCACGAATAGGTGAAACGCGCGGGCCTGCTTAGCAACCAATATGTTGGCCACCGTGCCGCTTAGATTATCATTATACATCTCATAGGGATGGCAATAATGGCTTATCACGCCCACCTTAGCCTCGTCATCGCCGGCAATTATCACGGGCATCTTCGCATTCGGCCTGAAGTGGCTTTGAACCACCATTGAGACCACGTTGCCGGCCAACTCATCGACCAACTCCCTTGGAATCGACATGACGGGAATGCCCCTCTCTTCCTCCTTTAGGAATAGGCCCATGTAGGGAAACGCATCGCCCGGCGCGTTCTCCCTATAAAGTAGGAGACCCGCCGCGCCGGATCCAACTGCATTTCTATAAACAACGTATGGATTCCCCCCTCGCCATCACTATCTTCCCCCTCCACATCCATCATGGACCCCCCCTCGCCATCACCAACATGCACGGCAACGCCACGGGCCTCACCGGACGGACTGTGAGCCACCACCAGGAGGGGGGGAGTATCGTCAGTGGTTATCTTGCGGCCGCCCACTCCAGCTCCCCATACTCTAAGTCCCAACCAATGGGGGGGCCTTAAACTTATCATACTCCCTGTTATAATAATAATGGATTATCTCGCTTGGAATTCCCAACTCATCCAATCTATCCTTTATCAGCTCGGCGGCATCCTCCAAGCCACTGCTTCCCTGTATCCTATGATACTTGGCCAGCTCCACCAACAACCTGAGCGCCAAGTCCCTCCCGTTCACGCGTAAAGGGGTAACGGCATCAGCATATAAATCAGACCACCCATCAAGCCGCACAAAACCTTCAAATATTTAACGCAAAGAAGCCCCCCCGTAACTGACCTCCTCCCCCCCGCCCTAAAGGGCGAGGGCTCCCCCCGAGGTCTCAGGGGGGGTTACGCCCCCCCTTTAATGGGCGCTACTCGTCTCCCTCCCTCGGTATTGCTGGGGGGGTGAGTCGGCCCCCCCAGCCCCCCCCATTCTCTAGAGTTAACCAAGGGAGGGACGAATAAGGGCGTGGATGCCAGCCTAAAAACCTAGCCCCGCCTTAAAAGGCGAAGTTCGCCCTCGCCTTTATCACTAAACAATTTAAAGACTAGGTGATTTCCTCATGAAGTAACCAATGATCATAATTATCAACTCTCAATTCTTTTGTAGATTCTGCTTTTGTATTCAGGGGGGAGCTACGAACTGGTATGAACATACTCTCAATTCTTTTGTAGATTCTGCGCTTGATCGAATAACGACGTGATATCGTCATCAGTCAACCTCTCAATTCTTTTGTAGATTCTGCCTTGCCCAGTCCGGGAGCCAGCCTCGTCGCCACTATCGACTCTCAATTCTTTTGTAGATTCTGCAAACCACGAACCAAATAAACAACGCCTACACCTACTTAGACTCTCAATTCTTTTGTAGATTCTGCGTATGGGAGCCTATCAACCAACTCGCCGCGATCATTAACCTCTCAATTCTTTTGTAGATTCTGCGTTTGACAAGACTCGTCCAAGCACGGACGTGGTACTACTCTCTCAATTCTTTTGTAGATTCTGCATATCCATGTCATAAACCGTGTTGAAGTGGCCGAGGTAGTCTCTCAATTCTTTTGTAGATTCTGCGTTGGTTTTACAGTCCAACCCCCCCAGCATCGCTATGAAGGACTCTCTCAATTCTTTTGTAGATTCTGCTTCAACAAATAAGTGTGAGACGTTATGGGAAATAATACTCTCAATTCTTTTGTAGATTCTGCCTGGGTATGCCGATCCAGCGACTTGGGGACTTGAGTGGGTCTCTCAATTCTTTTGTAGATTCTGCCCAGGGCTTATTCATCGCGTTCTTCTACCCTCTGTACTACGCTCTCAATTCTTTTGTAGATTCTGCCTGAAAGACAAAAGAATATGGGAAAAATATTGAATACAACTCTCAATTCTTTTGTAGATTCTGCGACAATTATAGTGTCGTCGAAATCACGTTCTGGGTTTCTTACTCTCAATTCTTTTGTAGATTCTGCAGTCGCTCAAGTCAACGCTGAAATCGACGGGCAAGCCCTCTCTCAATTCTTTTGTAGATTCTGCAATACCAAGGTATTAATTTTAAGACAATCAGTTATGCAGCTCTCAATTCTTTTGTAGATTCTGCGGCGCCGAGGAAACGAAGGCGCTGGTTGTCGCTATTGCAAACTCTCAATTCTTTTATAGATTCTGCCGCCAATAAAGCCCGGTCTACCAATGATCATGGTCAGTAGCTCTCAATTCTTTTGTAGATTCTGCTTGCGAAACGCTTTTTGGACTGACTTAAGGGCGGAGTGCCGCTCTCAATTCTTTTGTAGATTCTGCATGTTCATGGCTGGAAAATAGGCAATTACTTGTGCTCTCATAACTCTCAATTCTTTTGTAGATTCTGCGGTGGCGTATATCCCCCCCACCTGCTCGTCTAGTGAGTCACCCACTCTCAATTCTTTTGTAGATTCTGCGCTAGTAGTGGCTCCGTGTCGATGAAAAACATTCATGGGTCTCTCAATTCTTTTGTAGATTCTGCTTGAGTCCTGATGTTCTTGATTACGTGATGACTAAAATGCTCTCAATTCTTTTGTAGATTCTGCGGACGGGGTTAAAGACGGCTTACACGATTCAGCCGCTCTAATCCTCTCTCAATTCTTTTGTAGATTCTGCGCGCCGCAAGGCCTGCAACTGGGGGGGCACCGAGGGGGGGAAAAACTCTCAATTCTTTTGTAGATTCTGCACAATGAAGGGCTTCCGTCGCACGAACGAGATCGTGAGACTCTCAATTCTTTTGTAGATTCTGCGGTGAGAATTTTTCATGCCTGGTGGGGAAATTCACCACTCTCAATTCTTTTGTAGATTCTGCAGAAGAATGGCGAAGGAGATCAGGCTGCTGGGGTACACTCTCAATTCTTTTGTAGATTCTGCCGACTTCCACGCCTTGAAACTCTACGGCGTGGATTTCTCTCAATTCTTTTGTAGATTCTGCAGCGGCGACACCCACAATCCATTTAAGGTCATCATAGAGCCTCTCAATTCTTTTGTAGATTCTGCGTTAAGAACTCAGAAACAGAAAGTGGAGGTGGTGCAATAACTCTCAATTCTTTTGTAGATTCTGCCATTGACGTGCGAGAGAATGGTGGACATCCACTTAAACTCTCAATTCTTTTGTAGATTCTGCGCCAGGTACGTCACCGCCGCGTCGCTCATGTCGAGCGGCGCTCTCAATTCTTTTGTAGATTCTGCGGGGGGCGGCGTGGATGAGGCGCCCGACTACGTCCACTTACTCTCTCAATTCTTTTGTAGATTCTGCTCTGCTCTTTTGAATACGTCTACACCAAGTTCTTACACCTCTCAATTCTTTTGTAGATTCTGCTTGAACTGGGGGATAATTTATTTCTTGCCAAGATCTACTACTCTCAATTCTTTTGTAGATTCTGCATGGTAAGGTGTGGTGTTTTGCCTATAAGCCACGAGTTTGGTCTCTCAATTCTTTTGTAGATTCTGCCGCGGGGGACCCAACGAGGCTGCTCAACTTGATTAATGAGGCTCTCAATTCTTTTGTAGATTCTGCGGAGTTTAGGTACGCGCCGGTTGATGAGCCTGTGTGGAGCTCTCAATTCTTTTGTAGATTCTGCTTGTCATGCCGAACGCGTTGATGAAGTTGGTCTCGATCTCTCAATTCTTTTGTAGATTCTGCATATTTAATCCAGTGAGGAATGACTAGCCCTGTACTCTCTCTCAATTCTTTTGTAGATTCTGCCTGAAAGGAAAAACGTGTGGGGGGGAAAAAATATCATTAAAGACTCTCAATTCTTTTGTAGATTCTGCTGACGGCTAGGAGGTATAATACTCGACTCGACGCCGCCACTCTCAATTCTTTTGTAGATTCTGCGTTAGGAAGCTCAGTGAACGCAACGGTGAGGTCGTGGTTGACTCTCAATTCTTTTGTAGATTCTGCGGTCTAAAGTGTTTGTTTCCTCCTTCGCCAACTGCCTGATCTCTCAATTCTTTTGTAGATTCTGCAAGATTTTTTGGCAGGGAAATGCCCGTGCGGATTCCCCCCTCTCAATTCTTTTGTAGATTCTGCTTGAGAAGAGTAGGGAAACGCGTCCTAATCGCCACATCTAACTCTCAATTCTTTTGTAGATTCTGCAGGGAGGCAAGGGAGTTGCTAGCTATAATGCGGGTAAATCCCTCTCAATTCTTTTGTAGATTCTGCTGGAGGCGGCTAGGCTTGTGGAGGATGGGGTTAGGGCTAGCTCTCAATTCTTTTGTAGATTCTGCGGGCCGCGCGATAAGCATACGACCCGGCCACGCCATTCACTCTCAATTCTTTTGTAGATTCTGCTATGTTCCGCGGCAAAGCCGTCCATGAATGGATCCAAAGACTCTCAATTCTTTTGTAGATTCTGCCAACCATCCCACCGCTGGGGAAAATAAAGGCGAAGTGCAACTCTCAATTCTTTTGTAGATTCTGCTGCGGTGGGAGAGAGCGGCTAGCCCTAAGGGCATTACCTCTCAATTCTTTTGTAGATTCTGCAGTTATCAATTCGCGATATGGAGGAGAATAAAGAGGTTAACTCTCAATTCTTTTGTAGATTCTGCTAACGCAACGGCTGGGACATGGAGTACCCAGCCGCTTGTTCTCTCAATTCTTTTGTAGATTCTGCTTATCCTTATAGAGCGTTTCCACCGTCAAGGGCGAGGATACTCTCAATTCTTTTGTAGATTCTGCTTGACCAACAGAATGAGAATTATAGAAACAAATGAACCCTCTCAATTCTTTTGTAGATTCTGCTGGAAATAATGGTGGAGTTTATGAAGGAAAAAGAAGTAATCTCTCAATTCTTTTGTAGATTCTGCTTCCGTTCGAAAATAGAATTATTAGCATGGCAGACTACTCTCAATTCTTTTGTAGATTCTGCTTCTTATTGACGGGCTGCGTCGCCACCAATCCATCCGTCTCTCAATTCTTTTGTAGATTCTGCTCTTGGGAATGAGCGGGAGCGGGAAGACCACGCTGACTCTCAATTCTTTTGTAGATTCTGCCTGCCCCCCACTGCATCCATCTATGAATGCAGTGAAGACTTCTCTCAATTCTTTTGTAGATTCTGCCTGATGACGACCCGACTAACCTCGGGTCGTTTAAGCTCCTCTCAATTCTTTTGTAGATTCTGCTGTAAGTTTTTATTTGGGTGGTCTTTTTTAAGTTTTTTGTTTGTTTCTGTTTCTTGTGGTTTTTGTTTTTCTGCCTTGGAAAACCGCTCTGGGGGGCGTGGAGCAACGTGCTTTTTTCAAGGAGCGGCTCAAGGCGCCGGGCCCAGCCTCATTAAAAACTGAAAATAAGGGAGAGCCGATTTTCAAGGAAAAAAGCAAGACACTCAGTAAGACAGCCTGAATCTAGTTGTGAGATTGCTGAATGTAAGCGGCTTCGCAGCATTGTCTAGGACTTGGTTCTTACTGAGGGGGGGATCGGCCTCATGGGCTTGCTTAGGACCCATGGCGGTAAAATTTTTTTACTCAAGTAATCCGCGTTACGGCATGAGGTTGCTGGAATATAAAGGTAAGGATTTATTGTATAAGTATGGCGTTGAGAAGCCGAGAGGCATGGTAATAAGTTCTCCGGATCAGATTGGACAAGGGCTCAAATATCCGGTCTTCGTTAAGGCGCAGGTCCCCCCCTTCGCTGGCAGGGCTAAGATGGGGGCTCGTCAAGAAGGCCAATAACGCTGATGAGGCGAGGGCCATAGCTAAGGAGTACTTGGGCAAGGTGATCCAGGACTTCCCCCCCATAAAAAAGGTTTTGTTGGAGGAGGGGGGGTCCCCCCCATAAAGAAGGAGTACTACATATCTATGACCGTGGATAGGACGAATGAGAGGTACCTAATACTGGCGTCGCCGGAGGGTGGGATAGACATAGAGGAGGTGGCCAAGGAGCACCCGGAGAAGATATTCAGGGGGGGCGGGTTCCATCCATTCGCCGGCCTGCGGGATTACTTGGTTAACGAGTTGATCAAGTTCATGGGGGGGATCCAGGGAGCCCAGGCGAAGGAGTTCGCCAAGGTAGTGTATGCTATGTATCAAGTAATGATGGATTACGATGCCGAGCTCGTGGAGATAAACCGCTTGCCTTGACTGAGGATGGAAAGTTCATCGCGATAGACGTGAAAATAATGGTCGATGATAATGCCTTGTTCAGGCACGGCGATATAAACGTGGAGGAGGAGGGAGACTTGACCAGGGAAGAGCTTGAGGCGAGGGCGGCCGGCTTCCATTATGTGGAGCTGCCTGGCGACATAGGTATCATAGGCAATGGAGCTGGCTTGACCATGGCAACAATGGATTTGGTGAAGGAGTACGGCGGGGGGGAGCCCGCGGATTTCCTGGACATAGGCGGAGGCGCCAGCAGGGATATAGTGAAGTCGGCCTTGACGCTGCTCCTGAAGGACGCCAGGATAAAGGCGGTGTTGATCAACATATTCGGCGGCATAACCAGGGGGGGAGATGAGGTGGCGTATGGGGGGGTGACGGAGGCCATAAGGGAGGTGGGCGTCTCCAAGCCCATATTCATAAGGCTTAAGGGAACCAACGAGGAGGAGGGTAGGAAGATACTGGCCCCGCTAAACATTAAAATATACGACACGGCCGAGGAGGCGGTGCAGGACTTGATGAAGGCTATAAGGGGGTGACGGCAAATGATACTCGTCAACTCCAACACCAAGGTAATAGTGCAGGGAATAACCGGCAGCGAGGGCTCCAGGCACGCGCAGTACATGCTTCAATACGGAACTAAGGTGGTTGGGGGGGAGTCACGCCGGGCAAGGGAGGACAATCCGTCGCTGGGGGGTGCCCGTCTTCGACTCCGTGGAGGAGGCGGTGGCCAAGACAGGGGGGGCCAATACCTCCATAGTGTTCGTCCCGGCCAAGTTCGCCGCCGACGCGGTGTTCGAGGCCATAGACGCAGGCGTGGGCTTGGTCGTGGTAATAACCGAGCACATCCCCCCCATACACGATGCGTTGAAATTCGTCAATTACGCCAAGTACAGGGGGGGAACAACCATAGTTGGCCCCCCCAACTGCCCAGCGTCATAAGCCCCCCACCATTAGTAAGGTCGGGATACTGCCCAACAGCATATACAATAGGAAGGGACCCATAGGCATAATATCCAGGAGCGGCACCTTGACGTACGAGCTATCCTTCCTGTTATCGCAGGCCGGCTTCGGGCAGAGCACGGTGGTGGGAGTGGGGGGGGAGACCCCCGTGACGGGCATAGACACTGTGGAGACGGCCATGATGTTCGAGAAGGACGACGAGACAAAGCTCATAGTTGCCGTGGGGGGGAGATCGGGGGGGCGACGCAGAGGAGAGACTGGCCAAGGCTATACTGGAGGGCAAGATAACTAAGCCCGTGGTGGGCTTCATAGCTGGACGAACGGCTCCCCCCCGGAAAGAGGATGGGGGGGCACGCCGGGGGGGCAATAGTATCCATGGGGGGGATGGGCACATACGCCGGCAAGGTCGAGGCTCTCAGGGGGGGAGCCGGGGGGGTGCCCGTCGCCAAGACGCCGCTCGAAGTCGTCAAGCTGGTTAGGGAGCGGTTCTAATCACTAGCGAAACTAACCGCTTTACCATCTCGACCGCCTCGCGGCTGTCTCTCTTCCCTTATGTCTAGAAAACCATCGCTGAGAAGCTTGGCTAGCTTATCCTTCATCCAATTGCTGAGCAGCTCCACGTACGCCTCGGCCGGCGTCCTTGACGTTATAGTTACGTTGAATTTATCCTCAAGGGACCTCAATGCATTAGTGCATTGAGTTATGAAGGGACACCTGACGCAGTTTATGGTGGGCTCCTTCCCCGTCACCACTATGAAGCCCGTCTTGTAATCCACGAACGCGCCCATGTTGTTTATCATCCTGATGGAGAGGCTCCCATCCTCACCACTCACTCTATAAGCCAGGTAAACGCTGGCCGCCAATCCATACTCGCCGTTCCTATCCATTACCCAGCCCGACCCCAGCAGCTCGGATAGGTGGTGAAACAGCGTGGAGCGGGGGGGTACCTTGAGCTTTTGAATCATGTCCACAGGCCTCGTCACGCCGAAGTTTATCAATCTCAATATGTTTATCCTAACCGGGTGGAGCGCCTTGAGAAACGCCGCCTCGCTCATCATCCTAACCCCCCCATCATTCCCCCCCACCCACTTCACCACGGGTATCCTTATCACCTCCGCATTGCTGACGACATCCATGAAATCCCCCCCAATTAATCAGGTAGGGCCAGTACTTAAAGAATAAACCGCCGCCTCCACGCAATGACCTTAGCCGGGCCACAACGCGTTACTCGCTGCATTGAGCCGCGTACCTGGGCCCCTCCCACACGGTGAGGGAGAGCCTGCCATCGCTCCGCCCAATCCCGCCCCCCCCTGACCTCCTCCAGCAACTGCCTGCAAATAACCTCGGCAGTGGCGTACCTACCCCCCCTCACCGGCTTAATCTCCACCTTGAACGGAGCCCTTATCTCTATTCGGCCAACGTCTCCCTCCGGCACCAGCAACTTATAATTCCACCGCCTCGCCACGCCTTGAACCACTGAGTTAATCGCCTCGAAATCCATCAAGTAATCCCCCCCGCCGCCCAGCTCCGCCTCGTACTCCACGTCTATCTTATACGTATGCCCATGCAGATAATTATACTCATCGCTGAAGCCTGTATAATGAGCGGCCTCGAAGTACACATCCATAACCCTAACCTTCACCGCGAAACCACCCCCCCAGCGGCCCAACGCGGTCCCTCACCGCGGGCAGCGACCCCCCCCATTCCACGCCAATCCCAGCGACCCCCCCCGCCTCCTAAATCCTGCCTTAACGCTAACGTGAGAACCGCCATTTACCCTTAAAAACCGGCGCCTCTTAAAAACATGCGCCCACGTGAACCGAGATGCGCAATCAATGATGACCTTGGGAGAGCCATGTTGATTGTCAACTATATCATTCATAGAATCTGGCAGAAGTTGCCCACGGTGATGACTCATAAAATAGCTTAAAAACTCGGATTGGCTTTGGGCTCGCATGGATGTCGGCATTTTCCTGGCTGCGCTGGGCATAAGCTTATTGGAGCTGTCGGAGGCGGGGGGGGCCGTGACGGCCATATACCAGGCAACGTATAAGGGCTTGAGGCCCATAGCTTACTCCATAATAGGCGTCGCCTGGTGTTAATACCTACCTTCACAGTGGGGAAGTACATAGTGCTGCTTCCACTAAGGTACGTGCTGGCGGTGTCCGCCGCAATACTTTTCTATTTCGGTTATAGACTGCTTAGGAGCAGTCGGAGGTACTTCAAAGGGATCCGAAGGCATGGGGGGGAGGAGGAGAAGGAGGGGGGGTCGGAGTGGTGCTGGCGGTGTCCGCCACGGAGGCACTGGAGGCGGCGCTCGTCATAATAGCGCTCATACCCAAGAGCTACTCATCGGCATTGCTGGGAACCTTGATAGCGGCGGGGGGGGCCGTGGTTCTATTAACCATAGCCTTGAAGGACCAAATAGCCAGGATAAGGCTTCCCCACTTGAAATTCGTCCTATCATCGCTGCTGTTCAGCCTGGGAACCATGTGGGGGGGGTGGAGATATTCACGGACGTCGACGAGCTGTTCCTGCTTGCTTTCTTCGCGGCGTGGCTTGGCATAAACTACGCGATTGTGAAGATGTGAATCCACTACTTCTCTACCGCATGGCAGGGCCCCCCCGAGCCATTGAGTATCTAGCTCAATAAACCATCTTCTTCAAGCGAGGCGCGAGAATCATTCCTGGAGGACCTAAATTATTATGGATACTTGCCTATCCTTGTTCTGCCGCTCTATCATCCATCCCGGGTATTGGGGCCTCGGCTTTGTCAACTCGTTCAACTCATCCAATTGCTTCGACGTTAGGTTGACGTTAATGGCCCCCCCAAGTTCTCCTCCAGCTGCTCCATTGTCCTAGCCCCCCCCACTATCACTATCAATTTCTTGGAGAGCAGCCAAGCAATAGCCACTTGGGCAGGCGTTGCTCCCTGCTCCTTCGCTATCTCCCTCAGCTTATCCACCACTCGCTTAGCCAGCCCTGGATCGAATGGAGGAAAGAAAAAGCCCCCCTGTTACCCATCCTAGTGCCCGGCTGCGGCTTCTCGTAGTCCGTGTACTTGCCGGTGAGTATGCCGCCGTGAAGCGGGCTCCAGACCAGCAACGTCATGCCGCTGTGCTCCATATACGGCAGTACCTCGTGCTCTATATCCCTGTTCAATAGGGAGTAATTCATCTGAGCCGTCTCATACCTGGCGTACCCCCCCTCTCCTGGCTGATGGTTTGTAGCACGGCCATTTGCCAAGCCGCGAAGTTGGACACGCCGGGGGGGTAATTGACTAACCCCCCCTCATCCACCAACCTCTGCATTGCCTGAGCCGCCTCCTCTATGGGAGTTAAGGAGTCCCATCCATGGAATTGATAAAAGTCGATCCAAGTAGTTCCAAGCCGCTCCAGGCTCTTCTTGACGGCCACGTTAATGTGGTGTCTCGACAGGCCGGTCTCGTTGACTCCGGGCCCCCCCGTTCTTCCCCTGACCTTCGTGGCTATCAACACCTGCTCCCTATACTCACCCAAAGCCCGGCCCAGCAGGACCTCGGACCTCCCCCCCTCGTCATAGACATCCGCCGTATCGAAGAAGTTTATGCCGGCATCTATGGATCGCTTCACCATCTTGTTGGCCAGTTCTTGATCGACGCCGCCCAGCTTCCAGACGTTTTTCTCGCCGAACGTCATTGCCCCCCCAAGGGCCAGGACGGAGCCGAGAACCCCCCCCGTCATCCCTATCCTTAAATATCTCATTCCATCCATGAAACTTAATAAATTAACTATTTAAAAACGTGGCGACGAAAATCGGATATAGGGATACCCACGATAAACTCGAATCCATGCATTGACCGACGACTCGTTCTGAAAAAATATCGATTTCGAAATGTTTTTATTCAGGCACGCATCGGCGGCTTTCCATGGATGGGAAGGAGGCCATCAGGACCTTGCTCATACTCGCGTTGATGCTGGTCCTCATAAATTACGTGGAGACGATGGTGGTGCCGGCCCTGCCCAAGATACAGGATGACTTCTCGACCACCGCCACCACGGTGGGCTGGGTCACTTCCGCCTACTTAATAGTTGGCGCGGTGGCCTCCCCACTCTTCGGAAAATTGGCCGACGTTTACGGGAAGAAGAGGATGTACGTGATGGCCGTCGCGTTCTACATAGTGGCCGTGGGCTTGGCAGGCTTCTCCCCCCCATCCATCGGGTTCCTAATAGGGGGGGCAAGGGCCATCCAGGGACTGGGATACGCGGTGTTCCCCCATAGCGATCGCTATAATAACTGATATATTCCCGCGGGAACGAATAGCGTTCGCCCAGGGAATACTCAGCGGTACCCTAGCCATAGGGCCCGCGCTGGGGGGGCTCCTGATAGGCTCCTACATAGTTCAGGACCTCGGGTGGCAATACGCCTTCCACACGGCCTTCATATTATCCTTGATAGTGTTCTTCATATCGCTCAAGTACTTGAAGGAGACCGACATTAAGAGTCGGGAGAGCGTTGATTACGTGGGCGCCGCGTTGCTGGGCGGGGGGGGAGTGGCCTCGGTGCTCGTCTATATGACGCAGGGACCCAACTCCGGCTGGGCCAGCGCTCCGCAGCTCGCGCTTCTCTTGCTCGGATTATCGCTTGTCACCGCATTCGTGTTTGTGGAGAGGAGGAAGGCGGAGCCCCTCATAAAACTAGATCTATTCAGGATAAGGAATGTAATGGTGTCCAACCTGGCCGGGCTCATCTCCGGGATAGGCATGTTCCTCATATTCATAGCGATAACGTATTACGCGCAGCTGCCCGCCCCGTACGGACTTGGACTCTCAATAATACAGACGGGCTTATTGATGAGCCCCGTCGCGTTGACCATGGCATTGGTGGGCCCATTCGTCGGCAGGATAGTGGCCAAGAGCGGGCCGAAGCCCGTCTTGATGGCTGGTTCCTTGATTGGGGCATTGGGATTCTACTTAATGATGGTTAACAGGGGGGGATCCTCGCTGGCATTGGTGGAGGATACCGTCGTGGCATCGCTGGGGGGGCTGATATTCATCATTGTTCCCTTGGTCAACATGGTTGCTGTATCAGTGCCTGAGGACGCGCGCGGCATTGGGATCGGCATGAACACGTTGATAAGGACCCTCGGCAGCTCCACCGGGCCAGTCATATCCACTGTGATAATGGATTCGTACGAGACCGTCTACTTCACGCTATTCAATGGCAACATCATCCCCCCCATAGCGGTGCTGCCCTCCTCCACGGCGTTCAACTACATATTCATGACGGGCATGATAATGATGGGACTGACGTTCTTGGTGGCCTTGTGGACCAAGAACTACAAGGTATCTGCCCTAGCCGGAGCCGGAG
Organism: Thermocladium modestius JCM 10088; assembly: GCA_001315925.1. GTDB lineage: Archaea > Thermoproteota > Thermoprotei > Thermoproteales > Thermocladiaceae > Thermocladium > Thermocladium modestius. Next base: position 80,043 of record BBBF01000003.1, on the reverse strand, counting down.
AGGCTGAGACCGTTACGGCCAGCAGCGCTGCCTAGGCCCGGCATCAGCGCTTTGTACCGTCATCACTCATCAGCAGTGGTCTTAGTCATCAACTTCCTTGTTTCCCCCCCTCCAGGAAGTCCTTTAGGGATTCCTCTATGGAGGGGGTCTCCCCCCCGCCATGCGCCGTGAACCGCCTCCTCACGCCTATTAATAACGGTATTTTGACCGATAGCCCCGTCACCAACGCCTCATCCGAGTTCAATACGCGGAGCTGGCCGACCTCCTCCCTGGACACGTACTCGCTTATCAACTCTACGTACTTCAAGTCGAGAGGGTTTATTATCCTCTTGAATATTTGAGTCATGCATTGACTCAATGCGTCCGGATCCACCCTGGAGGGCCTCTGGGAGACCAGGCACATGCCTATCCCGAACTTGCGCCCCTCCCTAGCTATCCTCAATATGGGTTGCTTGCTCATGGCTGAGCCCTTGCTGGGCACGAAGTTGTGGGCCTCCTCTATCAAGAGGAAGGTGGGCGGTATTGACCTCCTCTTGGCCAGAGAGAACACCTCATCCAGGACGACGGCGGTGAGGGCTTGCTGATCCATCACGTCGAGCGAGCTCAGGTCGAGCACCTTTATCCCGGGGGTGGACAGCATGCCTCGCACGTCCAGCAGCCTTATGGGCTCGCTCCCATAGTAATCCCCCCCGTACCTGGTTATGAAGAAGGGCCTGTTCTCGAACAGCATCCTTAACTTGGTCATTAGCGAAGACGTCGCTATCTCCCGCCGTACCCCTTCGTCGCAGCGCTCTTCCCCGTCTCCACTATCTCCTTGATGAGGTCATCTATGGGGGTGAGGGGTGGTTCCTCATAGACCGAGTTGTACACCCACCCTCCTCCAGTATTCGCCTCTGGGCATCGGTTAATCCGTAGTAGTAATTAAGTAACCTGACCAAAATGCCCAGCGGCATCGATCGTGGGTTCATGCCCACCCTAACGTACCGCCTGGGGGGGCGGCCGAACCTCTTCGCGTAATGCCTATCCATGGAGGATACATCTACCTTACCTGGAATGTATATGGACACGAGGGACGACACCCTCTCCCCCCCGGCCTCCGCCTCCTCCTTGGATGCGCGGTCCTGCTCCGCCTGGTACTGCATGGCTGAGTACTCCCCGTGAGGATCTATCACTAATATCGGGAGACCCACCTTCAACGTCAATTCCTCCAGTATCACCCTGCTAGCCACGACTTGCCGGCGCCCGTGGATGCCAGTATTGCGCAGTGATGGGTGACCAACTTATCCGGATCTAGCCTAGCATGGACCGGGACCCTTTATCACCCCCACGTCAAGCGATGAATCGCCGCCCGCGCCAGCAATGCCTCTATCAATTTATCGTCAGCGTCGTACACGAGGCTGTAGGGCTTTATGGGCCTATCTATGTGCAGCAAGCCATTGCCCCCGAACTTGCCTATTATGGATAGGGAGGCCGTGGTGGACGTCGATATGTACTCCAAGTCGAAGCCGTACTTCCTCAACTCATCCATTCTCTCCTTGCTGTCCAGCTGGGCTATCATGCGCTCATCGGATAGGTAATTCCTCCTATCTATTGAAATGACGCGAGACAGCACGGGGGGGTAAGCATCGTCTATCACGACGAATTTGCCCATCCAGATGCCGTCCTCCGCATCGCTGAATACCCTCATCTTGGCCCCCCTAACTCCATCCACCTCGTAGATAACGCCTAGGTAATTCACCGATGATGTCGAGGGATCTCCCGTATTAACGATAACGGATAAATCCAGCCGCTGATTCAACGGCTTGAGAGGAGACGTAAGGCTTATAGGTATGGTGAATTGATTCAACGAATGAGCTACACGGAGAAGGCTCGGGATTTATTCCTAAACACGGGCACGCGCTTTCCTTCACGGATAATCTGGAGCATGGGCGTCATAAAGTACTCCTGCGCCAAGGTCAACATGGAGTTGAACTTACTGGATAAGGACGTGGCGAGCGCTATAATGGATGCATCTATGGAGGTCATCAACGGCAAGCACGACGGCGAAGTGGTGCTGGACGTGTTCCAGACAGGGTCTGGGACTGGGCTTAACATGAACATAAACGAAGTGATAGCTAAGAGGGCAAGCGAGTTAAGCGGTAGGCGCGTTCATCCTAATGATCACGTGAACATGGGCCAGTCATCCAACGACGTAGTTCCAACAGCAATAAGGATAGCCGCCGTCGCCGAATACATGAATAGATTGGAGCCCGCCTTGAGGCGACTCATATCATCGATCCACGAGGCATCCGAGAAGTACTCGGGAGTGGTTAAGGCCGGCAGAACCCACCTCCGCGACGCGCTGCCAGTCACGCTGGGGGCAGGAGTTGTCTGCGTACGAGGACGCATTCCAGCACAGCCTGGCGTCAATACATGGCGCGTTGAACTACGTGAGGGAGCTACCGATAGGGGGGGACAGCGGTGGGGACAGGCGTGAACTCGCATCCGGACTTCGCTGGATTGGTCATCAAGGAGATATCCAGCCTCGCGGGGGGGATTGACTTCAAGGCAGCGAATAGGTTCAGGGCAATGCGGTTACTGACGGATCTAGTGGAGCTTAGCAACGCCGTGAAGGTGATCAGCATTCAGCTATACAGGCTGGGGCAGGACGTAAGGCTGATGTTTTCTGGACCCTTCACCGCAATCAACGAGATAGACATACCCACCCAGGCGGAGGTGGCGGGCAGCAGCATAATGCCGGGCAAGACTAACCCGGTGACCGTGGAGGCGTCCCTGCTGGCCGCGGCCCAGTCCATTGGCTTGGCGGAGGCCGTGTCGATTGCATCCATGCTGGGGGGGGAGTTCGAGCTGGCAATGGGAGTCCCATTGATGGGATACGACGTGTTACTGCAAATCGACTTAATGGCTGAGGCGTTGGATAAATTCGCGCGGCTGGTGATAGAGGGAATGCGGCCGAACATTGACGTGATGAGGAGGTATGCCGAGACCAGCCCTGCATTAGTCACATTGATATCGCCGATGGTAGGGTACGACAAGGCATCCGAAATAGGCAAAATGATCGTCAAGGGAAAAACCATCAGGGAGGCGCTCAGGGAGGTTGGGTTGAGCGAGGCCGAGATAGATGAGGTTTTAAACGTCGAGAAGTTGACGAGGCCCGGAATCATTAAGAAGCGAGACCCCAACTAAATTGAAACTGAACTGGATGGCGTGCTGCATAAAATAACTCCAACTCCTCGCTATCGCTCGTGCTCCGCTGCATTGCTTGCCATAGGTGAAAATAATATTTAGTGGTTAAGTAATGCGGCTTGCATGTCTGTAACCGAAGAGGAATTGATAAATTACGTGCTGGGCGTGGCGTCCCAGATGAAGCCGGATGAATTGAAGACGACGGTGCAGGAAGCAACTTCATGCATACTCTGCGCGCTGTACGGCGTGTCATCCAATGTAACCCACGAAACGAAGCCCGTTAACGGGGGGGTGGCGGACCTCATACGCGCCCTCAATGATCCCTACGTCAGGAAGGGGGGCTTGGACTAGTGATAAACCTGCTGCGAAGTCTCGGCAAATGCCTAGATACGGCGGAGAAGATTAGAAATGCATCTAACGGCGCATGCCCTGTGGATACTCCATGCTTCGTATTGGCGTACCTCGATAAAGACCATGGAAACGACGGTGGAAAAACTTAAAATAAACATATTTTGTAAAAATATCCATGGCCAAGAAAATTCTGGTCCTAGGCGGCGGCGTCGGGGGCGTGGTCGCCGCCAAGAAGCTGGCCGAGAGGTTGAGGGGCAGGGCTGACTTCGAAATAACCATAATAAACGACACCGATTACTACCTGCTTCCGCCGCTCCTGGTCAACATAGCGTTGGGCGATTTAGACCCAGCCCAAGCTCAGTTGCCATTATCCATGCTGGCGAAGAGGGGGGGGTGAGGTACGTCAAGGCAAACATAACCAAGGTTGACCCGGAGAACAGGACTGTGGAGACGGACAAGGGGAAGTTCACGTATGATTACCTGATAGCTAGCCTGGGCATTGAGAATGACTTCAAGACATACAATCTAGGAGTGGGGGGGTACCACAACTTCTCCCTGGACGGCGCGCTCAAGTTAAGGGAGGCGCTTAGAAGCTTCAGCGGCGGCAACGTCGTGGTCTTCACGCCCGAACCCATATATAGATGCGGCGTCTACCCCTTCGAGATAGTGGGCCAACTCGATACTGTTTTCAGGAAGAGAGGCATCCGCGATAAGGTCAACATAACCTTGATCCACCCATTCGAGAAGCCAATACAGCCCCTTGGGCCGGAGGCCGCCAAGATAACCATGGAGGTGTTCAAACAGAAGGGCATAAACTACGTGGGTAATGCTAGGCCTGTGGAGGTGGATGACAAGAACAAAACGGTCGTCATCACCAGCGATAAGGTGAAGTATGACTTATTGATAGTGGTTCCCCCCCCGCCAGGCTGCCGAAGCCATTCGAGGGGGGGACGTCGTTGGTGGTCGATACCCCGATGGGCAAGTGGACGGCCGCTAACGTATACACGGGCAGGAGTCCCAAGTTCGATGACGTCTACCTGCCGGGAGAACACTCAATGCCTACAATAGGATTGCCGACCGCCGGCGTCCCAGTTCATTTCACGGCGCTGGCCAGCGCGGGAGCCATAGCGGGCGAAATACTGGGGCAACCAATAGACCCAGCCCAGATAAACGCGATGACGTGCGCAATGGATTATGGAGAGCTGGGTTTGATGTTCAACTGTGATATAAAGCTGGACATGAACAATAACAAGGCGAATTGGATGGGCAGTTGCTACAGCATATTGACCTCCCCCCCGCTGGGTAAGCTTATAAAGGATGTATTCTACAAAACTTGGCTAAAGACCACGATGTAGGTGATGATGATGGCAGAGACAACCCAAACCCAGAACATGGATGAGAAACTGCTAGAGATGATAACCATGCTGTCGGAGAACATGGATGAGGTCAAGGGACTGCTGGATCAAGTGATAGAGCTGAAGCGCAGCGGGGGGGCCCTTGACTCCTTAATGCTTATAATAAACAAGTTCGAGGAGATAATACAGTACCTATTCCAAGAACCAGCGCTATTCAGGTTATTGGCTTTATTACTGGATGGATCCATCCAGACAATGAATAAGCTGGATGCCCAGGACGTGATAAAGCTGAAGGAGACGATGCAATCCCTGGGCGGGTGCATGGGCAAGAACCTAAACATGGAGACCATATCCAACGCAAAGCCGGTGAACGGCGTCTTCGGTTTGATGAGCGCCTTGAACGACCCAGACATAAAGAAGGGGGGGCTGGGAGTAGCGATGCAGCTCCTCAAGATAATGGGCAGCTGCACATCAAAGAAACAGTGACCCCCTATACGGGGGGGATCCCATTTTTTCCCTATAAACATTGTCGAATCTCGTGCTGAATATAAAGAGCGGGTTCCTGTCCATGTTGCTCTTCAACTCCCTCATCGCTATCGAGTAGAGGATCCTCAATATTATGGAGTCCGCCGACTCCATTCTATCCGGGACGACGTTCACCTTGAACTGCTTCGCTGTCCTCATGGCCCAATCAGAGCAGTACTGATGCTCAGGGCACTCACTCTCGCAAAGCGGCATCCTGGCCGTCGGGGGTCCTCAATATGAACTTGCCCTTCCTGGAATCAATGAATGCCCCCCCATAATTGCTCAGCATCTTTATAACGGTGTTATCGTTATCGTACTCTATGGAGTACCCCAAGTAAACCAAGGCTGTGGGTATGTAGTATATCCTGTTCGCTCCCTGGTCAGGTTGAGTCTCTTTGCCTCCGCCGCGCTTAATTGCCTTATCCATCCCAACTCCTCCAGCGATTTTATGTGCCTGTGCACCGCGCCCTTCAAGAGACGAAGCTTAGCCGACGCCTCGGTGACCGTGGCCGGCCCATTCGCCAATATACCCATCAATTCATACTTCAGGGGGGGCCTCTATTAATTCATCGAAAGCCGACTTCGGCAGCAGCGCTATTGTCTGGACAGGTAGGTGATTGCCTCCCACAACTCCCTCCAATACCCTTATTGTCATTCCCGGTCTCTACTATCTCCTGCACATGGCTACTACAAATATAAATCCTACTCCTGTATTCATCTGGGACACAAGTCCAAATGAATGAGACAATCAACGTGAGGAGAACCTTAGTTCGAGTGGGGGGGACTGAGTACCAATGGTGGGTACCCTGCCTTCGGCGTAGTGGATAGGGGAACAAACGTGGTGGAGGTCAGGCCCACGTCCATCTGCGCCCTATCATGTATTTTCTGCTCCGTTAACGCGGGCCCCAAATCTCGGGCCAGGGCTGCGGAGTACATAGTGGATCCAGACGCGTTAGTGAATGCAGTGGAGGAGGTGGCCTCATATAAGGGAACACGCGTTGAGGCCCATATAGATGGAATGGGGGGGATCCCGGCAATTATCCCTACCTAGTGGATCTGGTCCAGGAAATAAGGGAGGTGGTGGACGTGATATCAATGCAGACCAGGCTATACATGCTCAGCGAGTCCAAGATAAAGGAACTGGAGGAGGCTGGATTAACCAGGATAAACCTGAGCATGGACGCTCTGCTCCCACCCCCCCTGGCGCGCAAGCTGTCTGGAACCAACTTCTACGACGTGAACTCAGTGCTCAGGAAGCTGGGTTTCATACTCAACAACACGAAGCTTCAAGTCATAATCTCCCCCCCCGTGCTTCTGCCAGGCTTGAATGAGGGTGAGATGGAGAAAATGGGGCGATTAGTTATGGCGTTGAAGATGGGAGACAGGATAAAGTATCCCCCCCTCCTAATACAGAAATACTTGAGGCACAAGCGGGGACGGAATCCCATAGATGAGGAGGATTGGGATTCTTTCTGGAACCACTTAAGGAAACTCTCGCTTGAAGTGGGGGGGCTGGACCTAATACCGACAGGGGGGGAGTCCATGTCCATAGCTCCGGCGAAGGAATTGCCGAAACCCTACGACGTGGGCGACGTGGTGGAGGTCAGAATGCTCTCGCCCGGCATATTCAACGGGGGGGAGTGCCTGGCCGTTCCGCTGCGGAGGACGGGGGGGTCCAACATATACGATAGGGTGATAACAATAGTGGGCCGCCCTTGCATTCCAAACAAGAGAACCAGGACTAGAATAATAAGGAACAAGGACAACATATTCATAGGCGTGTAGGCCTATTACCCAAGCAATGCCGCGCGCCGATTCCCGCGGGCCCAGTCATAGAGCCTAGGACGATTCACCGCTCCTCCCTGCCCGAGTCCACGAAGTAGTAGAATTCATTGAGCTCTCTCTGCGTCCTATCCAGAACCGAGCCCTTCTTATTGAACCTAGGCCTTCCCGTGCTGGAGTCCCGCCTAAACGTCATGTCCTGCATCTTTAGGAATTGATTCATAGCGGTTCTGAGATCTGACGGCGGCTCCGCGGTTCCGCTGGTGCCTGGCTCCCCCCCATGGAACACCAGGGCCGCGGTGCTGATCCTATCCAGCATCGTTATGTCGTGCTCCACAACGAACGCCAAGGCCTCCTTCTCCGTTATGGTCTTCACCAACACATGCGCGACCCGCATCCTCTGCTCCACGTCCAAGTACGCCATCGGCTCGTCGAACACATAAACATCAGCACCACGAAGCAAAGCAGCAGCAATAGCAACCCTCTGCAACTCACCACCACTCAACTCAGAAAGCAACCTATCCATCAATGGGATCAACGTGAACCCGTTTGCTAGGTCAGGCCAGTGTATATTGGATTGATACTCCGGCCCGGCAACGCTGGCAATGTAATTGCCGACCGTCATGTCGCCCAACTTCATTGCTATGTCACTAACGTACTGCGGCTTATAACTCATCACAACGCTTCCGTAGGGCACTATTATACCCTCATCCGGCTCCAATGCGCCGGCCAGCATCTTCGCGAAAGTGCTCTTCCCAATTCCATTAGGCCTATAATCCCTATCACCTCTCCTCTAAATGCCTTGCCCGGCATGATCGTCAACTCGAACGATCCCACCCTCTTCCTCAACTGAGTCCACTCCAGCAAAAGCTTGTCCTCCCGGGCATTGCGGGAGGGGGGGATTCATATTAAACCTGACAGGCTCCTTCCTGATCAGCATGTTCTCATCCACTAAGTACCCCCCCTTCAGATACTCGTTTATGCCCTCCTTAACGCCCTTAACATGATGATATGCCGTATGCCCCCCCTGGCTTTCCATATAGTATCACCACCAAGTCGGACAGGTAATCCATTATGGCCAAATCATGATCTATCACCAAGATGTACTTGCCCTCCTCCGCCAGCTCCCTTATGGCGTTGGCCACCCTGAACCGCTCTATTATGTCCAAGTGAGTCGTCGGCTCGTCGAACACATAAACATCAGCACCACGAAGCAAAGCAGCAGCAATAGCAACCCTCTGCAACTCACCACCACTCAACTCAGAAAGCAACCTATCACCCAAGTGAGATAGATTCAGCTTCTCCATGACCTCACCCACGGCCTTCTCGTCCCCCTTCACCTTGTAGAGAACATCCTTGACCCTACCCTTAACATACATGGGAATGGCCTCTATATACTGAGTCTTGTGAACCACCCTCAAATCCTTCGAGTATAGCCTCTCCATGTATGTCTGCATCTCGGTGCCCTTGAAGTATTGAATCACTGCTGATTCGCTGGAGTTGTTGGAGCACAGGTTCGGCTTTACCTCGCCGCTCAATATCTTGGCTATCGTGGTCTTGCCCAACGCGTTTTGACCTATTATTCCAATCACCTTGCCGGGCTTCAATATGGGAAGCCTGAAGAGCTTGAAGCCGCTGGGACCGTATTGATGAATGCACTCCCCCCCCTCCAGCTCGGCTGGAGTGTTGATTATGGTTATGGCATCGAAGGGGCATTTCTTAATGCATATACCGCATGCAGTGCATAGATCGGTTATCACCGGCTTCTTGATCTCCTCGTCAAAATAAATGGCCCTTTTCCCCGTCCTCACCAACGGACAAAAGCGTATGCACTCTTGGGTACACTTCTTGGGCTGGCACCTATCATTATCCACTACTGCTATCCTGCTCATTTTGAATCGCCGAGGCGGCTCTCCTTAAATATTATTACGCATACTCCACCAACTGCCTCTAAGAAAATGGGCATTAATCCTCGGACTCTCCGCCGCGCTCATCCTCGTATAGATTCTCCAACAATTGTTTTTGATAGTCCTCTATCATTTCCTTCTCCTCCTCCGACAAGTTATCCTTCTCCTCCTCCACCACAGCTATCTTCCTGTGTTTGTCCTCGCCTATCTCCTTTGTCTGAACGTAGGATGACTTGGCCTTCGCGTCCACCTCCTCTTCATAGCCGCACTTGGGGGGGCACCTAAGCACTTGCCTTCCATTTTTACCCTTGGCAGGCACCATCAAGGTACCACATTTAGGACAAAATCTCATTGCATTAGGTTCCTCATTCCCCTTTAAAACCTTTCCTCATACAAGGTCTCAGCCAGGTATAAAACGCAGAAACGCTAGCCTCGGGATTAGGAAATCGATTACAATAACCGTCGCCGCCGAAAACGCGTTGACTAGATTCCCCGTTGTTATTTTCAAGGCTGGCGGTTCGTCCATAAATGGATCACCTATTGATGACTGCACGCGATGCATCGCTGATGGGAAACCAGCGAGAGCTATGATTTGCCTTTAAAATGAGAAGGATTAAAATTCCTCCTCCCCACTCGGACTCGAATTCCTCCTCCCACTCCTCCTCTTCATCCCACTCTTCCTCCATTGATAGATGGGGGGGCATGCTGTCCACCATACCCTTCCACTCCAGCGGCATTTTAAAAGCATTGCTACCACATCGCCTAATTAACTTAGCACGCGCGGCAAGCCAGCTTCAAGCCCGCGGAGGAACCGCTAGCTTGGAATTATTTTGCCTATCTTGCTGAGCGCATCGCGCAAGCCAGCGGTATCTATTTTCCTGTCTTTATTGAATGAAATGGGGGGGCTGACCACCACTGAGCCCCCCCGGCGATACAGCCAGTAGGCATCGCTATCGGGATCCAATTCATCAAATTCATGCCCCCCATCTCCAGAATATCGGGGGGGACCGCGCGGGGATCAACCGTCTTGACCAGCTCCTCCTTAAATAATCGCCTGCTCATTGCATCGGTCACCACGACCTCGCCGTTCCATTTAATGGGGGGGTCAGGAGCATTTATGCTCAACACGTCTATTCCAGAAAACCAGCCCTTGGCCTCTATCATTCCCATTATGGTCGACGCTATGGAAATGGCAAGCTTGAAATACTCCACGGGAATGCCGGAGTTGGTGAACTTCTTATCCTGTGGAACTACCATGGATACGGCGATTCCGGGTAATCCCATTAGCGATGCTTGGATCGCCGCGCCTATGGTTCCACTTATGAAAAGGGATTCCAAGCCGACGTTCTCGCCCAAGTTCACGCCGCTCACCACGGCGTCGGGCTGGAACATCTTAACCCCCCCTATGAACACTGCATCGGCCGGCGTTCCATCTATCGCATAAACGCCGTCTATGGGATACCCCCCCAATTCCCTGTGAATCAAACGGAGCGGCTTGTCGTAGGTGCGCGCAGATCCAATGCTGCTCCTCTGAACCTCTGGGGCGATTACGTGTATTTCGTGCCCATCCTCGTGGAGCTCCATTGCCAACGCACGCAGGCCGGGGGGGAGTCTATTCCATCATCATTTGTCAAGAGCAATCTCATACCGCGAAGGATTTATCGATGTTCATTCATCTATTTAAGCGTTTTGGATATTAATTGGACGCGTCGTTACCCGCCCATCGCATTATGATCGCGTAAATTGTAGACTGCGTAAATGCTGTGCACGTATACGTCAATCACTGCCACGTGGTTTTACCATTCCTATCCTAAACGATTATTATATATTTAGATCAAGAGGGGTATGAATTCATGAGGTGGTCAATTCCCAAACTCGCGCTGATGCTTGTGATAGCGCTGGGCATCACGGCATCGGCGCTTCACGCCTCCACAACTACCATTAACAGCACCCTGGCGGCCCAGAATCAACCAGTCACGGTTCAATTGCCATACTATGCCGAGCTCACCTACACCGATATAATAAACCAGACCAGCTCCATATCGCTTCAGCCCAGCCAATCCAGCACAGTGCAGGCGCCCCCCCTATCCCCCCCGGGCCAGGTTACTCACTGAAGTACTTGGAGATATACTTCCCAACCCCCCCCACCCCCCCGGCATTGACCGTGAGCGGGGCTGGCGTCTTGGTGTCCCAGAACCAATATGGCATGATAACGTCGGCGTACACCACGAATTCCAGCTTGGTGATAGTAAACAATGGCCAGTCCACCGTGAATGCCACCATAGTGATAAGCGCGACGTTCGTTAAGGAGGAATACATACCGCTCACTCCCCCCCAAACATCCACCATCAACATAACGGCGCCGGACTACACGTTCCAATACGTCACTGATCAAGTGGTTCAACTAACCATAGACAACAATGCCCCCCTTCGAGCTGGTCAATGCATATCTGCCCAATGGAACCTCGCTCTCCCAGCTAGTGGATAATTGGTATCAAAACGTGACTTACTTCAAAATAGAGGAGAAGGCACTTCAATTGGACATGGCCAAGCTGCCGCCGGGCACGTACTCCGTGGGCATAGCGTATGGATCTCAATACCAGATGCCGTCTGCCATGCTTGTGAAGGGAACTCAGTTCTTCAACTCCACGGTTTCCCCCCCGCACAGCAGCTTAGTTGTGTCCTCATCTAGCTTCGGCGTGCCGGCTGGATGGAATTTGCTCGGCTATGTGGCGGTCGTATACACAGTGGAGCCCTTAGTGGTTGGCGAGAACCCGGTGAAGTTCCAAGTAATAGCGAATAGAGTGATGCCGGTTTACACGCTGTATAACCTGATAAGCGTGGCTGGAATAACCTATATACTTCCACCGTTCATAAAGTTCGCACCGATAATCGGCATATATGTCATCTACGACAACGTGTTTAAGGTACAGAACCCAACGTCCTCGCCGTTGACCGTGACGTATATGCCCATACTCTATAAGCAAGTGGGACAGTGGCAAAACGGAAACCTGGTGGCGACCGTGCTTCCAAGCGATATAAGCAATGGACTGTGGACCTCGCTGGTGGTGCAGTTGCCCGAGGTCGCATCCATAGAGAAAATAGTGACTCCCAGCGGCGTCTCCTATGGAGGGTACACCGACTCGGAGCTGCGTGGGGATCCGTGGATAGATTGGTGTCCATATCCCCCCCACCCGCCACGAGGCCTACATAGCGGTTAGCACCCTCGGAGTAAGCGAGCCGGGCCAGTATGAGGTGTATGTGAATTGGTCTCCCCCTCCAGGTGCAGCTGCTCAACACTAACGGCAACCCCGTGGGCGGCGCCACAGTCACTGCCACGCAGGATGGGGGGGTGAATTACGGACCAATAACCGTGAACTCCAATGGAATCGCCTACATACCCATAAAGTCGCCCGACCCAGTTCAATTCACGGTGTCGTATAGGGGGTGCACCCGTTTACATAGGATACGTAAACACATTAACCAACCAACCCATAACTCTACAACTGGGCGTGTATAACGTCACAGTGGTGGTGGAGGGACAGTTCCACCAAGCCCTGAGCAACGTGAACGTCACCCTATACAGGATAGGGTATGGACCGACATACAGCTCCATAACCAACGGCGCGGGGGGACAAGCAACGTGAATGGAGTGCTCGCTGGCACCTATCAAGTAACCGCCCAGCTTCGCTATGCCAAGTACACCAAGGTGTTGCCCATAACGAATCAAGGCAAGCCGATAATAATAAACACGGATATATTGACCGTGCTGGATGGAATGCCGATAACCACGGGCGAGGCGTTGCTAACCGCGTTGGGATTCGGGGGGGGAGCCGGCATGTTGCTGTATGCCTTCACCAAGGGAAGAAAGAGTAAGGGCGGCGAGGGTGCAGAAATAGAAAATATATAATCGATTATAAATCGCTTGCCGTTATTTTCTTAAAATAATCCTCAATTCTTTCATGGCATCTATTAATTTCTCTGTTTCCGGGGTCATTATCTTCAATTTATTATGTATATTCATGAGAGATTCATACTTCTTATCTAGAAACCTGACCTCCGTTTCAAGCCTCTTCTCGCTCATCCTATCAAATCTATTCTTGATAGCATCTATGTGCCTATAGGTCTCCCTATCCAATTTAATCAACCTGTCCCTAATCATTGTCCTCAGCCTCGCGAGCTGCTCCTCGGATAAATCGATCAAAGCAAAGGATAGCTCCACATTGCCTTCCCCGCTTACCTTTGATATGACCTTCTCCTTCAACGACAGCAATGCCCTCTCCACGCTCTCCCTGCTCCTCCAGGTAATGATGACTCCATCGGTTATCTGCAAAGCATTGCCCTCTCCCAATTTACCGATCAAATAATAGGCGGCTTCTTCGTAATTAGTATCGATCAACAACATCAACATGACGATCATTACGACTCCCCCCCGCTATTTAAATGATGCCCCCCCAAAGCGATCCGGGCCTTCAGTACAACTGACCTCCCCCCCTGCCCTAAAGGAGCTGGGCTTGCTTGGGGGCGATCATTGATTCGCCTTATACGGATTGCCCACAAGCTTCTCCAAGACGACCTCTGCCATTCTTATCAATGAGTTGAACATGACTGGTAAAGGCAGTGATGGAGATGCCACGCCTCGTTTTGATATGTATTCCGAGTGGTAGGGGAAATGCATGAACCCCCCGCCACCTTTGGCGTGCCCTCCACGGTGGCTACGTGTAGGCCAATGTACATGACGTAATTGCACAGATACGTGCCTGCATGATACGACTCGCGGGCTGGGATGCCGGCGCCCCCCCTTAATGCATCAATTAAGGGCTTCACGGGAAGCGTGGAGAAGTACGCGGCTGGGCCATCCTTGATGATTGGTTCATCATCCATATCATTGCCATCATTATCCCTCCCACGCGCTATGTTGAGGGCTACCTTCTCCACGGCTACGCCCGTGCTTCCCGGTGCCAGTCCCAGTCCCACATAGACGTCGGGCTTGATGCTGTGCAGCAAGTCCATCAGCAATGACTTGGCCTTAGCATACGACACGGGAAGGACGCGACCCACTATCTCTGCTCCATTTATGACCCGACCATCTATGCCATTGGCCATTATGCTTGTCGGATTCTCATCATCTCCCCCCCCAAACGGCTCGAAGCCCGTTACCAATATCTTGACCAATGCCGGACCACTTACTTGGCCTTTTATCGGTGGATATTAAGGATTATCCTTACTCATCCCATTACTCCAGCTGTTGCTCTTGCCATAAAGGAAAGAAATGAATTAAGGAATTTTCTACCATTCATTGAAGGAGAAATCATTGAACTTCTATTTCAAATCCATTCTTACCATTCTTCTTAGTTAATTCTATTGTTAAGACACCATTCCTATACGTGGCCTTAGCCTTGCTTGCATCCACATTGGCAGGAAGCTTGACCTCCTTATAGTACCTCCTATCGCTTCCCTCCGCCGACACTATTAATTTATCACCATCGACCCTTATCTTTATCTTTTCCTTATCTATGCCCGGCATATCCATAACTACCTTTATTTTATCCCCCCCATCATCGAACACGTCAGTTAATGGTTCTATGTCCTCGCTCACGACAGGAGAGCCCCCCCGCTCACTCCAAGGCTTAACGTTGCCGAATTCTCTGACTATGGGCTTGCCGTCAGGCCCCCCCATTGTTATCTCGAATCCATAATAGTACATGTTAGGCCTCTTGGAGCCCCGTTGCTGCCTCTCGGCTTGCCTGAATAATTCATCCATTTCCTTCTCTATCTCAGTTTCAAAGCTATCCATGAATTTCTTCAGCCTATTCCACCATCTATCGAAATCGTCGAACTCGGACATAATTTCTAGACAGCAATGGATCCTTTTAACTCTTACGGGTTATCGGTGCTCCGCCTCATCGAGAACATAGATTCTATCCCCCCCTAAAAGGCTTTGGATCCAGTTGCAAATAAGTTTTTAAATTCCCGTTAAAGCATGGCAGGCATGAAGGCATTGATGCTCCTTATAATCGCATTAACAATAGCCGGAGTCGCGCTGGGGGGCCCAGGGATGGACCGCCAGGCAGGTATACATCAAATCGGTCACCATCCATGCGCTGGCGGTGACCAGCAATAACAGCGGGGGCGGTCATAAACATAACCGTGACGGCGATAACCCCCCCGGAACAGGCAATATATACGTCGCAACGTCTCCCCCCCTGCCATAGGGGGGGAGGGGGGTTCATTCATTGCGTCGAGCCAGATGGCTGCCATAATGGCGGCCTCGATGGCTGATATACCCTTCACCAAGTACGACTTCCTGGTCAATTCATCCTCGAATACATTGGAGATAGGAGGGCCATCGGCTAGCGGTTACATGACCGTCGGCATATTCTCCCTCCTCGACAATAGGACTCTTAATTCCTCGGTCACCATGACTGGAATGATAATGCCTGATGGAACTATAGGTCCCGTCGGCGGCATCCCGGACAAGATAAGGGCGGCGGCAAGCATGGGGGGGTATAAGGTAGTGCTCGTGCCGTATGGCCAGCAAATATATACGTCGCCTACGTCAGCGCCGGTTAACTTAATATCGCTGGGAAAGGAACTGGGAGTAACGGTCATTCCCGTAAGCACGGTCTACCAAGCCGCCCATTACCTGACCGGCATAAGCCTGCCTCCTAACCAAACGTTGACGCTGCCTCCCTACTACATCAGCATGACTAAGTATCTATACGAGACGCTGCTATTCAATAAGAGCATAATACCTACGGGAACCCTGGAGACGGCTGAGTACTACGCAAACCAGGATAATTACTACACCGCCGCTAGCCTGATCTATAGCAGCTTGATAAACTATTATCAATCCAGCTTCTCGTCCCTTACATCCTCCCAGATAAGAAGCGAGGCCAAATCCATAAACTCAACAATCAACAACTACCTGGCCCTGCTAAACAAAACCTCGGTGACCAGCGTCAACATAGACGTCATGGTCGGGATGTACGATAGGATATACCAAGCCCAGCAGCTGCTCAATCAAACCATGTCCGACCTAAACGCAGGCAGCGTTGGAGAGGCGGCGGCCAATCTATCGGCGGCGTACGTGAGGGTGGCAACCCTTAAGTATTGGTACGAATTATTAAAGGGGGGGATCAGCGGGGGGGGTATCCAATACCTAATCAATTGCTGTACAAGATATCCCAGGACTACCTATCGTATGCGCAGTCCACGGTAACATACCTATACTCCTTGACGCAAGCCGAGGGGGGGATATCGGCATTATTCGCCGGCGAGATAAATCAATTGCTGAATGAGGTGAGCAATGCCCAGACCTACTTCGGCGAGGGCAATTACTTGATGGCATTGAGCAACAGCTTGGACGTCATATCGGAAACCAGCACCATGCTTCACCTCATATTCATGTCGTCCCAGTCCGCATCGTATGAAACGGGCCTGCTCTCAACCGTGAGGCAGCTCGCCCTTTACTCCGCCAGTAAGCTGGAGCAATGCAATGCAACTCCTCTGCTGCCTCTTTCCTATATACAATACGGCGATTATTGGTATGGCCAGTACAACTCCACCGCCACGAATTCCACGGGAGGCGCCTCGAGTTACTTCAGCACCGCTCTGAACCTATACGAGATGTCGTCGGCATACTCCAACGTAGTTCTTCAGCTCATAAAAACAGTGGCTGCTTGCAACGTGACTTACACCATATCTGTACCCGCTATAAACGAGACCTTGAGCACGTCTGCGCCCAGCATACCGCCAACCTCAACTCAATCTACAATATACACCACAATAAATCCACTTACATTCACTGTGGGGGGGATGCTAATGGTGCTCGCCGCGTTGGCCATAATAATCAAGTTCAGCAAATAGGCCATTCATCATAATCATTTTTCACTGCCTTCAAACGCATTAGATATTATACTCTCAAGTAAAATCCAGAGACTCTACTCCTTTATGAGGTAAGTTTATAAGCTATGCCGCAAGCAATGCTTGCAATGGATGTAGGGGGGGTGGGGGGGCTTGGCGATCGAGTGAGGGTCGTGCTCATCGTGATTCCAATCACTGGGTTGCTCATGGTATCGTCTCTATTCGTTGAAGGGCTTTCTCGATTGCTATTATTGTCATTGGGCGTGGCCGTCATCTATCCATTGATCATGATCTCCAAATCCGTGGGGGGGCGGAGGAGGTGGGGGGAATTGTTGGATCGTTTGGAAACTGCGTGCTATATGATAATGGTATATACATAAACATCGCTAAGGGATTGGATCTCTTCATTGAATGGAGAGATATATCCAGGTGGGAGGCGATGAAGGATGGGGGCTCCCTCATAGTCACTACCGACGGAACCGAAATCGAGACCCCCCTACCGTATGGGGGGGAGCTAGAGAAGAGGCTGCCCAAGAACGCATGAATGTCGTAGATTACCCATTATGCCGCGGGTTAAACGCTTATAAGTCAATGAATTATCCAGGTGATTTGTGATGAAAGCTGGTATTTCGGAGATCGTGAAGAGTGATACCAAGCTGAATATTCGCCTTACAATATCTTGCGGGAAGGCTTATAAACTCGCATGCAATCTAGCAATGAGCCTCCATGGGTAGATAATCGCAATGCGCGGGGGGGCCGTCACGGCGACGGGCGGCCTCAGGAAACTCCCCCCCCTACTCGCATGGGTCCCTCGGGGCGACCCGACGGGTAAAGCCGGAAGGGGGGGACGTTGGTCCAAATAGGGGCCTGTGAGGAACCATGCGACGAGGCCCGGGTAGGACCTTAGACCAATGCCACAGAAGGGGGGGGTTATGATTATCTACTCATGGAGGGCGGCCAAAATCCTTTAAATAATGCCGGAATGATTAATACATGGGCAGGAAAACGCTTGCCGCCGTCCTGCACGAGTACAACAAACCATTATCGCTGGAATACATAGATCTCGAGCCTGGGCCAGGCGAGGCAATAATTAATGTCAAGGCCAGCGGAGTGTGCGGTCGCGACATAGTGATATGGAGGGGGGAGGATTCAAGCTTAATCCACCCCCCCTAGTCTTGGGGGGGCATGAGGTGTTTGGCGAATTGAACGACAAGCCCGTTGGGGGGGTCTACGGCGCAGTGACTTGCGGGAAGTGCGATTATTGCAGGACGGGCAGGGAGAATCTATGCAATGAATTGACATTCCTGGGCGAGGGAAGCTTGGGGGGGATACGCGGAGGCAGTGGCAGTGCCTACGCGCAACATCTTCGAGCTGCCCGATGAGCAATTCGAAAAATACGCGGCTGCAACGTGCCCCCTAGCCACTTCAATACACGCTGCTCGATTGGCGGATCCCCCGGGGGGGCCGGAAGGTAATGGTGACCGGGGGGGCTGGCGGAAGCGTTGGGATGCACATGATCCAGTACCTGAAGACCTTAGGAGCCAAGGTGATTGCCGTCACGTCTAGCGGGAAGAAGCCCAAGGTAGAGAAATACGCGGATGAGGTGGTGTTGGAGGGACAGCGGTATCCAGGTAAGGTAGATATAGTATACGACAACGTGGGCGCACCTACCATAAATGAGGGACTCCGCAGCCTGGATAAGGAGGGGGGGACTTTGGTTTTAATAGGCAACGTGGAGGGCCAGGAAATAGTCCTAAAGCGGCCCGCGTTGACCATAATGAGGGAGCAACGCATAGTAGGATCCGCAGCCTACACCTCCGCTGAAGTTAGGGAGCAGTCAAGCTGATCCACGATGGGGGGGCCATCAACACCGAGTTTATCCCGTATAAGTTGAAGGACGTGAACAAGGCCATCGATGACGTTATTAATAGAAGGGTGCTCGGCAAAGCCGTTCTAATTCCTTAGGCCTCGGCCTTAGCCTCGGCCTTTACCTGCTCCTCTATCTTCTTCTTTGTCTCCTCGAAATTCTCAACTACGTCGCCGGGATTCAATCCATTCCTAAAGTAATCCGAGAACCTGCTTTTCAGCTTCTCCTCGTCGCTTGCCATGCTGGATGCGTAATCCGCTATGTGCTTCCCGCTTATCCTATCCTCGCTTGGAAATGAATCCTCGCTTTGGGGAATCTCCATGCCGGCATCTATCGCGCCCTTAGCGGCGGCGAATACCCTGGCCCCCCCAGCCATCGGCACGTGGAGACCTATGTCCAGCACCGCATTCTCCAATCCCCTCGACAACGCTCGCTTCCCCAATAGAAATCCCGTTAAATAGGCGGCGGGTAGGTTCTTCAATCCACCTTTCCATCCAAACTTCCTTAAATCCTTGCTGGTGGCGGACACCAACGTAACGTCCCCCTCTGGCCTTGCTTGGATTATCTGAGTTATTATATATCTGTTGGTCCTCCTCACGACCAGCCTATTCTTGCCGCTTATAACCATCACTGCCCTCTTCTTGTAATTGGTCTTGCCCTCCCTTCTCCTCCTGAACTTAACCTTATACATACCTCCATTAGCCACTCCGGATCACCTGCCTCCCTCTATTATATGGTTCTGAATCATATATGCACGAAGGCTGGACAGCGACTCGAAGTAGCCTCCCTTAACCATAAGATAAAGCCTACGCCAGGTCTTGGAATCTATGGTGCCTTTATGCTTCAAGTAATTCAGAAATCTTCTCATGTTCCTAACCCTATTAATCCACTGTCTCCTTTCATTCATCCTGGCCGACTTAGGGCCCCCCCTCCGCTTGCCTTGCCCCCCCCTCCTTCTTCCATTCCTCTTCTTTTCATGCAGAAGCCTCCAGCGTCCCCCCCTGCTATTTCCTCTCTTGGGCTCCACCGTTACCACTCCCTCCTTCAATAAGGACCTAGCATCGGATCTAGTGGCAACCTCGGCCAGCCTATCAGCGGCCTCGGGCGATACCTTTATGCGCGACGATGCCTCTCCCAATGCCCTGCTTATCAATTTCTTGGCTTGCGAAACCATTGCGGGCGCATCTTATATTTGCTCATTTTAAATTTTGTGCTCATCTTTCTTCTCCACCACCTCCAACAAGACGCCGCCCAATCCCTTTGGGTTTATGAAGGCACCCTGGATCCTTCTGCTCCCTTGCTGGAGACGGGTAAGAACTCCAACCCAATGCTGGAAGCCACCTTCCTGAACTCATCCAGATCATCCACCAAGATAGCCAGATGATGAACGCCCTCGCGTCTCTCCAGGAACCTGGCCACGGTACTGTCCTCGCCTAACGGAATCAACACCTCCACCCTGGAGTTAGATAGCCCCCCCAGCATCACTACCTTGACTCCCTGCTCCTCAACCACCTCCTCCCCCCCTATCTTCCTCATTCCCAACGCCGTCAGCTTCCCTATCAATGACTCGGCGTCCCTAGCGGCCACTGCCACGTGGTCCAGCCGCGGACCCTTAGCCCCCCCATCACCCTAGCCGCGGCCTCCCTGGGCCTTAATGAGCCTTTCCTCACCTCGCGCAGTTCGATGCTCTTCTCTATCAATTCATCGAGCAATGCTTGGGCGTGTAATCGCATCATCAATTCAAGCCTGTTGCTCAATATGTTTACCAATAATCCATTGCTCTCCAAGTAATTGTGATGTTCTTCTATGGCCTTCATTAACTCGGGCACTCCTTGGCCGTACAGGGGGGGAGATACCTTAAGGGACTTGGGGGGGCCCATGCCCTTGGAGCAACCATCCGCAACATTGCCTCTATATCCAGAAGCACCTTATCCGACTCCGGAGAGTCGCCCTTGCTGGCCACGTAGATGTCCCCCGATCTCCATCAATCCCATCTTCAATGCTTGTATCTCGTCCCCCGGCCAAGGGAGGCAATAGAACCACCACGGTGTCAACTATCTTCCTAACATCCGTATCTACCTGCCCGCGCCCACCGTTTCTAGGAATATGTAGTCGGCACCCACGTACTCCAATAAATTCACGGTGGAGATGGCTTCGTACGAAAGGCCGCCCCCCCTGCTTCCATGAGTGGCCAGGCTCCTTATGAATATGTTAGGACGATCGGAGAGGTCCTGCATTCTTATCCTATTGCCCATAAATGACCCGCCGCTGAAGGGGGGGCTCGTGGGATCTATTGTTAGGGCGGCCAACTTTAAATCGCGGGGCAGCATCTTCATCATGGCATATATCAACGTGCTTTTGCCGGCGCCAGGAGGACCCGTTATCCCCCCACCACCCTGCTCCTCCTGACAGGCTCGTAATCCAATTCCTTACCGTCCTCTATTAGGGATATTAACTTGGATATGGCTTGCTTATCCCACTTCATTGCGGCCTCCATCAAACCCTCCTCACCGCCGCAAGCGACCTTACCTTATCCACTATAATCGATAATGGAGTGCCGGGGCCGAATACCTCGGCCACCCCCCCCATTTGCTTAAGCGATTCCTCATCCTCTGGAGGTATTATGCCTCCCACCATGACGGGGGGGATATCGATGCCTCTCCTCCTCATCTCATCCATCAACTCCTTCACAAGCTCTAAATGGGAGCCTGAGAGAATGCTGATGCCCACCACGTCTGCATCTTCCTGCACTGCAGTTTCAACCACTTGGCGAGGCGTCTGCCTCATGCCTGTGTAAACCACATCCATGCCTGCCTCCGCCAACGCCCTGGCTATTACCTTGGCTCCCCCCCTATCATGGCCATCCAATCCCAGCTTAGCTACTATCACCTTTATCCTACGCATATGCGTGAAAAAATATTATTCAGATTTTTAAATTCTTATTGCGATGCTCCAATAATGGGCCGTGCCTTGGCATTGATGGGAGAGGGGGGGGAGACAAGATAAAGGCCAGGCTGGAGTTCAGAAATATAGTGGGGAAGGACTTGCCAATTAAGGAATTAATGGCGGTGACGAAGAGGGAGGGGGGGACGGGCATTAAGATAATTGAAAATAAGGGCTACGAGGCGTGGATAGAAGCCAAAGGCAGCGACTTGACCAAGGTATTGCCGCGGCTCATACTGACCAGGAGGGCATTCGATGAAAAAGGAAGGGAGATATACAGGAGGCGGCGATTCTTGTTCAATGACCCCCCCAAGGCTCCCCCCCACCTAGACGTTGAGATCGCTATGTTGATGGTGAATCTGGCCGGGTTGGGCCGCGGCGATCGCGCGCTGGATCCATTCTCCGGCTTCAACACGATAGGCATGGTAGGCAAGGTCCTTGGAATAGATGTGATCTCCATGGATATATCCAACGAGACTCAAGCCGAGATCAGGGGGGGGATGCCACAATAATGCCGTTTCGAGGAAGGGCATTCGATGCGGTGGTGACGGATCCACCGTTTAATAGAATTCACACAGTTAACTCCAGGCTAGATAATATTTATTATTCATTGATAAGAGAGGCGGAGGAGGCGATTAAGCCCGGCGGGCGGGTCGTACTGATATATCCCTCCTACCTAAGCGAGTACGTGGAGGACGCCATAATGGAAAGCAATATGAACATTCATGCATTTGGGGGGGCTCAATACATGAACGATGCATTCAGCAGATTCATCGTAACGCTGGTCCTAGCATGATGGGGGGCCTCATTACCTCCCACGGAAAGGCTTGGGCTATGCCGGCTTGTACGACTATTGAGATTTATATTGATTGCTCCCGAAAATGCTGAAGGTAAGTTTAAATAATTCCTAGATATGGCTTACGCATGAACATGAGCGAGAATTCTGTTACATTAAGGATTGCCGAGGCAAGGAGCAGGGATGTTGGTCGGGGCATTGTGAGAATGGCCAATAAATATATGAGAGCCCTCGAGCTGGAGCCTGGAGATTATATAGAGATAACCGCTAACAAGCGTACCGTCTATGCCCAAGTATGGCCGGCATACAGCGATGACGATGATAAAGACATTATAAGAATGGATGGATTGCTGAGACAGAACCTGGGCCTCAGCATCGGTGATGCCGTGAAGGTCAAGAAGGCGAACCTAAAGCCGGCCCAGAAGATAATGATGGCACCCGTGGGCGAGGCAATAAGGATAGACTCTGATTACCTGAAGAGGGCATACCTACTGGGTAGGGCGGTATGGAAGGGAGCCGCATTCGAGGTTCCATACTACACGGGCGCGCTTAGATTCATGGTAACACAGGTAACGCCGGGGGGGCCAGCTGCCTACGTGGGAGTGGATACCGAGGTGACGGTCAGGGAGGAACCCGTGAAGGAGGCAGAGATATCCGTCTCGAGAGTGACTTGGGAGGATATTGGGGATTTGGAGGAGGCGAAGCAGAAGATAAGGGAGCTGGTTGAGCTTCCCCCCCTCAGGCACCCGGAGCTCTTCAAGTACCTCGGAATAGACCCACCCAAGGGAATACTCCTAGTCGGCCCACCAGGCACCGGAAAAACCCTCCTAGCCAAAGCAGTGGCCACGGAGTCCAATGCATACTTCGCCTCAATTAATGGACCTGAAATAATGAATAAGTACTACGGGGGGGAGTCCGAGGCGAGGCTGAGGGATATCTTCGATGAGGCTAAGAAGAATTCCCCAGCCATCATATTCATTGATGAGATAGACAGCATAGCGCCTAAGAGGGAGGAGGTGACGGGGGGGGAGGTGGAGCGCCGCGTCGTGGCTCAGCTTCTCACGTTGATGGATGGGTTGCAGGAGAGGGGGGGCAGGTGGTGGTAATCGGCGCCACGAATAGGCCCGACGCGGTCGACCCAGCGCTTAGGAGGCCCGGGAGATTCGATAGGGAGATAACCATTGGAATGCCGGATAAGAGCGCCCGCAAGGAGATATTGCAGGTCCACACCCGCAACGTGCCGCTCTGCGGCGAGGATGATGTAAAGAACAATGTGTGCGATAAGTCCGATCTGGTCAGCTTGGATGAATTGGCGGAGATGACGCATGGGTACACTGGAGCCGACATAGCCGCGCTGGTGAAGGAGGCAGCAATGGCTAGGTTGAGGAAGGCCATTGACCAGAAGATAATAGACTTGGAGCAGCCGGAGATACCTCAAGGCATATTGGAGAAGATAAGGATAAGCAAGCAAGATTTCTTGGATGGAATGAAATACGTACAACCAACTGTTCTACGCGAGATAATAGTGGAGATGCCGGAGGTGAAGTGGGATGATATAGGGGGGGGATATGATAAGGTGAAGCAGGAATTGAAGGAGACCGTGGAGTGGCCTATAAAGTATAGGTCCTACTTCGACGAGTTGGGAATAGACCCACCCCGCGGCATTCTTCTCTTTGGCCCGCCGGGGGGGACTGGGAAGACTTTGCTGGCGAAGGCGGTGGCGACGGAGTCGGGGGGGAGCAACTTCATATCCGTGAGGGGGGGCCGGAGGTGCTGAGCAAGTGGTTCGGGGGGGAGAGCGAGAAGGCCATAAGGGAGATATTCAAGAAGGCCAGAATGGCGGCGCCGGCCGTGGTGTTCTTCGACGAGATAGACAGCATAGCCCCGGCCAGGGGGGGATTGAGGGTGGATTCCGGGGCCACTGATAGGATAGTGAATCAAATACTGGCTGAGATGGATGGAATTGTGCCGCTCAAGAACGTGGTGGTCATCGGCGCCACGAATAGGCCGGACATGATGGATCCAGCCCTCCTGAGGCCGGGCAGGTTCGATAGGATAGTCTACATACCCCCCCGCCCGACAAGGAGGCCAGGCTGGCCATACTGAAGGTGCACACGAGGAAGCTAAAGATGGGAAGCGACGTGGATCTAGCCAAAATAGCGGAGAAGACGGAGTACTACACTGGGGGGGCTGACATAGCCGCGCTGGTGAAGGAGGCGGCGATGCTGGCGTTAAGGGAGGCCATAAACAACAAGGAGCCGCATGCGAGGGAGGTAACCATGAAGCATTTCGAGGAGGCCCTTACCAGGGTGCAGCCATCCCTGACCAGCGAGATAGTGAAGCATTATGAGGATATGGCCAAGACCCTGCGCCGGGCGCTGCGCGGCAGTTAATCCCGCATATTCCATCCATTTAACCGTAGAATTATGCGTAATTTCACTTTTTCATTAACGTAAAGATTAAAAATTGCCAAGGATGCCGCTTCGCTGAGGGGGGGCCGTAGTCTAGCTTGGAAAAAGGATACCGGCCTGGGGGGGCACAAGCCCCGTGGAGCGTTGGCTCCAAGCGATCCAGAGCGTCGGTGATCCCGGGTTCAAATCCCGGCGGCCCCACTATTAATTGATTCTTTCCTGATCGCTCAAGGCCTACTTCATTTTCTATATACTAAGGTCTCGCCAGCCCCCCCTTCCCTATCCTACGAAGCGGAGATCCCCCCCCTAAGGCTCTCATGATCCCTTAATGGACTATATTTCACGATGTACAACACGAGGAATGATAAGGGCTTCTTAATAGTTGAAACAATAATGCCAACCCCCCCTTCTTGAGCGGTGCCCTTCCTAAGTATTGAGAGGAACAGCTGGCCCCCCCGCTCCCAGAGATTGACCGAGGTAGGACGTAGAAATGTTGCGTTCCACATTTTAAACTCTCCCTATCTTGAAAGGCAAGGCCTATTGCCTGTCCTATTAATCAGACCGAACCCTTCTTCTAAGCCCTAGGCATTGTAATCAATCGTTGAGCAAAGCTTGATGTATTAGCATTGGGATCTTCTCTTCCTAATTTGCGTGTCCAATTTTTGGTAACGATTATGTCGAATACACAATGGGTTTAGGCCACGTATAAACCTCTTGCGAGCATGGGGTTCTATGATTTTATAGAGCATTAGTTTATTAGAGAGATGCAATAATGTAAGTTAACTTAAGTTCTGGCGGTGTACTTAAGGTGATTGGGGGGGGATGGGCGTAGTTAGAGGGAATTTAAAACTAGGCCTGGCTGGACCTGATTTTTGCTACATGTTTCCAGTTCAAAACATTTATAAACGTGGGAGGCGATGTCCTTTCCATCTAGAGCAAAAATGAGCGGGAGAACATCTATTCTTCCTCGCAAGAGGGAAAAGCAAACGCTTAGCTTAAATGAAGTATTGTTGATGAGGCAGCCGAGCCCGGCGATGGGTGATTCCTTTGACGTTTAGATCTGACATTCAAGAGAAGATATTGAAGATACTGCCGGAGGAGAGCAATGTAACCAAGGTGGAGTTCGAGGGGCCAAGCGTAGTAATATACGTGGCTAATCCTAAGTACATAATGGAGAACAGCGACTTCATAAAATCGCTGGCAAAGGAATTGAAGAAACACATCATAATAAGGGGGGGGATCCCCCCGCATCAGATCCCCTAAGCAGAACGTGGAGAAGATGATAAGGACGGCCGTGGCCGAGGCGGGTAATGAGGTTGATAGCATATACTTTGATGAGCAGGCCGGCGAGGTTTACATATACCTAAAGAGGCCCACCAGGGATAGGAGGCTCGAGAAATCCATATTGGCCGAGACGGGGGGGTGGAAACCATGGATAATAGCCACGGCCTTCGAGATGAGCAAGGGATTGCCCCACGATGAAATAGATGTGGTGAACCAGCTGCAAGTGAGGATGGCAAAGGAACGGCAGGATTTCCTGAAGAACCTGGGATATAGGATACATAGGATGCCCATATATAGCTATGACAATGAATACGTGAGGATAACGTGCTTGGGTGCATGCCAGGAGGTTGGGAGGAGCGCAATATACATGGAGACTAAGGAAAGCAATATAATAATGGATATGGGAGCCAAGCCCACCACATCCACCTTGGACGAGGCTCCAGCGCTGGAGCTCGTGGACATAGATAAGCTGGACGCGTCATAATATCCCACGCGCATCTGGACCACGTTGGCTTCCTGCCGTACCTGTTCAAATATGGATATAAGGGGGGCCCGTATACATGACCGAGCCAACCAAGTACTTAATGGAGGTGCTGCTCACAGATTACGTGGAAACAGCGGCAGAGAGAGGCAGCGCGCCGTACTCAATGCAGGATATAGTGACTGCCTTATACCACACGATTTCCATAGACTATGATGAGGTCACCGACGTTGCGCCCGATATAAAGTTGACCCTATACGATGCTGGGCACGAGATAGGCAGCGCTATATCTCACTTGCATATAGGAAATGGATTATATAACGTAATATACACCGGCGATTTCAAGTATGGACCGTCCAGGCTATTGAACCCGGCCCACAACAAGTTCAAGAGAGCTGAGCTGTTAATAATGGAGAGCACCTATGGCGGGAAAAACGACGTGCAGCTGCCGAGGCAGGAGAGCGAGGCTCAATTAATAGATATATTGAATAACACGTTGCAAAGAGGCGGAAAGGCATTGATACCGGTGTTCAGCACTGGGCGGGCCCAGGAGATACTGCTAGTGCTAAATGAGGCGATAAACAGCGGCAGATTGCCGAAGGTGCCCATATATGTCGATGGAATGGTGCTGGAGACATTGAATATCCATATGATGTTCCCGGATTACTTAAATAGAAATATAAGGGACTTGATATATGACGGCGTGAACCCCTTCCTCTCGGAGTACGTGAAGCCGGTGGAGCGCGCCCGCATGCCCGAGAAGAGACAGGAGCAAGTAATGGATATAGTTCAGGGATTACCGTCAATAATACTGGCTCCCCACGGCATGCTGAACGGAGGACCCGCGCTGGATTACTTCGTTCACATGGCTGACGACCCGAAGAACTCGCTGATATTCGTCTCATACCAGGGAGAGGGAACCCTGGGGAGGCGATTGAAAATGGGGGGGATAGAAAAGTACAAGTCAAGTATTACAACGATGAATTGACGCTGGACGTCAAGATGCAAGTGTTCGATACGCCCGGGTTCTCCGGCCACAGCGATAGGAAGCAATTGATGCGATACGTGGGAACCATGGATCCAAAGCCTCAGAAGGCGATAATACTCCATGGAGAGCCCAGCAAAATGATGAATCTCATGCTGAGCCTGGAGCTGACGTATAGATTGGACTCCATAGTCCTAGGCCAGCTGGAGAGCGTCAGAGTAGTCTGAGTTGAGGAAATGCCATCTAAACGGGATTTTCCCCCCCGCGATGTTAAATTTAAAAGCGGAGAATCATAACAAGAAGCGTGAAGCTTCATCTATTCCAAGCCAAGAGCAAGCTCGGGGGGGATGTGGATCACAACCTATCCAGGCTAGTAAGCTACATAAAGGCCAATTGCGGAAGTGGGGGGGACATAGTTATCACGCCCGAGCTTTATTTGCCTGGATACATGTCTCGCGATCTACACTTCAATATAGCGGAGCCCATCAATGGGAAAACCATTAAGGAGATAGAGAAGGCGACGGCCGAGACCGGGTGCACTGTGGTGACGGGAATCGGCGAGAGAGATAATGCGACCGATGCCCTCTATAATACTGCTGTGGCGATAGGGCCCACGGGATTGATTGCCAAGTACAGGAAAAGGCACTTGCCTAGTTATGGCGTATTCGATGAGGCAAGGTACTTTGGAGCGGGGGGGGAGGACGAACCTCCAGTGTTCGAGGTCGGCGGGGGGGCTAAGATGGGGGGGCTGGCGATTTGCTATGATGCATTCTACCCCCCCGAGATATCGAGAAGCTTAACTCTTAGGGGCGCGAAGGTACATATATACATAAGCGCTGCCCCCCCGATATGAGCAGGAAGTACTTCGAAACATTCACGATGGCCAGAGCAATGGAAAATGTCGTCTACGTCGTCTACGTCAATACGGTGGGGGGGCAATACGATGGGTTGGGCTTCTTCAGGGGGGGAAGCCACGTGGTGGATCCATTGGGTGAGGTATTGGTAAGGGCTAAGTATTACGAAGAGGATGTAAAAACCATAGAGATAGATCCCTCGTTGGTGACTCGATATAGAGCCATAAGGCCAATACTCAAGGATTACAGACGCAGTGACTTGAATTATCTCGAGGGCGAGCATTAATGAAGGACAATAGAGACATGCTAATCCACGAAATGGATGCGGCAACCAAGGAAGTAGATAGGTATGAACTTTTAATAAATGAATGTAAACGGGACCTCGAGGTAATCAATGATATAATGATAAAGCTAACAGGAGAGATCTATGAATGCAGAAAACAATGACGAGACCTCATTGAGGTTGGAGTTGCTGCGACTAATGTCCAAAAAAGCCTCGCTTCACGAGGAATACGTGGAGTTATTCGAGGAGACGCGACGCTCATTGCTAAGGCTCGTTGCCCTTAAGAGCGAGTACGAGATGGCATGCAAGATAGCGGGCAAGGAACCGAGTCATGACTACGATGAGGTAGTGGAATCATTAGTTCACAAATACTTGATAAGAAAGGAGAAGTAACTGCGAATCCCAACTTCCTAATTGAAATATTAAATACGATTGTCGAGCCCGTTTCCAGTCCTTTCATTAACTAGCAGGGAGTCGAGTTGAACCGCTCAGTAAGGAGGCTTCTAGAATGGAAAGGAGGCGCGAATCATGAGGGGACCGCCGAGGGAAAAGTTTAATAGGCCTTAGGAAAAAGGGAGTACTCGGAGTTAGCTGCCCACCCGATCCCGTGAGGTCCCGGTCGGGCCGAGTTGCCCGGGGGGGAAGGTTCAAATCCCGGCGGCCCCACCATCCTAATTTTATTAAGAACTTCACTTCCCAAATCGAAAGCTAGTGAAGCAATTAGAAAAAGCTCGCTCCTAGGCTTGGAGCCGTTAGTTGGACTGAGTGGATCAGCATTTATAAATCCCGCTGCGAGGGATTGCCCATGGTGCTTTATGCCAAGGATATAATGAAAAGATATACTCGACAGGTGGATGGCAACATTACTGCGCTGGAGGGAGCTAAAATAATGGCGGCGGATCACGTGGGTTTCTTGATAATTCAACAGGAGGGAAAGCCGATTGGAATGGTAACTGAGTGGGACTACGTTAGCAAGATAATTGCAAAGGGATTGGATCCCGGCAAGGTATTGCTTAAGGATATAATGAGCAGCCCCATAACGTACATAGACCCAAATACGCCCACGGATCAAGTGGCCACTTTAATGGCCCAGAAGGGGGGGATAAGGAGACTGCCCGTAATAGATAAGGGAGAGCTGGTCGGGGTAGTGACTTCTCGAGACATACTTAGAATATTTAGGGAATACGTGGATAAAATAACCACGTTGATAGCTAGCTTTTCATCGACGGTGTAAGGAGGGTTGAATAGATAGCCTTGGGCCTGGAGTTAATGCCATAAGCTTTAAAAATGTCAATTAACAAATGAAATATAGACCATGAGGTGCTGCAAAGATAAAAGGGGGGGAGGTTCCATCACAATGAGGTGGATCTAATTGCGCGGCGGCAGCACTCTGCTTGTGACTAGCCTGGGTTCGTTTCTATCGGTAATCAACTCCACATCATTGTTGATAGCTCTTCCATCGATGATGGTGGATCTACACATGAACTTCTTCACAGTGATATGGGTACTCACCGCTTACTCGGTTGCGCTGGCAGTACTCTCTCCCATACTGGGCAAGTATTCCGACATGGCTGGACGAAGGGCGGTGTACAGGATCGGCTACTTGATTTTCCTGGTGGGCTCCATCATGGCTGGACTAAGTCCGAGCGCCTCCATAATATTGGTGGCTAGGATACTTCAGGGGGGGTGGGTGCTGCTTGTCTCTTCTCCAACAGCTTGGCAATAATAACCGATGCGTTCAGGGGAACCGAGTTGCAAAGGGCGATGGGAGTTAATGCCGCCGTGGTGGGATTTGGAACCGCTATAGGACCCATAGTGGGCGGGGCATTGACCCAAATAACTTGGAGACTCATATTCTTGGCGAACGCCCCAATAGCTGCCTTGGGATACGCATTATCCGGAAGTGGGGGGGTGGCCGAGGAACCGAGGGCCAAGGTCAGCATCGAGATGGATTGGGCTGGATCGGCGGCGTTTTCAGCATTGGTGACCATTTTGATAGTGTATCTCACGTTGTCGCCCATAATTGGATGGACAGGAACGACTCTTGCCATGCCCATAGCCGCGCTCGTGCTTCTGGCGGCATTCATTTACGTGGAGAGGAGGGCCGAGAACCCCCCCATAATAAATCCATCCATTTTTAGGAACAGGAAGTTCTCGTTCACAATAACGTCTACTCTCCTCAACTCAATAACTAGGTATTCGTTGATACTGCTCCTCGCGCTATACCTACAGGGGGGCCCGCTGGGTATTCACCGCTGGAGGCCGGCGTGTTGATGACGCCATACGCGGTGGCTATGGGGCTCTCCAGCTTCTTTGCACCGAATCTGGTTAGGCGCGTGAACAGCGAGGCGTTGGAGGTGATTGGGCTATTCCTGATAGTTGCATCGGCGTTTGCGTTGGCCATGTCTCCCATTCCTTATGTTTACGCTGCAATAGCCATGTCAATAGGAGGGGCCGGAATGGGGCTTTTCTATACTCCCAACAATACGGCCATAATGTTATCGGTGGAGCCGATGCAGAGGGGAGTAGCGGCTGGGTTCAGGACCTTGATGCTTAACTTGGGATCGGCAGTGGGAACTGCCTTGACGTTTGCCGTGCTTGCCACTGAGGAACCAATGCAATTAATAGGAAATGTGTTCCTGGGATTGTCCACCTCGTTGGGATACAGGGATAAAATTCTTTTCACTAGGGGAATAGATATCGTATACGTGATAATCGGGGGGGCCATGTCCTTGCTCACTGCCCTTCTCATAATAATGGAGAGCAAGAGACATAAATGAGCCGCCCCCCGCGTTAAAGTGGAGTTCGAAGCCGATCCATCATACATCTCAGTCCATGTGAGTATCCTCATCAATCGGTTTGTTGATCCTTCATCACGCAACATTTATTAGACTTACATGCTTAAAAGCAATGCGTGTGCGGCATAATAGGCATTTGCTCCCTCAACGGATTGGGAGAGCCGCTGGGTAGGGCATTGAAGAGAAGCTTAACTAAGCTGGAATATAGAGGCTATGACTCGGTCGGAGTCGCCGTTATAGGCAAGGGGGAGTTAATCGTTAGAAAGGGAAAAGGAAAGATAGGAGAGGTGGACGCACGGGTTAAGTTCAGCGAAATCGATGGATTGATAGGAATAGGCCACACCCGCTGGGCCACCCATGGCAAGCCCAGCGATGATAATGCACATCCCCCCCACATTGACTGCGGTGGACGCGTGGCAGTCGTGCACAACGGCATAATATCCAACTACAGAGAGCTACGGGCAATGTTGGAGGGAAGAGGACATGTATTTAGGAGCGAGACGGATACGGAGGTAATAGCCCACTTGATAGAGGAGCACTTGAAGGAGGGAGCAAATGCATTCGATGCTTTCAGGAAAACCATTTCTGAGCTAAAAGGCGCATATGCATTGGTGGCGGTGGTGAGGGATGAGCCAGATAAAATGTTCTTCGTGAGGAACATATCGCCGCTGGTCATAGGGATAGGATCCGGGACTAACTTCATAGCCAGCGATATACCGGCTTTCCTGGAATACACCAATACAGTGGTTGTATTGAATGATGGCGAGTACGGCTACGTATCTCCCTCATCCATTTACATAGAGAGGAACGGCAAGCCTGTCAACGTGGAGGAGAGGATACGGCACGTGACTTGGAGCCCCGAAATGGCCAGCAAGGAAGGCTATTCCCACTTCATGCTAAAGGAGATCCACGAGCAACCCATGGCCCTCAGGAATACCTTGGCCGGCATAGAGAGGGATGAAGTTACGAAAATAGGAGCGGAATTGGCGGACGCCAGGCACATATTCATAACCGCCAGCGGCACATCATTACATGCTGGATTGATAGGCGATTACTTATTAACCACGGTTGCCGGCGCCGATGTCCATACATTCACATCATCGGAGTATCGTAAATACATGAAGACGGCGGGGGGGGAGGGGGGGATGTTGCCATAGTGGTTTCTCAATCGGGCGAGACAATAGACGCATTACTAGCCCTCCGCGCATTGAAAAGCGCTGGAGTCAAGGTGATAGCCATATCCAACGTGATGGACAGCGCAATACCGAGGGAGAGCCATTTAGCCATATACACCAGGACCGGGCCCGAGATAGGGGGTGGCGGCCACAAAGACCTTCACAGCTCAATTGATGGTATTAACTATATTGGCCATGAGCGCTGCGGCGGCGAGGGGTTACGTAAATGACGATGAGGCGGCGTATTTCATGAATGAAATGGAGCAAGTGCCGGATGTAGTACAAGCAACCCTCGCCAACAACGAGGCCAAGATAAAGAGGGTGGCGGCTCGATATCCAGGGCGAGCAGCATGTATTACCTGGGGCGAGGATTGGGATTGCCCATTTCAATGGAAGGCGCGTTGAAAATGAAGGAGGTTGCATACATACATGCAGAGGCCTACCCTGCCGGGGAGAGCAAGCACGGACCAATAGCCCTCGTGGAGAAGTCGTTTCCGGTGCTCTTCACAATATTCAACGATGAATACGGCGAGGCCATGGAGGGGGGGAACATAATGGAAATGAAGGCACGCGATGCATATGCCATTGGAGTTATCCCCCCCAAATCCCTGGAGGAAAGGCTGGACAAGGTGCTGGACATAGCCATCCCGATAGGGTAGAGGAGCCAGCCATAGCTACTATAGCGTATTCAGTGCCAATGCAATTGCTGGCTTACTACACGGCCGTTGCGAGGGGATTGGATCCCGATAAGCCGAGGAATTTGGCGAAAACAGTCACGGTTGAGTGAACATGAGGCGGAGCATTTGGGCATTGATATTGGCGGGGGGGGACGGGGCGTTGACATGTATCCCCCCCTGGTCGATGATGGCGAGCCCAAGTATTTATTGAACATATTGGGCAAGCCCCTCATCAAATACCCAGTGGATGCCATGCGGGATTTAGGGATTAGGAGAGTCATGATTGCATCTAATCGCGTTTTGATGAGGGACGATGAAGTGGAAACAACCAGATACGGAGAAAACGAGACCGACGCTATAAGAGAGATAGCTCAGCATAGTTTGAGGGGCACCACAGTGATAATAGCATATGGAGACGTGGTGATGCCTGTCGAGGCATATAAGTTATTGCTGGATTCTCATTTGGGAAGCGGCAGGAGCTTGACCGCCATGGTGGTTCCCATGGAGGACACCGCTGGCTATGTACGGATAAATGTGACGGAAACCCAGGAGATAGGAGGAGCCTCGAGGAGCAGTGACCATCAGCCGGGGGGGTACGTCTTGGCCGGCGCATTGGCGGTCGAGGGGGGGATTACCTAGTCGATATAATGAGGGGGGGAATTCATAGAGCTGCTGGGCAACTCCAAGGGCAATGCCGCCATGTGGAGCGGGTGGTGGATAGATGTTAAGTATCCATGGGATGTGTTGTCCGTTATAAGGAATGTGATGAACTCTTGGACTGAGGGGGGGAGGATAAGCGCAAAGGCGTCAGTATCCAGCAAGGCGTCGATAGAGGGAGTCGTCTTCATAGATGATGGGGCCACCGTGGATCATAATGCAACCATAAGGGGACCAGCATATATAGGCAGGAAGGCATACGTGGGAACCAATGCATTGATACGAAACTATGCGGCCATAGAGGAGGGATGCGTGGTGGGAGCCGGGGGGGCGGAGATAACGGAGTCCTCCATACAGCCGTTCTCCACGGTGGGACGGGGGGGCTCATTTATAGGATCATCTATAATGGGAAGTCAAGGAGTGATGGAGCCCGGAGTGGTCACGTTGACTGCCCACCAAGATGGGGGGGCTAAGATCGGCGATAGAAAATTAGGCGCGTTGATCGGGCGTAGAGCGCGCATAGGGGCTAATTCCGTGATGTCCCCCCCCGGAACTGTGGTGGAGCCCGGAAAAGTAGTGCCGCCTCTCTCCAGGTTATGATGAGGGACGGAAGTGGGGGGGATGCATTTAAGGCCTCTTTCCTATTATTATGAAGCCCGTATGCCCCAGCATCCACATCTGGGGGGGCCTGATCTCCCCCCCCGGCACGGTTTTCCAAGGCCTCAATATGGACTCGAATAACTGAACTCGAATCAAGCCCAGCTCCGCCATCTTTGAGATGGTCTTATCCACTTGACCTATGGTTGGAACGTAAGCCGCCACATTAGCCCCCCCATGCCGCACTGCGCCCACAGCGGTTGGAAGCAATGCCCACGGCTCCGCCACGTCCAGCACAGCCGCGTCGAACTCTCTGTCCAGCCTGGCTTCGGCTAGATCTTGCTCCTTGATTTCCACAAATGGAGCGACTCCCATCTCCTTCAGCGTCCTTTCGGCTATCCTCACTCGACTTGAGTCCCGTTCATACGACACGACTTTTCCCGTAGGCATTACATGCATGGCCAACATGCTGGTCAGGTATGCGCTTCCCATGCCGGCCTCCAATACTACTGCCCCCGGCACTACGTTGCAATAAGTTATTATTATAGCGGCGTCCTTGGGGGGGTATATGGCTGCGTCGCCCGCCTCTGCTTCATCAATACATCCACTATATCGGGTCTACTCAATTTGAACGCGTAGCCTAAGCTACTGATCACTTCATCCCGTACTTCGCTCCCACCACTTGATCCCCCCCATTATGGTTCCCTTAATTGTATTGAACGTGGCGCTCCGCCTTGCCTTGATCACGTAATTTATTGTCTCGTTGAAGTATAACAATACATAGCTTCCCTCATCTATTGCATCGCTCCTCGACACATGCAATCAATACCAGCGCGATGCCCCCCCATTTTATAATTTGCCCATAAAATGACGCAGCACAATGCCGGAGAGCCGCAATGCAATCATTGAATAAGCAGGCACTCCTCCATGCACGTCAATGCCTCACATATAACTTCGAGGATATAACGGCCACGAGGGAGTCCACGGGGGGGACCCGGACTTGGGATGTCGTATCCCTATCCCTTAACGTGACCGTATTATCCATGGGCGTTTTATCATCTATGGTGACGGCAAATGGAACGCCTTCCTCATCATACTTGACGTAGCGGGAACCTATGGTATCTCCATCATCGTACACGGCTCTATCCCATTCATGACCAGCATCGACCAAATCCTCCTGCCTATGGCTGGGTATGGATCCTTCCTTATCAAGGGAAGCACGGCCACCTTTATTGGAGCTATGTCGGGCGGGAGCCTCAGCACGTACTTGCCGTTCCTCTCAACGAATGAGTTCTCCAAAGTAACATAAAGCAGTCTATCCACCCCCCCAAAAGACGGCTCTATAACGTGGGGGGGGATGAATCTCTCCCTGTACGTTTTCCTCTCCTGCTCACTAATGTATATCATCTCCCTGCTTATCTCGAATGCCTCGAACACCGATTTGCCGGTTGACTCGATATCCCGCAATACCTTGTCTGGATTATCATATATGTACTTGATTATCTTGCCCGCATCGCCGCCGTACTTCTCCTTTATCTTAACCGGATTAGGGGGGGAGACACGAATCTCCTTCTCTATCCGCGGGACTTGGAGATCCCTATAAGCACTCAAATCCTGGCCGCTGTACTTGACATGCCTGGACAAGTCATAATCCGTCCTATAGGCGTGACCGCTCACCTCAAGCCATCCAAACCTCTCCGTTAAAACCACTTGGTCGAAGACCGCCTTTGCGTAGTGGGCCCGCTCCTCCGGCAGCTTGGCCAGGAATAATTGCTTATCCAGAGGGACTCCTAGCTCGTTCAGGAAAACGGTGGCCAGTCCCATGTAGAATCCCATCCATTCATTAACTATATACCTTCTCGACGGCCTCCCTCACACTCACCTCACGCGGAGCATTAACTCCCTTCGCCACATCATCCTCCGGCAGTATCCTTATCTTGACGTCCTTGATATCATCCAAGTAGGGACACCTTGGATTCAGGGGGGGATCGAAGAACAGCTCTATCTCCATTTGGGAGAACTCCCTTAATCTAACCAATCCCTGCCTCGGCGATATCTCGTTTCTTCCCACCTTACCCACTTGGGCCACTGCCAGAGGCAATCTCCTATTGGATAATTCATATAATTTCGCGAAGTCTATGAACATGCCTTGAGCCGTCTCGGGCCTTATGAATCCCAGGTTACTGCTATATGGCCCTATAGTGGTCTGGAATAACAGGTTGAAGCGTTGAACATTGCCAAGCTCCCCCCCGCAATTGGGGGGGCATTTTACGCCGTACTGGGATATCAGCTCATCCAATCGTCGTTCGTCCAATCCCTCAGTCTTTATCTTCACTCCACGTTTTCTCAACTCGTCCTCCACCAAATGATCGGCCCTATACTTACGGCCGCATTTACTGCAAGTCACCAAGAAATCCGTGAAGTTCTCCAAATGACCGCTTGCCTCAAAAACTATCCTGGGCATTATGATGGGGGGGTCTCCACCTCTATTGTGAAGTCCATGTAGGGTACCACGAACGTCCTGAGCCACTTATTGATTATATTCCTCTTAAGCCCGACGCCCAGCGGGCCATAATCGTAAAAGCCGCCCGCCTCAACCATGCCTTTATAAGCGTCGAAGCTCTGCCAAAAGAATCCCCTCCGATTCAACAAATCATTGAATTTATCCGACATTCAAGCACGGCTGTATAGAGGGTTAATAATTTTTCCGATGAGGCCATTAATTCTATTTTTACTGAAAAACCAAGTGGTCCAAACATTGCATCACGAATTCAAGTACCTCCAAGACAGCACTATGCCCAGCGTAGAGAATATGGCGGCGAACGCTAACAAGAACGCAAAGTCGAACCATACGCTATTCATGCCCGTGGCCCCCAATAGCAATTGCCTGGATATATCATTTGCATAGCTTATTGGATTTATCTCCACCACCGGCTTTAGCAAGATGGCATGAGCTTCACAGGGTAAAACGCATTGCTCGCGAAGAGCAGTGGCAGGTTCAGTAGATTCATTATTGCCATTTGTGACTCCCAGCTAGTCGATCTCAATGCCAGCATTATGAAGAGCGAGGAGAGGCCGAGCGACATTAGGAATAGAGCTACATAAGTCCCGGCTATATCCAGCGCGGATATATCGGGCCTGAACTGCATGCCTAGCAGTAATGCGATGACTAAGACTATTGTGGCTTGAACCAATGACCTTATGACGGCGGAAAGTACCTTGCCCATTATTATGGATCCCCCCCGAGAAACGGGGGGGGTAGTCAATAGCTTATTCAGAAAGCCGAGCCTCCTGTCCCACACTATCATCATGCCGCTGTTCATGGAGGTGAAAAGCACTATGAAGGACAACATGCCTGCTGCCAAGAAGGAGAAGTAATCCGTAGTTCCGAAGGTGCTCTTTATCAGTTCCGTTCCTATTTGATCTATCACTTGCTTCGGTATGTTAAGGCCCGGTATGTTAAGGCCTGAGGTAAACATGTTGCCCAAATTCATTGCCTTGCCGAAGAGCCCCCCCAGCCAGAGCACGGGCTGCACTAGGGACAGCAGCAATATGAATGGTGCCTTATACCACTTCTTCAACTCCCTATTGGTCAGCGACCACAATCCATGAAGCGGGCCAAGGTTTTGGCGCTCCATCAGGACCTCGCCTTTCTTATGGTTCTCATAGTGGACATCGCCTCCTCCCAATTGGACTGCTCCTCCCGCAAGCTCTTGCCGGTGTACTTCATGTAGACCTCGTCCATAGTCGGCTCCGTTATAGATATCTTGGCAACCCTTACGCCGTTCTTATTCAACGCCTCGAGTATTCGGGGAGCCATTGACCCCCCCATCCTTAGCTGTGATCCAGATGGAATTATCCATAACGCGCACATCGCCCATTCCATCCATGCTCATTATTATCTGCTTGGCAAGATCAATGTTGCCTGCTATCTGTAGCATTATTATATCGCCTCCGAGACTTTCCTTCAATTCCTTGGGAGTGCCTATTTTGGCTATCTTACCTTTATCTATTATCGCTATCCTGTCGCAGTAAGCATCAGCTTCCTCCAAGTAATGGGTGGTGACCAATATGGTCATGTTGTACTCCTTCTTTAACTTGGTTATATAGGTCCAGATGGCGGATCTAGTCTGCACGTCCAAGCCCAAGGTAGGTTCATCCAAGAAGAGAATCCTGGGCCTGTTTATTAGGCCCATTGCTATCTCCAACCTCCTCCTCATGCCGCCCGAGTAATTCTCGACCTTCTTATTAGCGGCATTGGTGAGCTCCACCATTTGCAGCAATTCCTTTGCTCGTTCCTTGGCAACATCCTTGGGGATGCCGTAGAGGGAGGCGGCCAACATCAAGTTCTCCCACCCAGTCAAATCCTCATCAGCGGTATATTCTTGCAGCACTACTCCTATCGATGCACGGACCTTCGATGGTTGCTTAATAACATCAAATCCATTGACTAACGCCGTTCCTTCGGTGGGCTTCACCAAGGTGGTTAGCATGCCTATGGTAGTGCTTTTCCCAGCGCCATTGGGTCCCAGAAGCCCGAATATCTCTCCCACAGCTACCTCGAAGTTTATGTGATCCACTGCGAGCAACGAGCCATACTTCTTGGTTAGGTTAATGGCCTTTATAGCTGGCGAGCTCATTGTATCAACCTCTCCAACCTGGATCTAATAGATTCTATGCGGTCCTTGTATTGAATTATTTTATCCTTGCCCATGTCCTCCATGTAGGAGATATAGCTCTCCATCTCGTTTAATATATCATCCATTGTTCTGGGCTTTATCGGCCACGCAAACAGCTCGCTATACTCAGCCGCCTCGCTTCTCCCCCCCTTCTCAGTTAGTTGATACCTCCCATCGTTTAATTTAACCGCCAATCCCTCCTCCACTAGGGTGGATAACAATGGATATATGGAGCCAGGCGATGGCCGCCACCAACCCCCCCACGTCATCCTTTCTATTTCATCCATTATTTCCGCCCCCCCGTTCTTGGGCGATCCTTGAAGCATCTGCAGCACCAAAATCCTCAGGCCACCCCTCTTCCGTATGCTTCCTCTAAATATGGTGGGAAACATATCGATATCGATATCAGTATCCTTTTTAAACCTTTCCACACAGACTAAACTAGGTTAATTTTAATTCATAATCCCCCCCAGAAATAACTTAATTAAGGAACACCACAAAATCTAACTCTCAATTCCCCATAATGCAAAACTTCATGGCCCGCAAGGGTTTGATTACTCGCCTTGCCGCACAATATCGCTCGGCAACCCCTTTTCCCTCAGGTAACTGTATATCTCATAACCGCTGAATACGCCGTCCTCCGTTATCAATAATGGAGAGGGCGCATCATCTGTCGACTCAACCCGAACCAATTTGGCGTTGGGTATTAACTTCCTTATAATTTCCAGCACATCCGCATCGCCATCGTTGTATAGTAGTATCGCCATAATCGTTCCTGCCGAGAAATCGTATTTAACTCAAATGCTTAAGTAACAGCTATTACCATGACCGAAAACTTTTGGCTTGCACGCCCCCCCGCATAAACTCATCGTTGGATGCTCAAGTCAATATGCCGAGTTAAGCTTTAAGTAATACAGAGAGCAAGCTAAATAGGAGATCCCATGGACGCAGGCCGAGCAGATGAGGGGGAGAGAAGCAACAAGTCGAGGCGTAATGTGATCGAAACGATGAGAAAATGGTTTGTGGCGACCAGCCCCCCCTCCACCCTGACCAGCGCCTTCTCATCCGTTACATTGGGAGCCATCCTATCTTTTTACCTACTCGGGAAAATAAATATTCCATTTTATATATTAACTGCAATGGGGGGATAATGATGGCGCAGGCCGGGGGGGTCAACTTGATCCATGATTACTCGGAATTCAAAACAGGCCTCGATATCGTACATATATCCCAAGGATTGCCACACAGGATACACCCCATAATAAACCTTGGCTTGAACCCCCGCCTCAGTGAAAAGGAGCGGATACTTGCTCCTAATCGCCGCGGGACTCATTGGGATTTACTTAGCGGTGGAAACCACTTGGATAATTCTATTAATAGCCATAATAGGCTTCTCGCTAGGCGTCCTATACAGCGAGGGATTGCGATTGCACTATAAGGGGGGGGCAGGCGAGGCGGTGGCGTTGATTTCCATGGGGGGGCCCCTGGTAGCCCTTGGCTCCTTCATGGTTCAAACCAATTCATTCAGCTGGGCGCCCGTCTTGGTGGGATTGGTCAACGGTCTGTTCACCCTAATAATACTGCTCGGCTCCGGCGCGATCGAGATAGAGGCCAGCAGGAAGTTCGGGAAGAAAACAATCGCGTTAATGCTTGGGCTGAGGAGGACGGGGTATTTAGCGGTCGCAGCAGTGGCATTCATCTATATAATAATCGCCATATCAGTTTACCTGGGCTTCCTTCCCTACCTATCTCTGGCATCCTTACTTGTGCTGCCCTTCTCCGCTAGACTGGTCATCCCGCTCATCAAGAGGAAGCCAGGACAAATGGAGGGAATTAAAGGCTTTATGGGCCGGGCCATTTAACCATAGAGTGGTAATCCTCACAATAATAGTGGCATCCATAATAATAGCAAGGCTAATTCCCTAATCGCGCTAGCTGTCCTCCCCATTATTGACCCAGTACCCGCATCTGTTAAACAACGAGCCAATGCCGACATGTTTCAGCCAGTCTTGAAAGTTAATTCCTTGAAGAGGGGGGGAAGGGCCAACGCGATGGCCACGGTGGTCACAACGAGCCAGCCGTATAGGTAGCCATACGACGAGACGGCCGTGAAGAGGGGTTGCAGCCATATTCCTATTATCATGTTCATGAAGTTCACGAACGCCAAGGATAATGCACCTCCCTTATTAGCCGTTATGGCGTATGCCACGGAGAACGCCATGTCGTTGAAGAAGCCCGAAAAGGCGCCCAACGCGAATTCCAAAAGCGGGTTTCCCACCCACATGAAGTAGAGGGGGGGGCAGAGGATGCTATTGACACCAATAATAACAGCAATGCCTTGTTCTTGGCCATTTTGAAGAACTCGTTCGTCATGAATCCGCCCAGTATTGAGGCCACCACCAGTCCCTCTGCTATCAAGCCGGCATGGAATGATCCATAACCGAAGAGATGGGCGACTTGGTATGGAAGCAACTCGCTTACCACGTAATATGAACCCCCCCATACTCCGCTTATCCCGACGGCTATACCCAGTGAGTCCCTTATATGGCCCAACGCATACGTGGGCCTCCGCTCAAAACCCCCCCTCAATTCATATATATCTACCAATCCCATTATAATGGATAGTAATCCCGCCAACGCAGTGGCAGCTCTCCACTGGAACAAATTATCCACGTAGCCCCACAGCAATCCTATTAAGCTTCCGACCCCATAGAACGCATTATATAAGCCCATCATGATGCCCTCCTTGCCCTTATTCAACTCTACCAGCAAATACGCCGCCGATGAAAAGAAGAGCGCTGCGCCTGTCCCGGAGATGGCCCTAAATAAAAGCAGCTCCCATAGGTTAGCCGATAATCCACTTAATGCAGTGAAGGCACCCAACACTATCATGCCCATTATAGATGTCCTCTTCGCGCCGAGCTTGGATGATACGTACGCGGAGGGCACTTGAAGTAATGCAGCGCCCACGAAGAAGGATAGGGGGGGATCCAGCCCACCAAGTAACCCGGAACGCCGAACTCCGCCTGTACTTCGGCTATGGGTGGGGGGGCCAACACGAACCATTGAATGGCATATATAATCCTTGATACCATTATAGCGGATGTTTTACCATCCACTTAAGAACCGAGAAATAGACCTGTTATAAAGATTGAGGGGGGGCCCAAGGCAGGCATAAAAACTTCCCTGAAGGGCAGGCGAGGGGGGGCTGGATGCGTACCTAAAGTGAAATGAGTATAATTACTTCCAACGCAGATTTAATGTCACTAATGACGCGAGCCGCGGCATAATGGGATTTAAGCCTCACAAAAGAAGGGTCGGCGGGATGGGTTTCACCATGATCTCAATCGACTAGCAATCCCAATACATCCGTCCTAGTTATTATGCCCACAGGATTATTCTTATCATCTATGACTACGAGCCTTCCTATGTTTTTGCTTATCATCAAGTTTATCGCATCGTAAACATCATCATCATCCGTATAAATGGTACCTCGGATCTCATGTACTCCTCAACCGTGGCGTCTAGATTGCCCTCACGTATGCCCTAGCAACGTCGGTGCTGGTTATCAAGCCAACCAGCCTGCCACCATCATCAACAACGGGCAATGCCCTTATCTTTCGCTCTGAGAACAACCGAGCAGCCGCCCGAAGCGGCTCTCCCTTCGATATGACCAGCACTTGCTTGCTGGATATCTCCTTGACCTTGACTTTAGGTATGGAAATGAACCGCC
This sequence comes from Thermocladium modestius JCM 10088, assembly GCA_001315925.1. Taxonomy (GTDB): domain Archaea; phylum Thermoproteota; class Thermoprotei; order Thermoproteales; family Thermocladiaceae; genus Thermocladium; species Thermocladium modestius. The sequence continues at coordinate 36,851 of BBBF01000003.1, read as the reverse complement.
TAATGGATATTACGATCTCCCTCATTTGATCGTTCTTCTCCATCACTTGCCCCTCAATGACTATGCGGGCATTGGTTGTGGGGGGGCCTATCTTGACCAGGGAACCCAGCGGCAACTGCCTTAGGTTTCCCATAACCTTAATTATGGCTTTAGTTATGAAGGGATTCAACATGTCAAGCAACTCTATGTTGGTGGCATACATCACCGTTCCCTGCTTCTCAACGGCTATCGGAGCTATGTCGCTTATCCCGGCCATCATGGATGGGGATCGAAGCAGTTCCATTGCTTTCTGGGATGGAGTGAAGCCACCATATGGACCCGTCTTACTATCTATGAAGCCCATAGCTCGGAGCGATATCATTATGTTCCTCACGGTTCCCTCATTCATTCCCAGCCTCGTTGCTATTTCCTTGCTTTTTATGGGTCTCTTGTAATTATTATGAAGCTCGACCAGAGACTCCAATATCTTAATAAATGTCTGGGGGGGCAGCGATTCCATGGGTTTATTTTTAAATTATCAATAATTAATAACATTTACTCGCAATTTCCCCGCGCTCCCCAGGGGGGGGAGTCCAACATGCAAGTAACCCCATCGCCATCATCCACGCATCTCCCAGCAAGGCATCACGCCCCATCACAGCCGCCTCCGTGGGGGGGTATTTAACGGCGCTCCCCCGCCAGCTCCAGGGATAGGCGGACGCTTCGTCCACAGCTCTCTATCTCCACCTCCGCAGCCGGGCGTAGCCTTATCCTAATAACCGCAGGAGCCCTAACGTCCAAACCAGGATCGAAAAACCAAATCACTTTATCCTTTATCTCGACGATAAATACTTTCATTGCTTCTTGCGCTCCCTCAAGAGCTCCAGCAATGCCTCGGTCACTTGCTTGTAATCGCCCACCACTCCATAATCCACGTAGTTGAATATTGGGGGGGCGTTTGGATCGCTGTTCACCGCCACTATTATCTTCGATTCATTCATTCCAAAGACATGCTGTATTGCTCCGCTGACTCCCATTCCTATATACAAGGCAGGCCGTACAGTGCGTCCAGTCTGCCCTATCTGCCTGCTGGTGGGCAGCCAGCCCGCGTCAGTCACCTTCTTAGTTCCTCCTATCGTTCCACCAAGCAGCTTGGCTAGGTCCGTGAGCAGCTTCACTCCCTCCACCCCCCCATTCACTCCCTTCCCAGCCACCACCACTATATCCGATTTCTCGACCGGCGGCAAACCGCTCTCGTCCTCCTCAGTTATGGACTTGGACCCCCCCAAGTAGCGACCCCGGGGGGGTTCCGGTAACTTGCTCAGCTTCTCCTTCACTAACTCGCCCTTTCTTGACTCATCGCGAGGCGGCGTGGGGGGAACACGTTGGCCTAACGCTGGCCAGCTGGGGGGGTCTCCTGGTGGGGGGGGTTCTTATGTGGGCCAGTATGTTTCCTCCATAGGTTGGTCTCACTTGATCCAAGTCGCGAGTCTTAGGGTCCACGTCCAACGCCGTGCAGTCCGCCGTGATGCCGCTTCTTAATGTATTGGCGACGTAGGGAGCAACTCCCTTCCTCTTTTGGTGGCGGCGAATAATATTATCTCTGGCTTATATTTATTGGCCAGCTCCACCACGGACGCGGCGTATAGGTGGGGGGGCAGGTACACGGAGAGCCTATCATCATCCACGTAAATCACCTTATCCGCCCCATAGTAGATGGGCTCCATCAATAGCTTGTCCAAATCCTTGCCCACCATGATTGCTGTAACGTCTACTCCCAACTTAGCCGCCAGTTCCTTTGCCTTGCCTATTAATTGAAGGCTTCCCTCGCTTATCTTTCCATTAAAATGCTCCACGTAAACCCAGATACCTCTATAATCGTCCTTATTAACTTGGTTCCATTCTGGACAAACCATTATCTGATCACCTCCTCCTTGACTAAGTTCTCTAATAACCACTTAGCGCCCTCCTTTGGGTCTCCCTGGAATATCTGTTTCTTGCGCGGCAGCGGCTTGGCATCCTCTATCTTGGCCACTATGGTGGGCGAGCCCTTCAACCCAACGCAATCGGGATTCAGTCCTAGCTCCTTATTGGTTAATACCTTAACCAATCCATTGACCTTTGCCATTATCTTCCTGTTTAAGCTGATGTCGCGGGGAGGATTGCTATTTCTATAGACGCTCATTATTATGGGCATGTTATAGATGAACTCCTCCACCAAACCCTCATCTTCCAAGTATCTGGATACCCTGACCGTTCCATCCTTTATATTGGGTTCCGCATCTATTGCGTAGTAAACAAAGGGTACCTCCAGCCACGATGCGACTTGAGCGGGCATGTGGGCGGTCGTGGAATCAGTGGTTTCCTCGCCCATTATTATCAAGTTGAAGTTAGGGTATAGCTTAGCGATAGACTTAGCGATGGCGTGCGAGGTGGCCAACGTGTCCGCTCCGGCGAATACCCTATCAGTTATCAATATTCCCTCATCAACCCCCCCCATTCCTATAGTTGACTCCAGGAAGTCCTTGCCGTTGGGGGGCGCCATTGATATTGTAACCACCTTGCCGCCGAACCTATCCTTTATCCTCAAGGCCAGTTCCACGGCATTTCTATCGTAGGGGTTTATCATCAATGGAACTCCCTCCCTGACCAAATTATGCGTGTTCGGGTCAAGCCTCACCGCCGTTATGTTGGGAACGGCGGCCTTCACGGGAACCACTATGGTTAATTCATCCATGTTACTATCGCCTCCAGATTCATTTTTAAGCATGACCCATCACCCAAACCTGAATTGAACTCCATAACCGCTCCTCGGGTAATTCCACTCTATCGCATCGTTAGGACAAACAACCCTGCAAGTGCCGCACTCAACGCATCCCTCATGGGAGAATAGGACCGCTCCATTGCCTCCAGGCGTATAGCATCTAGCTGGGCACAGGTATAGGCAGGGCTTGGAATCGCACTTGCGGCATTGATCCGGATCCTTTATTCTTATGTGGGGGGGCCGCTCGTCCACGTCCCAAGCATTGGAGTTGAGCCTTTCCTCTATCGGTATTTTCCGCTCCATGCTCATAGATTGGTCACCACCTTCACCATATCCCTCATCATATCAAGTATGGTTAAGTTACCTTTAGTTTCCTTAAAGGTACTAAATATCTTTCTCGGCGTGCCATCCACATCAAAATACCGCTTCAAAAAGGCATTTATGAACTTGGCATAGTCATTATATAGCTGGGCTCATCCAATGCCTTATAGGCATTACGGAAAGCCCTCAATTCCTTCATGACGAAGCTCTCCTCAAGCATCTTGCCATACAAGGAAAGGGAGGATTCATCGTATTTGCCGCCCTCCTCGTGTATCTTGATTATGGCATCGGCGGCCACTCTTCCGCTCTCCATAGCGAAATCGACTCCTCTTATTATTATGCCACCATGAAGGAGGAAGCCCGCGGCGTCCCCCCACCACTAAATAACCATTACCATATAATGACGGGGGGGGAGATGCGTTTAGACCCATTATTGGAGTTAAGTGGCCGGAGTACTCCAGTAATTGCCCATCCTTTATCAATCTCTTTATAAATGGATGTAGCCGGAACTCCTCCACCATATCGTAAACCGGAACATCCACCTTACTGCCATGGCCTAAATATATGACCAAGCCCAACGTGATTGCATCCTTATTGGTATATATGAATGCTCCCCCCCCGGCACGTAATGGGTGGAGAAGCCCGCTATAGCCCATGCTACACCTTCATCATCATCAACGTTGAATCTATCATTTATTACCTTTCTCCCCCCCAACTTTATCACCTCCTTAACTCCTACTCCAACCATCTGGGGCTCCAGTTTAGGAGCCAGGCCGCTTCTTTCCAGTACCAATCTATTTATTCCCTCGGCAGATATTACCACATCCCCATAGACCTCATCATTGCCGGAACGAATTCCCACAACCTTTCCCTCCTTTATCACCAGGGAATCCACGGGAGATTCCGATATTATAATGGCGCCAGCGGCCTCGGCCTTCTTGCTAGCCACTCCGTGAAATCGGATAGAGACGCGGTGAACGATTTGTGCTCCACATTGTTGGTCTCGAACTCAACGGTTGTACCGCTATCCTCGGTGAGGAAGGATATCCTTTCCTTCCGCACCCACCGCTCCACGGGAGCTTCTTTTACATACTCCGGGTATAATTTATCCAATACGTGAGCATATATCCTACCGCCATAGACGTTCTTACTACCAGGCTTGCGGCCGCGCTCCACTACTAAGACCTTGAGGCCCTTAGATGCCAATCGTTGGGCCGCGGTGAGGCCGGCGGGGGGGCCAGCCCCAACTATTATTGCGTCGAATTTTATAGACACGTGTCCTATGCCAACTAGTGCACTTATTAAATATTATCCTTATCCAAGCCGGAGACTTACGACTTGTGAAAAGAAGACTCGGCCTCGCGGGACATTAGCTTGGCCAATTTGGAGTAAGCGTGCCGCGGATCTTTGGCGGTAATAGTGTAAATCTTAATGGACCCGCTTCATCAAAGCATTTCGTGAGGGTTACCACCATGAACTTCCGTTTACCGAGCTTGGAGTAACCTATGGAATAAGTCTTACAATCCCCATCATCCATCAACATCACGCGATCAAACTCATCGATCGAAATGCTTAGAGGTGTTTCTATCATTTTTAAGATCACCTAGGATATCTTGCGCAGGCCGTTTATTAACTTTTTTCGCATTAATTTATAAAATGCTTAATACTTGGTTATCTCTCCTCTCCCCCCCTGAGAAGAGGCTATTGATCCTTTCATGCATTTCCTTCGCTGGCTCCACCCCCCCGTTCAATTCGGGGGGGCAGTACGTTATATTTCAAGATTTTCACGCCGACCTCGGCGCCCAGGTCAGGCCTACTGCGGGCAAGCGATACCAATTTATTTCCATTTATTGTCACTTCCACATAGAAACCGGATAGTGAATCTATCACGTTGGTTACCGTTCCCCGCAGCGAATCGAAGTTACCTATCTCTATCCACTCCGGCCTAATGAATAGAATCCCATCCAAGCCCATGATTCTCCCATCAACTACATTATTCCTGTACCCAATGAAGCGAGCCACGTCTATATCCGGCGGCGAATTGAATAGGAATTCCTTATCCCCCCCCACATACCTCATTTGCCCACCCATTATCACGCCCACCTTATCAGCCAATGCATATGCTTCTTCAAAATCGTGGGTCACATGAATCACGGTTAAATTATACTCCCTGTGAATGCTCTTCAATAGCTCCACGAATTCCATCCTGCTGTTGGAGTCAAGCATGGAAAGAGGCTCATCCAATAACAATATACGTGGATTGGGGGGCTAATGCCCGCGCCAATGCAACCTTTTGCCTCTCGCCTCCAGATAAGGTATTGGGCTCCCTATCCAGTAAATTCCTTATGCCCAATTTATCCGCTATGTAGGAAACCCTTCTTTCTCGTTCCTCCCTTGGAATCCCGCGAGCCTTTAGGCCGAACTCTATGTTGCTCCTCACGCTCATTATGGAGAATAATGCATAGTCTTGCGGAACGAAGGACAAATTACGCCTCTCGGGAGGCGCGTGGGTTACATCAACGCCATCGATTATTATGGTGCCGCCCCCCCTAGGAAAGAATGCCCCCCCTGCTATTAATCTGAGAAGCGTGGACTTCCCGCTGCCCGTTGGTCCTATTAAAACGAAGTAATCCCCCCCATCTATGGCTAAGTTAATGGGTCCCAATCTAAATGATTGCAATGAATGAGTCAAATCATTTATGCGAATGGACATCGCTTATCCCGATTACCGCTTTATATATAATGAATATCGCGAAAATCACCAGTATCAGCGCGGCTGAGTACATGGCGGCATTGGTCAATCCTATTCCTATATATGACTCATATATATAAATCGAGGCCGGAACTATCGTGGATCTCCCCCAAGAAAACGTAGTAGGCGACTATAAATAAGGCACCCGCCTCCGAAACGGACCTGGACCAAGAAAGCATGGCACCATTTGCTATGGATCGCCTTATATACGGTATTATTAAGTGCATCAATACATATGATCTTGTGGCGCCCAACGTACGCGCTGTCAACTCCATGTCGGGATTTATCATCCTAATCGCGGTTTCTATGGTTCTCACGGTGTACGTGGAGCTCAAGTACGTGACAGCCGCCACTGCTCCCCCCCATAGCGTATCAATGAAGCTTACGCCGAGCCTAGATAAAAGAGGCCCATGCCATAGCTTGATGCGAATGCCAACACTATCATTATCCCCCCCCACCACTATGTGAGGAATCATTATGGGCACGTCCAATAAAGCATCCAATACATACTTGCCCCCCCTGAAGTCGTATCTAGCCATGAAGTATCCCAATGGTATTCCGAATGCCACGGATATAATTGATGCCGCCGTGGCCATTATAATAGTTACCTCTATCGCTTGTAGGAACGATGGTTCCCTCAATGCATGGAACACGCTAAGCGATGCCACCTTAACAAGGACAAAAATGGGGGGGAAGAGATAGAATGCCACTAAGGCTAGACCCAAAATAATTAATGTTTTGAATGAGACATCTCTCATATGCAGCTCTTCACTGAGGGAATATGGATGAGAGGGCCGGCACGTCGCTTAGCGGTACCGTGAAGGGCTTTAATTGTGGTGGAACGGAGCCGTAATTGCCATAAACTACCCCCCCAGGCAATATGGGAGTTATTCCGTTGCTTCTCAATATGCTCTGGCCCTCTGGGCTGAAGAGAAGCAGCATGAAGTTTATGGCTGCTTGCGAGTTGGGGGGGGCGGCGTATGGAATGGAAGCCGTGTAGACCACGGGATTGCATTGGAACGTCTTGGTGACCCCCCCATTCTCAGTCCACGTTACATTGACGGAGTGGTAATAGTTAACCATGGATAGATTGCCTAGGTTTATCTGGTCCGGCAGGGTTATTATTCCTATCGTGGGCACGGCGGCGTGGGTGGGCAGGGCATTGCTCATATAGGCACTAAGGATGAAGTCTATTTTTCCGCTCTCCATTAACGTGACCAAATCCACCTCAGTGTTCTCCATGTATATCTTGTTTGGATTGAGAGGCTGCCCACCATAATAATAGAGCGTGTCATATACGAGCGATGAATTATCGAAGTAAGTCAATCCGGCCAGCTTTGTGACGCATATTGCTTGGTAGCCAGAAGGATCCGTGAAGGGATTCGATACCCCCCCACCACTACGCCGGGCTCCATTAAGAGCTCGAATATCTGTTTCCAATATGGACTGCTGCTGGAATTGTCGGTTTGCAGCCACAGATTATAGGCCTCCTTGCCCACCGTGGTGTTTAGGTTAACCAATATTACCATCTGAGTGCTGCCGAAAGCTATCTCGTAATTGGTCAAATTAACGGGGAAAAGAACCTTCGGTATTGTGGTGGTATCAGCCGATGCCACAAGGCTGTACACCTTAGTGGCATTCTCGTCGCTCATTACCTCACCGCTGCCCTTGAATAATGGCACGCCTGTGGTGACAGATGGATATAGTTGCTTATATATATTCAATAAATCGCCGAACGCGAACTTAAGCGTCCCAGCGGCTCCTATATTGAACGCGCCGGGCGAGGATGTAGTTGTTTGAACGGGCTTGGCTGATCTCGGCGATATTAAATAACCCACCGCTAATCCCACAACCAATCCCACCACCAACAGAACCACGCCGAGGACTATGGATTTGGATGCCATGGGAATCTTTATATGGCGTTATTTTTTAACGATAACGCATATGATGCATCCGACGAATCGCATGTCACCCCCCCGTATCACAATGAAACCTTGGAACAATAGTTATATAACAAGAAGGGCTTGAAGAAACCACGGGGGAGGTTTTTATAGAATTATAAAGGAGTGGCAAGTTAAGCATCATCGATGAACTACCCCCCCTATTCCTGCTGAGCCGGAATTCACGAGACTTCCTGTACCTGCCGGGGAGTTTATAGTATGAGAGGTTAAAAGATGGGCTCCGGCTTGTATTCCCCCCCCATTCCTCTCTAAGCACTCTGCTGATCTCTCCGACGGTGGCCCTAGATCTAATTGCATTTAGTATTGCCGGGAATATGTTTAAGTCATCCTTTTCCGCCGTCCTTCTTAACTCATCCAAGCTCTTGCTCCATTTTCCTACGTCCCTATTCTCCTTGACCCGCTTGACTCTCTCAATGCTTCTTCTCCGTGATTCTGGATCCACTTTATGAAGCTCTATCCTAGTGGTTTCATTCTTTCGAAACATATTAACCCCTATTAAGGGCAGTTCGCCGCTATCTACCTTTCTCTGGTACTCATACGCGGAGGCAGCTATCTCTCGCTGGGGGGGTAACCCATCTCCACGGCTCTTACGGCTCCCCCCCCAACTTGTCCACGTGATCTATTATCTTCCACGCGTTCTCCTCAATATCATCCGTCAACCACTCTATGTAGTAGGAACCGCCGAGAGGATCCACGGAATCCACTACGCCGCTCTCATATGCTATTACTTGTTGAACTCTGAGCGACAGCTCGACCGATTTCTCAGTGGGGGGGAGAGCCAGGGCCTCGTCAAACGAATTAACGTGCAGAGATTGACAACCTCCGAGCACCGCCGCTAATGCCTGTATCGTGGTTCGTATTATGTTTACCTCGGGCTGCTGCGCAGTCAAAGCGGCTCCGGATGTCTGTACGTGGAACTTCATGCGCATAGATTCCGGGTTAGATGCGCCGAAGCGATCCCGCATTATCTTGCTCCACATCCTCCTAACTGCCCTAAACTTAGCCACCTCCTCGAATAAATTGGTTGTAGCTGCGAAGAAGAACGAGAGCTTCGATGCGAAGTCATCAACCGGTATCCCGTTTCTCTCCTTCGTCCAACTGACGTATTCTATGGCATCGGAGAGCGTGAATGCTATCTCCTGAACCGAGGTGGCGCCGGCCTCCCTGAAGTGATACCCGCTTATGCTTATCGGGTGCCACTTCGGCAAATTCTTAGCAGTATAAGCTATTATGTCGGTTGCATATCTCATGGAATGAAGCGGCGGATAGATGTATAGGTTGCGAGCTATGAATTCCTTCAATATATCGTTTTGAACCGTGCCCTCCAATCCAACCACGTTAATGCCACGCGACTCCGCCACAACAATATACATAGAGAGAAGCTCCGCTGCGGTCGCGTTTATGGTCATTGACGTGCTTATTCTGCCTTGATCAATGCCATCGAACAACACAGACATGGATTCCACCTCAGGAATCGATACTCCAACCTTACCTACCTCCGGGTACGCTAATTGATCATCTGGATCCAACCCCCCCAATTGAGTGGGGGGGAGGTCGAATGCCACGCTTAATCCAGTCTGGCCTTGGTTGAGTAGGAACTTGTATCTGGCATTGGTGTCCTCCGGACTTCCAAACCCGGAGTATTGCCTGAAGGTCCAGAGCCTATGCCTATACATATTGGGGTAAATGCCTCGAGTATATGGATGCTGCCCCCCCGGAAATCCTAGGTAGTCCAGATAATCCCGGTTCCAATCAAGCGGCGTATATAAATTCCGAATCTTCGTGCCATATAACGTCTCAAATTTCCTCTGCTCAGGCATCTTGTTGAGGAGGGGAATTAGGAATTCCCTTCTCCATTCCTCGTACTTAACCCTGAGCTTTTCTATATCCATTATCGATTACAAACATTAAAGGTTTAATATTTTTCTTCACTCAATAAGGAAATTAGTTTGTTAATTACTATTCCATTCTTCCTAATTACGCGTTTTTTGAGGGGGGGAGGAGGATGAATTTGTCGCTTGAGAAATATTCTCAGTAGCGTGATTTCCTTAATTGTATGGAGCGAAATTTAGTATGGGAGAGCTAGGATTGCCCATCTGGACATTAAAGATGCGCCTTGTTTGATGATGCGGAACATGGATAATATGGCTGCCCACTCCTCCGAATTAACGGATATTGTGTCCAGGGCCGGCCTCGAAATGCTTACATAGGCCACCCCTTCACGCTTTAATACACGCTTGATCTCTTTGGCCGCATCTAGATGCCTCCTAACGCAGCATAGCGTTTTATTCGAGAAAACCACGTCTATTGAATTGTCGTCTATGAAATCCATTTTATCGACTGATGCCAGTATGGGGGATCACATTATTGATGGATTGACTTTCAATCTTTCTTTTTAATAGGTTAATGGAGTTTTCATCCGCATCAACGGCATAAACGAGTCCCCCCCTGTGTCCTACTCTTCTTGAAATTTCAACCGTGAAAAAGCCGGGGGGGCCGCTTCCCATGTCTAGCACCGTCATGCCATCCTTTACATATTCCCTTATGAACCTCATGGCAGAACCTTCCATCCACTTCCTGGGAGGAAGCAATAAGGCCCGCGCAGGTACCTTTCTATCTGGTTGCATATATGAATATATGGGCCGTTGCTAATTAACGTTTCGTGGATTCCCATTCCGGCGGAATTGAGAACCAGAATTACTGAAAGTGGCCGGCCACCTTAGGAATTATCCCCACTAAATAAACCACCCCCCCGCTCTCACTAATGGAGGTCTCTAGCTAGCATGGACAAATAGACTCTAATGGATGGGAAGGAGGAGAATGTTGACTCCCCCCCTCCCCCCCGTCGTGAGCGGCGGGGGGGACTCCCCCCCGAGGCCTCAAGGATTAAACTCCGTTAATGGGCGCTACTCCGTTATCAATAACAAAGCGTTTTTAACCAGCGAATGGGAATTAAAGCGTGGCCGGCTCTCTGGTGATGGGCATCGACATAAGTGGGGGCGAGTTTGCATACGTCGTTGCCAGTGATAACGGAGTTGTGGAGAGCGGCGCCACGGATGAGTGGGGGGGGCTCTACAGATTAATACGTAAATACAAGATAAGAAAGCTGGCCATAGATAATATACGGGAGTTGCTGGAGGCCGCGCCTCACCTAATAAAAAAGATGGCTGGCCTTCCATTTGATATCTCTATCATTCAAGTAACAAGGTTAAGCGATGGATCCGAGAAAAGCATGGAGCACCTTGCTAAGGAATACTTAGGCATCAACGTCGTTAAGCTATCGCCCCCCCTCCAAACCGCGGAGGCAACGGCACGCCTATCCATAATGGGAGTCGGCACGCCCATAAAGCTCTACGAAGATGAGACTCGCATAATAATAAAGGCGAAGATATCGACTACCCCCCCCGGCGGACAGAGCAGGAATAGATATGAGAGGAATGTATCCCTCAGGATTAAGAGCTTGGCCGAGATGGTCAAGGAGTCCTTGAATAAGGGCGGGATGGATTACGATTTATTCTATAGGGAGAGCGAGGGAATTAGATCGGCCGTGTTCGTGGTGTACGCTGAGAAGTCCGCGTGAGGCGGTTGGTTAAACCATATAAGGGATTGGATGTGGAAATAAGGATAGAGTCGGCTCTACTGGATTCCTTCAGGTTCGAGGGAGCCAGCGTTCCAAGCCATGACCGAAAATTGATAGTTGGAGTGGATCCCGGGATAGTGGCCGGAGTGGCCATAATGGACTTGAGAGGCAATATACTGAGGCTGTACAGTGGAAGAAGCCTAAGTAGGAGCGCGCTTCTAAGGATGGTGTATAGATACGGCTCTCCCGTAATAATAGCAACCGACGTCAGCAAGCCATCCGACTACGTGAGGAAGCTAGCTGCAATGGTCAACTCAATGCTCTTCGCCCCCCCGAGAATGATCTTTCCATCGATGAGAAGACTACCATAGCAATGAATTTATCCAGGCAACAGGGAGTAAAGGTGGCGACCACGCATCAGCGAGATGCATTGGCGGCCGCGTATAAGGCCTTCATGAACGTGAAGCCGAAGCTGGATAAAGTGGAGGAAGAGGTTAGGGAACGCGCGGTGGGTTTATCCGTGGATCACGTGAAGGAATTGGTCATAAAGGGAATGCCCATAAGTCAAGCAATAAATGAGGCGATAAAGAAGGAGCAGGCCAGCAATAATGTAAAAGTCATAGTGATAAAGGACAAGCAAAACGATGAGGAGGAGGATAACTCCACATACATAATCGCCCTCGAGAGGGAAGTGGAGAGGTTGAGGCGGGAGAACAATGAGTTGAAAAACGAACTGGAGAGAACCATAATCAGGAGCCCCAGCGGAGATTCAACTCTGAGGACTAGGATATCGTATTTGGAGCAGGACTTAATGAAGGAAATCAACAAGAACATGGAGTTAAGGAATAAGCTGAAGCAGTTGGAGGAGTACTTGGCTGGAATAGTAAGCGGTGACGTGGGGATAGCTGTGAAGGCTGAGGATGAGGAGGCCCTGATAAATCTCTCTAAGAGGGGGATACTACCCCCCCATAACCACTTTTCACTCGCTATCCATGATGAACATACACAAGCTACTAGACCTTGGAGCGAACACGGTAATAATAGATGAGGAAACTACCCCCCCCGGCGGGTTAAGGGCATTCTTCAAGCTGGGAATAAATCCCATACCCTTGAAGGATGTAATTGTATGGGACGCAGGCGATGTAAAGCTTATATCAAAGAATTCAGTCATGAATTCCCTCAATAACCTACGCGATCTGGAAACAGAGGTGGATCCAGCCTACGTGGAGGACATAATAAGAGAGTATAGAAGAAACAGATTATGATCACGCATTCACGGGCAATTAACGGCGAAGCGGGGGGGCCCATCAACATATGAGACTTGAGCCTTAATGATGCCGCACGCCCATATTATTTCGAATCACGCTTTCAAGCTATTAACAATCGCTTGCCGCTGGGGGGCCAATAATTGTTTATCGCTATCTACGAATGGCTTTAAGCAATATTTCAATTTTAATTAATTTATTGCTGAGGCTGGTAGGTTTAATAAAGGGTGGCTTCCTCATTTAGTATTAACTCTGCCATCCTGGTTATCCTGCTCAATTCCTCATCCATTATGGATTGGGCCTCCTGCTTCATATTGCCGGTCAATTCTTTCTCTGGGATTATCTCCACGTTCGCTATCAGTGGCTGATCAATGGGCTTGCCTATCTGGCTGAGGAGATAAACATACACCTCCCTCATGCCGGGGATCTCCTTATATAATCTGCTTGCCACCAATGGCGCAAATACATTATATATCTTGCCTATATGATTCACTGGATTCTTGCCGGCCGCCGCTCCATGGTCATAGGTCTCATGGGGGTGATCAAGCCATTGGCCCTATTGCCTCTCCCCCCCGTCATTCCATCATCTCCATGCTCTGCAGAGGTGCCGGTCACCGTTATGTAGAATATGCCGTTCTCAGGCTTATCGGCTGTGTTGATGAAGACCGATACATCATAACCAGGAGCTATTTTAGCGGCTAAATCCTCTACCTTCCTCTTAACTTCCTCCTTAACGCTTAAGTAGTGGTCCTTGTCCTTCACCAGCGATGAAATGAAGGCGGCAGCTATGGTTACCTTGATCGACTTGCCTTGCCGCAATGCCATTACTTTTACATCCTCCCCCCCACCTCTGGGTACTTCAGCTTGAACTCCCTGGAGTTCAGAAGCCGCTCGGACTCCATTGCTAATCGCTCCGTGACCGACAATGGGGGGGCGAAGCCAACTCCTATCGATGTATCGTTCGCTAAGGGAATGGCGGAGTGCGCGCCTAACTCGTAGACCCCCCACCAAATCAGCCGAGCCGGGCCCTATGGAGTAATTTATAACCACGTGGTCATCGGGATTTAAGAACCTGAAATTATTTTTAATGAATTTCTTTGAAGCGGAAAGAATTATGGGACCAATGGGTATTTTGAAGACTCCATCATTTGTTTTGACCTCTGTTGTAGCTCTGCCAGCGACGTGTATATATATTGGGTGTATTACATTTCCTCCCCCCCCGAACCTAGGAGATGCTTGACCGCCAACCAAGAGCACTTTATCCAAGTTGTGATGAAGTATTGTGCCGAACTCCTTTAGGTAGTACTTGGATAGCTCCCTGCTGGCGGCCTCAGATATGGCGTCGGATATGTAATCTGGATGACCAAGGCCCTTCCGCTCGACCAACTCCACGGGTTGCTCTTCCACCGGTTTTCTATCTATATTGGATACCACTATGTTCCTCATTTCACCCCCCCACCAATAGATCCCTCGCCGCTATATATAGCACTTGATTTCCCCCCCCTTATCAATACTTTACCATACTTAACCATAACTTGATCATTATGATAATCCAGTTCCTCTGCATCGTTGACAACTATATTCATACAATAATCAAATGAATTTAATGACCCTCGAAGCATCTTACCCGTCTTGAGCTTCACAACTACCTGCTTATTTAACATCTTATTCAAGAACCGCAGGGGGGGCTGTTGCTCCTCGTTTGCTTTCTGCATTAAGTTCGATTCTATATAGTATTTTTAAATATTGGCCCCCCCTATCCACGAAATCCCATTCACCCACATTCCTGAAATTCCGGCATCTAAATATTGATTTTGACCTCCACCGACCCTAAAGAGGGGGGGCTTTGGCTTATATTTTATCAGCTTATAACCAAGTCAAGTACATCTAACCAACCCCCCGTCTATTAATATCATTGATCCATTTATGTAGGATGCCTTATCGCTGGCCAAGAAAGCCGCTAAGTATCCTACCTCCTCGGGAGTGCCGTATCTGCGGCCGGTATTTCCTTGGCCATCTCCCTCAACACATCCTCCACGGATTTCCCCTGCCGAGCTGCAGAGTCAGAGGCTAATTGGCGAGTTCTCTCCGTGAATATGTGGCCCTGCATTATTCCATTGGAGGTGATCCCATGCGGTGCCAGCTCTATCGCCAAGGACTTGACAAGCCCCATTATGGATAGTCTGATCACGTTGGAGAGGACTAAGTTCTGAATGGGCTGTTTCAACGTGAGCGATGTAATATAGATTAGCCTGCCCCCCCATCCTTTTTTGATCATGCTGTTCACGACTCGCCTGGTCAGCCAGACAGCGGAGTGAAGCAGCAATCTAGCCCCGTATTCCCAATCATCATCGTTTAACTCCAAAAATGTGCCTGGCTTGGGCGGCGCCGTATTATATACCATTACGTCGACTCCCCCCAGCTCCTCATTGACGCGCTTAACTAGATCCTCTATATCATCCCTCTTACTTATATCGCCCACGTGATACAATATCTTACCTGCTGCCACCCGTTGAATATCCCTCTTAGCAGTCTCAAGCTCATCTTGATTTCTCGCGAAGAGAACCACATTGGCCCCCCCTCCATTGCCATTACCCTGGCCACGCCCAACCCAATGCCATGGCTAGATGCTGTCACCAATACGTTCCTATTTTTTAGCCCGAGATCCATGATTGTCCGCTTCCTCGCATAATTTATCCTTTATGGTCAACAGCCAATCATAATCCATACCAAATAGGCAACATAGCTTAATTCCTCACCGTGATCTCAGAATTAATGTACCCTTTATATTTAGGAACCGCAAATTAAGGCGTTTGGGAGAGGCCATGCCTTGATTGGCCAGCCCTTAATAAATACTTGATGACTATATAGATCATGTATAATAGAAATATAATGGATAGCTGTATGGCGATGGAGAACTCCATGGAGTTTATGTAGTCCTTGAAAAGCTCGTATATTGCAATATATAATAATAGAATTAAAGTGGATTCTAAATAATATCGATCCTTTTCAATAATTAAATACACGGATGTTATTCCAATCATGAATGCTGCCAACAAAGATGACTCGCCTCCGCCTTTAATTAGCAAGATCAAAAGCAAGGCAATAATTACTACGGCTACAATTCTCCTCCTATCTATTATAATGAGACCATAATTCACTTCACAATATGGGAAAGGATAATTTAAATAAGTTAAGTCGAATTTACCGCTTAATGAAGATGGCCGTGTATGTTAATGCATTGAGTGATGCATCAGCCCTTGTCATGGATGCCGTTAAATTAAACGAAATAGAGGCATTCGCATTAAGGAGACGCGAGGAGGAGATGGGTCTTCCCCCCCAGTTAATTGGAGCCCCCCCAGATATGGCCCTCGTCGTGGGGGGTGATGGAACCTTATTGCAGTTCATACACGATTACCCTGACTTGGATGTACCTATAATACATGTAGGTGCGGGAAGGGTTAACTTCCTAAGCGATGTGTATCTTAAAGACATTAAAAATGAATTGATCAACATAATCAGCGGCAACTATTTCATAGAAGAACGAAGAGCCTTGAGCGCAGATGTAGGTGGCGGAAGAAGCTGCTTCGCCTTGAACGAGGTGGTAATGAGAAACGTAAACATGGGAAGGCTGGTCACCGTGACCGTGATGGAAGACGGAGATGAGCTACTGAGAGGTAGAATGGATGGTATAATAGTGGCGACCCCCCCCACTGGCTCCACTGCTTATTCCTTCGCTGCAGGCGGCCCCGTGCTAGATCAGAGGGTTAATGCCAAGTTAATAATTCCATTGGTGCCTTTCTCTGTAGGATCATACAAGATAGTCCATCCCTTCGACCAACCCATAATGGTGGCCAGCACGGAAAAGGCATTTATACTGTGCGATGGAGAGAATTTCGGCGAGGTAGCAGAGGCGGTGATAAAGCCGTGGCAAAGAACGATAAAAATGGTGAGGACTCGACGGTTCAACCTATACGAAAGGATGCAGCAGAGACTTTCGATGTTCTGATAATAGACGCCAGCGGTTTCCTCCACGTTAGGAACCCATTGGTGCTCAAGGAATTGGCCAATGAATTGGTCACCACAGACTTGGTTGTTGAGGAATTACGGGATTCATCCATCGCGATGCTGGAGGAATTGCAATTGAATATATTGAGCGTTAATGAGGATGAGCTGGAGCGAGCGGCTCGTATGGCAAGGAATCAACGGCTCAGCAAGGCCGATCTATCGTTGTTGGTGGCCATAGAGCTACGCAAGAGGGGGGCGGACGGGGTTATTAAGCGATGACGTGGAGCTCATAAAGACGGCGAAGAGGCTCTTCAACATTCAGGAGGTCGTCGTATTTCTCAAGCCTACTCGGCAACGGAAGCGGTGAATAGGAAGTATTTATCCTCCTCCCGAAGCTCCCGTAGTATCCGCTCAGATATTAGCTTGACGGGATCAATGCCAACCCTGTTCCTTATGTCGTCATAGCTGGTGAATTTCTTTCTATTTCTTTCCTCCAACAACCGCCAGAGGGTCTTCTTCCCAATGCCCTTTAACAACTCCAACGAGTGGAGCTTCAACGTCAAGGGGGGGCCGGCCGTGTTGAAGAAATCCACGAATTTGGACTCCTTCCCCGTAACTATCTTCTCTATTATTTCCTGTAAATTAGCCTTTGCCTCATGGGTCAATTCATCATACTTTAACCTCTTTACTATTTTATTCACCTTATCCCTCGTGCCCGATCCCACGTATATTCGCTCCCCCACCTCAGCCATCATCTGAGGCTTCAGAGTTACCTCCATCAATGTAAAGTACTCATCTCCAATTACTTGGAGGTAAACCTCATTACGGGGGGGAAACCCTCGCCTAGCTATGGATGGCTCCTTAGCCAGCACTTGCTCCGGGGGGGACTATATCCAATACATAAGCATATTCTTCTTTCTTATCCATGGACTAGTCAACCCTGAACCTTGGAGTACTTGGATAGGATGTTCAAGATTTCCTCTAGTTCCTCGTTCTTGAACTCCCCCCCCTTCTCGCTGCTTATTATGGACTTTATCTCGTCTATGCTCTGTGGCATTATATTAACTAATTGTATTGCAGTTACCTTAGTTAAACCGAATCTCTCCTCGAGCTCCTTTACCAACTTCTTGGCATTGTCGCTGGATGTCTTGGAGAACTTGCTTAGATACTCCATAGATGTCTCCAATTTAGGAGAGGGACCGTAAGTGGCCAATATATTCCTCAGCACCTCCAATGCCTCCGCGTTAGTTATATCCTCGTAATCGCTGATTCTCTTTGACATTATGATTATAGCGAAGTAATTCACTATTTTAAAGGTATCGCACCATTGATTCATATTAAATAATTCGGGCTCGGGCTTGATTATGATCTCCTTACAGCAGTTTCCATGAAATTCCTCAACACACCCACCACGGACTCCACATCATCTAAGGTCACGTCGCCCATCACGCCTATACGTATCGATTTATCCCTTATCTTCCACATCCCTCCCGATATGGTATATCCATGCTCGCGTAACTTAGATATAACAGCTTGGGGATCCACAGGCGAATAGAACGCGCCCACGGTATTGCTTCTAAGATTAGGCCGTGGAACGCCGGCGAATCCTATTTCCTCCAATTCGCTGTACAAGTAATTCATGCGTTCCAGGTGAGCATTTACGTAATTACCCAATCCCTGGCTTAAAATAATGTCGAGTGAGACGTCCAAGGCAAACATGACGGAAATGGGAGGAGTGTAGGGAGTCTCCAATTTGCTGGAGCTCTTCATGAACTTACTCAAATCCAATGCCGGCGGCCTAGGCGCACTTGAGGTGGGAGCATCATTGAAGAACACAATGGCTGCCCCGGGAGGGGGGGCCATGAAGGCTTTATGGCTGGCCGTGGCCACCACATCGAACTTGGCCGCATCTATAGGCTCCGCCGGCATGCCCGACACGCTGTCAACCAGAACCAACATGCCGTTATCGTGGGCTAGCTTGGCTGCCTCATCTAAGGCCTTGTTGGCAACCCCAGTGCTGGTCTCATTATGGACGGCCAACAATGCCTTGGGTTTTCTCTCATCTATTACCCTCCTCACATCCTCAAGCTTCGGGACATCGCCTAAAACACCCTCGAGCCTAAATACCTTGGCTCCCCCTGCTCTCCGCCGATTCCGCTAACCTCTCCGAGAACTCACCCGTTATCAACGCCAGCACTTCATCATTGGGGGGGTCCAGGAAATTATATACTGCGGCATCCACAGCCGTGGTGCCGGTGCCCGGAATTATAGCTACGTTCCTCGCATTGCCTACCTCCAATAATCTATCCGTGACTGACTTGAAGAGCTTCCTGAACTCCTCCGTTCTGTGAAACATGGGTTGAGAGGAGACCGCTCTCAGCACTGCGTCAGGCAGTTGGACCGGGCCGGGAGTCAAGTATTTCATTTCGTGACCACCCGTTTCACCGTCTCCAATAGATTACCGAGCAATTCATCGACTATGCGATCCTGCGCTTCCCTTGTCTCCGCGCCTATATGGGGGGGGTCATCAATACCTTGGGGGGGGTGGGTGGTTATCTTTTGTTCCCACTCATCGCGTGGAGGTTCGTGCTCTAAAACGTCCAACCCCACTCCCCCATAACCTATCCAAATGATCCAGCAATGCCTTTGAATCTATCACCTCGCCCCCCCTGCTGGTGTTGACTATGATGGAGTTATCCTTTATTAGTCTCAACGTATTTCCATTTATCATATGATAGGTATCCTTCGTGAGGGATACGTGTATTGTTATGACGTCGCTACTGGCCAATAAATCGCGTATATCCATGAACTGGGCCCCATTGCGCTGGCCTCCTCTTCCACGTCAATCACATCGGTCACGTTGATTTTCATGCCCATTGCCTTTCCCACCTCTGCAACTGCCTTACCTATCCTGCCGAATCCCACTATTCCCATGGTTTTTCCCCCCTCAATTCCATGCCCTCATATGCGCCCTTACTCCATTTTCCGTTCCTAATATCGGCATTATATAGATTTATGCGGCGGGCCACGCCTATCATTAAGCCTATCGTTAACTCCGCGGCGGAATACGTGGCGGACCTCGGAGAATTCACTATTGCTATTCCACGGTTCATGGCATGATTAACATCTATGTTATCCAGACCAACACCTGCCCTGGCAATTATCTTCAATTTCTTTCCGGCATCTATTACCTCGGCGGTAACCTTAGTTCTGCTCCTAACTATCATTATATCGTATTTCCCTATTATGCCAAGCAATTCATCCTTGCTTATGCCAGGCTTATACTCCACTTCGAATCCGTATTCCTTTAAGGATTTTATTACCCGATCGTTCACATTATCGGTTATCAAGACGTTCATTTTGATTCCGGAAAGGTCCCCCCCATTCCAATTGGGTCATGCATTCCCGACCATAATTGCATTTATAAATTTTCCCGCTAAATAAACTTGTAAAAACAATGCAATGAGGCCGAGCGACGACGAACAACATGGAGATAAAGCCATAAACTGACCGCTCCACGGGAAATCAATGACTATCTGTCCATGAACCGCAGCGACATCAATTCCAGGCCAATTATTGCCCGATAACGCTGGATCCCATTGACATGCATGCATAACCTTCAAAATGAGAATGCTATGTTCAATGATAGAAAATATTTAAATCTCTATAATTTACTAAAATATATGTTAAAGAAAATATTAGTCGCAATAGATGGATCCCCTCAATCCAGCAAGGCCCTGGATATAGCTATAGATATGGCAAAACGATTCGAATCCAAGCTATATATTGTTCATGTAATTGAAGAACAGAAATATATGCTGGCCATTAACTATCCCCCCCAGCCTACCCCCCCGAGATGGTGGATTCATTATTGAAAAATGCCAAGGAATTGCTGGATGAAGCGGCAAAAAAGCAATGGAGCAGGGCGTAAACGCCGAACAATTGCTGGAGAGAGGGGATGCTGCCAGTAAGATAATAGATGCGGCCGATAATCTGTGTGTCGATATGATAGTGATGGGATCCAGGGGGGGCCTGAGAGGCGTCACCAAATTCCTCCTAGGCTCCGTATCAGAGAGGGTGGTTAAGTACTCCAAGAGACCGGTGATGGTCATTAAGTGATGGCCCAGCATCGCTTTACCATTATTCTGGAATTATATCAAATGATGGGGGGGATTGCTGTAGGCAATACAATGAAGAAAGAATTAATATGGTAATCAACCATGTTTCCCAAAAATCCGAGAGACATTTTTAATTCCTCGTCAACGAGTCGTGCTCAGCATTTTGGGCTGGAGACACATTTTATATTCTCCTATTTATTTAATGGATAGATGGTTACCATAACGTTCCTGGGCTCCGGGGGGGCTGCCATACCAAACAGGTGGAGAGCGCTGCCCAGCATATTGGTATCGCACGAGGGCTATGAGGTATTAATGGATGCGGGGGGGGAGGGAACGCAATCTAGATTGCAGGAGATGGGCATCAGCCCGCTGCGATTGACCCACATACTTCTCTCGCATCTGCACGCAGATCACTTCAATGGCTTGTTGGGATTAATAGCTACAATGCAATTACTGAATAGAACCACCCCCCCCTAACAATAGTGGGGCCCGCGCCCATTAGGGACTGGCTTCCGGAGCTATCCTTCTTGAGGGTGATCGAGCTAAGGGAATCGAACACCGAGCAAGTAGTCTTGAGCAGTAAAATAGAGATTAGATACATAACGGCATACCATAACGTGCAGGACAACTCCTACTCATTGCTTATTAAGAGGCCCGCGGGCAAATTCAATCCATCCAAGGCCAACGAATTAGGCGTGCCCGTCAAGCTTTGGCGCAAGCTGCATATGGGAGAGAGCGTGAGGGTTGGGAATAGATTGATAACCCCCCCCAAGATGTTCTCGACAGCGTAGGAAATCCCTTCCTAAAGATAGTATACACGGGCGACACAGCCCCGGGGGGGGAAAACATAGTTAAGATAGCGCAATCAGCCGACGTATTAATACATGACTCCACGTACTTAGATGGCGATGTTGATGGAGAGGAGGCGCACAAGCTTGGCCACTCCACGTGCCTGGATGCCGTCCGAGATGCCGTTGAGGCAGGCGCTAAATCATTGATATTGACCCATATAAGCTATCGCTATGGCCCCCCCGATTATTGGAGTGCTTCATGAAGTGCGCGATAAAGGCCTTTCCGAAATCAATGGTGGCCATGAATGGCTTGAAGCTCACCCTCTAGATCCTCTCAATTACTGCTCTAAATAACTGGAAGCAGTGCTCGCCCATCTTGATTATGATTGAGTCAAGGGCGTGTTCATCTAAGAGGATAGAGGATGCGGTCCCCCCCTAAGGCATTGATTATCACGGCTATCTCGCTAGGCGACAGCTCGTATACTCTTTTATTTATTTTATCTATATCTATGTACTGGACCGCCTCCTTACCATAAAAATGGCTTACCACCTTCCTTAAGACCTTATTCGGCTGGGTAAATACCTTCCCCCCCGTGAATTTCTCCAATAAACCCAAATCAATACACTCCTTTTTCCTATTCATTTTAATTATGGCGGAGTACACCTTAGGCCTTGGAATAAATGCAGTGGGCGGCACTACATCTATTAACTCAACATCGGCCGCGCATTGAACCATGACGCTCAATCGACCGTAGTTCTCAGTGCCGGGCAAGGCCATTAATCTCTCCGCGACCTCCTTTTGAAGAGTTAAAACGGCGTTCTTGAACGAGGTCTTGGTTAATAGAGCTATTATTATGCTGGAGGTCTCGGCGTAGGGTATGTTTGAGACCACAGAATCCACCGCTCTCAGGGGGGGAGGCATTCTTCCATCACAAGAAATGAAGTCCACATTGACCCAGCCAGCTGCCATATCCGAATACACCCGCCTAACCTTGGGATCCAAGTCACATGTTATCAACCAATTCACGTTATTTCTAATCGATGAAGTCAAATCGCCAAGGCCCATCCCTATCTCCAATACGGTTTCGGTCCCCCCATTAACTGTCTTGGCTATCTTGCTTATATAATGTTCGTCCACCATGAAGTTCTGCCCAAGCCTCTTACTGGGCCTTATTCCATACTTGAGCATCAATTGCCTAACCCTCCCGGCACGTCCATGCATTGGTTCATGGAATTCATTCGTCCTTATAAAGATTTTACGAGGCAAGATTAATGGCAAGCGATGAGGCGATGACCACCGCGAGGACCTCTAAGGAACCTGGTTAATTGTCTATGATTTATCTAGCAGTGGGGGGGGAGGCCAATTCCACGCTCTTGCTGCCGAGAACGGCCCAGTACAGAGCTGCCGCCAGCAACGCAGGAATCGAAAGTATTTGCCACAAAATTACTGGGTTGTATAGATATATCTGCATCGTCTCGCTGGCCAACACGGAGCCCGCGCTCCTGCCTATGCTGGTCGCCAAGTTAAAGAGACCCATGTACTGGCCCCTCCTATCGGCCTCCGCCATGTTCATGGCAAGCGCTTGAGCCAATGGGGGGGAGACTATCATCTCTCCCATGGTTATCGCCACTACATCAGCCATGGCTAGATAGAAGTTACCGATAAATGCAACCAAGCTGTACGATGCATAGTATATTATGGATCCATAGGTGAGCCACTTAATGGCGTTTCTCTTGGATATAAACCTCCCCACCCTCTCCTGCAACAGGACCACCAGTAAACCATTCAAGCCAAACACCATCCCCCCCACCTCCGAGGTGGGAATCCCCCCTGACCTCGTTGTAATACATTGCCAAGGCGAATCCCATCATGCCCATCACCATAAATAGAAACAAAGATGGAACCAAGAATTTGGAGAAGTCTCTACTTATATTTGTCAACTTTATCCTGCTCCTCACCTTCAAATCCTTGATCGTGGATACCAAAGGGAGGGCGGCGAAAGAGATGGTGGCGGTTAATAGGAAAAGCGATCTATAACCTATGTACTGGATCGCCACCCCCCTCCTATGAATGGGCCCAAGGCCCATCCAGCGTTCGCCCCCCCCACCCTAACTTTGCTATAGGCATTAACTAAGTTCTCCATACCCTTCCTGACATCCCCCCCCACCAAGGTGGAGCTGGCCACGGCGTACATGGAACTGAAAATAGATTGAGCCAATAATAGCGACATCAATAGTATGGGATCCCTTGCCAAGTAGGCCCCCCCCGCCAAAGTAACCACTCCTCCAATAATTCCTATGCTCATGGTCCTCACGCGGCCCAAGTAATCCGTCAATACTCCTCCCACCATCTGGGCCGCGGCGCCTGTTATAGCCTGGGCAGCATAATAAATGCCTATCATCCATAGTGGCGTATTGAAGCGGTAAAGTATCAGGCCTATGTATGGCCATATTATGGAGAAGCCGAGGGACCTGATCCCGCTCAGCAGCATCACCTTATCTACATAATCCATTACAGCGGCAATATGCTTTCGGTTTAAAAACAATGATGCTGCAACCACGAATATAGTGTAAGGATAAGCAGTGGCCTACCGCTTTGATCCATCATCGCCGGCCATGAAATACACTATCCGTCTTTTTCCCCCTCACATCCATCTCCGAGCGAAGAAGTCCCTTACTGACCAAGCTATTCAATGCCTTATAGACTCCTTGAAGCGTTACCTCGCCAGTAACCCTCTGCCACACTTGATAGGCAGTGGCCTTTCCCATAGACTTAACCACTTGCAACAGCTCCCGCTGTAAGCTGGTCGTGTCCCCCCTTCCTGGAGTAATGCTTGAAGCCGGAGGAGCCGCTTATTATGGCCACGTAATCATTCCCCATTTGTTCCGCCACTACGTAGGCGGCGGCCGATATTGGCCTAGCATACACGTTTATCCTGGTCAGCCTGATCACCGCATCCAAAGAGTCTTGCGGATCCACGTCCATGAACTCCACTCCCCTGGTCTTCAAGAAGTCTATTATGGGATTGCCCAAACCATCGCTGGAACTGCCCAACAGCCGCGCGCCTATTATGTGGGGGGGAGGAGAACTCAGGACCCCTGCCTCAAGTAATTCGTTTATCCCATGCCAAATGGAATAGACCAAAATGCCGCTCTCCACGGGAACCACTATGCCATTAATGCTGCGCAGCTGCTCATATAACTCGATGGAAATCGTCTTATAACCCTCTATCATCAAGGGATCCCCATACTTAACCGACGGCTCCATCACGCAATCTATGCATAGGTTGCACCCCCCCAACTTCGCATAAAACTCCACATCACGCGCATCATCGGTCTTTCCTATGGAGACCAAGACCCTTCCGCCTATCCTGGAAACGTATAGTGAAACTGACTTAGAGAAGTCCCCATCCATCCTCAGCGATATCTCCCTAGGCATGCGGTGGCTTATCCAGACGGCTGTACCCCCCCTATCCATGTAGGATCCGCTGGGGGGGTTTCTTCCCTCCAATTTAAGCAGGAACTTACCCATGTGCCTGACCGGCGTGTAGCCCTCGCCCAACGATACCTCCTCCCGTGCCTTGGGAAGCATGGAGCTATACCTCCATATTCCACTCTTATTGCCGCTGATCCTATAGTTGATAGAGCCCTTGGAAACCAACAAGGGCAACCCGCACTTCGGACACTTAAGTATACCGTAGTCATCAACGGAGAACCCGCACTTCGGACACTTCAGCACGGGAGGAAAACCGTTCCATATTTAAAACCTTCCCCCAACAACTACGCTTCATCACTCCATGGTCGCTGAAACGAGGGCCACCGCGTGGATTCTTAATGGATGGAGGTTTTACCCTTAGTCTTGTTTTTCTTTCTACGCATTAATAGCCATGATTAGGTATAGAAATGACAAGGCTTGGGAAAAACTCCTCCTTTTTTTCCGAGGCAAATAGTCAACTCTCCTCTTTATACATCGATCGATCCGATACATGAACATCGTATCGGGAAGCCCTTAACTTCTTCACAATGAACTCAAATGCAGCCATGGGCTTGGTGTGCTCACCGCACGTGTATACATCAACGGTCGCATAACCATGCTCCGGCCACGTGTGTATGGAAATATGGCTCTCCGCCACTATTGCCACCGCGGAGACGCCGCCGCTTGATCCGAATTTATGGTAAAACGCCGATATGACGGTGGCATTGGCAACGTCAGCCGCGTCCCTAACCAGTTGAAGTAGGAAAACCTCATTGCTGAGCAACTCCTCGTCGCATCCATAAAGATTACCGTAAATGTGTACGCCATACACTGCAACGCCGCCCTTTTCTCCCGTCGACCCTTGTATGTATGTTGTGGCTGTCATTTCTCCCCCCAATTATCAGGGATTTTTGAGAAACGAGGTAACGGAGCATTTAAAAGCTTTATCCTAAAATATAGCCCCCTCCTACCTTGAAGGGTAATTTTAGGGATTAATTCGAGCTCATCGCGACTGGGGGGGAATTTTCGATTAATCGCGGGGGAAATTTAATATACTGATGCAGAATCACCCCCCCTAGATGAGCCTTAGATCATTCATGGACTATTTGGATAGGAGGGGATTGATTAAGAACGTGGAAGAGCTTAGCCCCGAATACGAGGCGCCATATGTGATAAGCCAGGAGACCGGGAGGGGGGGCCCGGCCATAAGGTTCAAACTTCGCAATTTTCCCGGCTTCATGGGCGTCGGCAATATCCTCGATACTCGGGACAAACTGCATATAGCGATGGGAACCTCAAACGACGTAGAGCTTTACCGAAAATTGATCGATGCCGAGAACAATCCAAGCAAGCCGACCATAACGAACAATGCAGCGTTCAAGCCGTTGAAGGAGGTGAATTTAAGACGCTTCCCATACCCAAGTTCTTCGAGAGGGAGCCCACCAATTGCTTGACCAGCGGCGTCGTCCTCGGAATGGGAGATTACGTGAATGCATCAATACATAGATTGTCCGTGATAGACGCGGATAAATTCGTTATAAGGCTTGTCCCAAGACACTTATACTCAATTTACTTGGATAATAAATCCAAGGGCAAGGATACCCCCGTGGCGATCGCGTGGGGGGGAGTGCATCCAGCGTTTCTCCTGGCCTCCGCGTCCTCGCCCCCATTTGGGGGGGTCAGCGAGCTGGATGTAGCTGCCAAGCTGCTGGACTACAAGGTAGTTCAACTGGATAACGGCGTGATCGCCCCCAAGCGAGGCGGAGGTATTGATGGAGGGATATATTTCAAAGGATGGAGAGGCGGAGGAGGGGGGGCCGTGCGTTGACATAATGGGAACATATGATGTGGTTAGGAGACAACCCGTTGTCAAGATAACTAAGATATATATCAGGGAGGAACCGATATACTCCCACATATTGGTGGCCGGTAGCCCGGAGAACAGCGTCCTGATGGGATTCGAGAAGGAGGCAAAGATATGGAACGCCGTTAGGGCAGTCGCCGACGTGAAGTCAGTTAGATTAACGCCGGGGGGGGAGGGGGGGGTTGGCTTCATGCCGTCATATCGATAAAGAAGAAGGTTGAGGGGGGGGAGGGAAAGAACGCGGCGCTGGCAGCCTTCGCCGCACACCCCCCCAGCTTGAAGCACGTGGTGGTGGTGGACGAGGACATAGACATAGATAACCCCACTCAAGTGGAGTGGGCCATAGCCACCAGGTTCAGGGGGGGAGACGAGGACTTGATAATAATAAGTAGGGCAAGGGGGGGGTCCTCGCTGGATCCGGCCGCAATTGATCAAGCCATTGGGCTCACCACTAAGGTAGGCATTGACGCGACGAAGCCCCAATCAGTGGATCCAGCCAGGTTCGAGAGGGCCAGGATACCTCATTGAACTACATACAAGAACCAAGGCCTAGTACTGCGATTAATGCCTGGCTTCCATTAATGTACACAGCCGGTTCCAAGGCCTAGTAATAATAGCGAGGGGGGGCGGATACCCTATTCGACCCGCATGACAATGAAATGGGTGTACCTGGCCATCATGGTGGTGGCCATAATAGGAGCAAGTTCCGCATACGCAATACACCTAATCCAATCCAATCAAACCCAAGGCCCGTCCTTGATTAGTCCAAGCAACGGCACTACGATATATAGATCGTGGATCGCCAATCCCGGGGGGGGCCATGGCGACGGCCCGCGGTCCTCCCGGTCCTCCATTTACGGCTTCAAGCGATTTGGCGATTCTCAATGCCACTGAGGGATCGATGGCTCCAAGCAACGGCACTATTATAACCGTATCCGGAGAGGGATCCATAGATCTTCAACCCGAGGGGGGGATAACCATCTACATAACCATCAGCAACCAACAGCCCCCCCTGCCCACTCCATCTCAAGCCTACGATTACATGGAGTCCAACGTGAATGAATTCATATCGACATTGAACTCCCTTGGGGTGAATTACACTACGACGGAGGTCTCCCTGAACCCCGTGTATGAATACTACAACGGAGCGCAGCAGTTGGAGGGTTACTCCGCGTCCTATGGCATGAAGATAACATTGATGAACCCCCCCATAAGCCAAACCCTGGTCGGCGAGCTCTTGAGCAATGCTTCCTCGGATGGCGCCTCCAGCATATCGATAAGCACATATATCAGTCCCTACTCATATCAACAGGGAGAGATCGAGGCGATGAAAGCCGCCGTCCAAATCGCGATGAGCAAGATATACGGAATAGCATCGGCCTAGGCCTTTCATCGATCAAGATAATTTCTGTGCAAGAAAGCGCGGTTCCCACATACTACCCCGCTCCATACCCCATCTATGCCACTGCACTTAATACAGGTCCATCATTGCCAATAAACCCAGGAAGCGCATCTATAACGGCCACGGTAACCATAACTGCCATTGCCAATTAAATAAAAAATTGCAAATCACTGGGGCCTACTCTAGCCCCTAATCCCAATAAAAATTCTTATTCTTAACCCAAGGCTCTCCTGCCGCATTGCGATGTTGAGACAAGACAAAGAATTCATGCTTGCTCGCTTCCATCGCGGCGAGCCGCATCACAACCAGGAGTAAAAATCCGGCATTGGTCTTGCTGAGTGTTGGGAGGTGCCCTTCTCCATCAGGGTGGTTAGATCCTTGTTTACTTTTAAGTACTCCAAGCCATTCGATTTAAGCATGAAGTGGGCGGATGGTGATATGTCGGGCGATACCAACACGCCACGAGGCTTCTCTCCCCTCCTTTGAAGTAAATGATCGACGTACCGCAGCAATTGATTAACGGCGTCAGGGCCGGCCTGCGACCTCTTCACCTCGACCACAACTAATCTGCCGTTGGCGTCCCTTCCAAGTATATCTATCCTCCCACCGCCGTATCGTACTCCCGCTCCAACACCATGAAGCCCTTCTCTATGTAGTCAGGGTGATCCACCAGCCAAGCCACCAGGTCGGATTCCGTGCCCATTACTTTATTATCCGAGTGCTCCACGTCGAAGGCACCGATGAAATCCACCCTATCCAGGTCAGCTATCACTCTCTCTGCCGGGGGATGCCCTGATGCTCAACAATACCACCAAGCCATCCCGAGCCTCTATGTACGTCCTAGAGCCGGGCGGGTTCCAGATCAGCGGCTTCTCCCGCCTAGATCCATGCACCATGAAGGTCCCGTCGGGCTTTATAATTATCAGGTATGGATTGGCATTAAGATTGGCCTTTGCACGGCCATTATATGAGACGCGTGCCACGGCGTAAATCACCAATACATGAGTGGCCAGGTGAGACCTAACAAATTTTATTGCATCCTCATTACTCGGCATTATCAGATGATCCACTAAATGAAATTGCATTGGGGTTTTAATCCCTATCGAGCGTTGGTTCGCATATTCCACCACCCCCCCTCATCCAGAGCTGGTTCTGCCCTATTTGATGCAAGGCAGGATTAATCCCCCCCATGATAGAAATTGATTGTCCAATCAATTCAATTACAGGAAAACATCCCGACTTCTAAATGCTTTTCAACATCTCGCCCGTCTTGAAGCGGCTAAGCTGCTTGATCCGGTTCCATGTGGACCACGACTCCCCCCCTGACGGAGGGGGGGAAGCGCCTCTTCACGCTTGACTCGACGGTGCTGGCGGCATCATGGGCCTCGCCTATGGTATACTTAGAGGGGGGACTTTGATTATCATGTCTACCACGTATCCATTGCCTACGTTCTTTAACCTGACGTCGCTGACGGATATCCCCATTCCATTTACGTAATCGATTATCCTCTGGGAGAGGGATGGATCCACCCTATCCAGGAGAGTGTTCATTGACTCCTTGATGTAATTCCCGGCCAGGTAAAGCAGATAGGACGATATAGCCAACGCCGCTATTGGCTCTATGAAGGGCACGTACATCGATGCCACCACTGTGGTTATCACCAATGCCGAGTCAACGATATCCGCCGCGGCGTGCTTGGCCTCAAGAAGCAATACGGGTTCCTTGAGGCGACCATAGCTCATGAATAGGTAGATCGCGCGGGACGCAACTAATGCCATTACCGCGGCCACGACGTAGATAGCGACTTGAGGCGGTCTCTCAAAGCTCTTATTTATTATGTCGGAGGACGCCTCATAAATCAACGCCATGGTTGCTCCTATTATGATCAATGCAACGGTATACATGGCTAAATATTTATACTTGTAATGGCCAAATGGATGATCCACATCGGCTGGCCTAAATGCCATGTCGAACCCCACGTACAGAGATAACAGGATTACGGCATCTATCGATGTATGGAGACCATCTGCCTCCAGCACTATTATGCCTAGGCCCAATCCCGTTGCCATTTCG
The DNA here is from genome assembly GCA_001315925.1 of Thermocladium modestius JCM 10088. GTDB lineage: Archaea > Thermoproteota > Thermoprotei > Thermoproteales > Thermocladiaceae > Thermocladium > Thermocladium modestius. Next base: position 6,497 of record BBBF01000003.1, on the reverse strand, counting down.
ATTATTGATACGGATAAAGCCAGGTACGCCGCATTCATGATTATCTTGGATGGATCGCCAACGCGGCTGGCCCTATCCTTATTACTTCCCATTGCTCTCTTAATCGGATATCCGATATCGGATATTTAAACTTTAGCATTACCAACACAAAAGATGCCGCTTGCATCGCTTTGCATATACGTATACTATACGTATACTTCAGATGAAAGATATAAATGCAGCTACCATGAAATCCACCTCCTCGGCATTCCAAAAATCTTGCTTAGCCCCTCCAATCCCACGCGTTCAGGGAGCTTCGCTAGATGACGTCGCTCGCCCATTTTTGGAACCGCCTCCCTGAAGCCGTATTGCCCCCCCTCAACGATTCTGGGCAGGTATGATTTAAAGCCGCACCTATTGCATCGCAATTCCCCCCCCTTGCCCGCCGATTTCATAGTTGCGCCGCACTTGGGGGGGCATCTTGGGTTCCTTATGTTCACCGCCTCATTAATCGAGAAAAGGGTCTCGACGTATATGGGATTACCGGTCAAGCCCGGCCTCCTGCTCCGGTCAATATCGCGTACTGACCCACGAGCCCGGCCATTCCGGTATGCCTATATATAACGGCCTCGTCGTTGCCCACGCGCATGAATACGTGACCCTCCTCGCTTCTTTTGAGCGACGTCACGCGTCCACTGGCGATGCTTGGCTGATACATCCGTTTCCCGGCAACTGCAAAGTTAACCCCCCCGTTCCTTGATTAGTTTCGTAGAGCAACCACCGCGGCTTGGCTCCTAGCAGGAACAGCAAGGTATTTCCAACGTACATTACGTGATATGCGGAATCCCCCTTATGCCGAAGAGGACGGGATCATCCGTGCTGGGCTCTATTAATGGTCTTTTGCCATCCATGTTGGCGAACGTGAATGGCTCCGTCAACTCGCTCAGTCTAGCTAGGATATCGGCGTCTATCGCAGGTCTCTCCTCGCCATTCCTATAGGATAATAGCTCGAACGTGGAATCCCCTAATTCCGCCATTATGGCGGCCAAGCCACCTATTACGCCGCGGCCGCCCCACCTAATCGCGCCGATTTAGCGATTAATCGCTCAGCCAACTCCCTGGGGACCACATCGCTTAGGGCTGAGTAGTAGAACCATCGCTCGCTCGACGTCATGGAAACAACAATGCCCGGGCTCGTCTTTGCGCCTCTCGCGCTGAACTCATCAACAACATTAACCCCCCCAAGCTCAAGCAACTCTCTTGGGTCCTCGACCTTAACCTTTAATGCGACTGCGGCATTTCCCCCCCTCGTCTTGAATGGAATATATGGATTTAACCTAACGAGGCGGGGCAAGCCCAGTATCCTGTCCTCGCTTCGTGTCTTCAAGAACTCCTTGATGAAATTATACATCACGAAAGTGGTGCATCCCTTTTCATAATCATCCGTATCATCAAATGCTATCCACGCGCTCGCCTCAGGGTCAGGGAAGTCGCCCAACTCCATACCGCTATCTCGGCATACCGCTCTTTAAAGGCTGAGTCTCCTACTCTAGGCATTATGGGACTCCAAGCGATTGAGATATTTAAACCAACGTACTGACCTCCTCCCCGCCCTTTAGGGTGGGGGGGGTTCCCCGAGGTCTGGAGGGTTACGCCCCCCTTTAACGGGCGCTACTCCGCCATGAAGTACTAGGAATGAAAGCGGTTTCTTAACCGTCGACACAACGATGCCCACAGCCTTTCTCATTATGTTCAATGCACCGTTTAAGTCGCTGTGCAACTTATGCCCCCCCTAGGACAACTTACTACCCCCCCTCTAGGATGTCTCCTTACCTCAACGTCATGATATGCACACAGCCTAGAGGTGTTATACTCAACAACCTCAAACACCTTCATGCCATACTCTTGAGCCTTCAACTCAATCGCTTCCATTAGTTCACGGTAAGACCACAAGTTCACAGTGAACTTATTACCCTTCCCCCCCTGCGCAATGTTGAAGGGATAGCCTAGATAAACGATGGATACACCTAGTTCATATAATTTCCTTACCATGTGGGATGCTAAGTTTCTGTATAAGTGTAACAGTCTGCTATACAGTTTCTTGAACGCTCCCCCCCTTTTCTCTCTTGCTAACTCTTCATACGCTTCATATTCACCCACGTTCTTCGCTCTGCCAGCCATCGACTGCACCCCCCCGGCGATCCTCCTTTGGAAGTAGAAATAATCCTCCTTAGCCCTAACACCCCTATATAACAACCAAGTCCCGTCGTCGACTACTACGCTGGCCAAGACGTTAATACCTAAGTCTATGGAGGCTATCTTGTTTCCCTTCGGTGCTTCGGCCTGGATTGACTTCCTCTCACCGCGAACAACGTATTCACTCTTCTTCCCAGTCTTCGTCTCCTCAACCCCCCACATCAACTGGCACGTGGGCGTACCACTTGTTGGTAGTCTCATCATGGATGATTTCTAACCTTCCTTGTTTCCCACGCCGCCTCAACCCACCTACAAACTCAACCTCCAAGTGGAAGTCCTTGAGGATGATAACGTGCTTGTTCTCATCGACTTCATAGCGATCTTGCCTAACAACTAGGATTAGCTTCCTCCTCTTAGTTTCTTTTTCCTTCCAATAACGCGGTGGCGAAACTTTAACCATGTGAGGTAGTTTTCCTTGTTTCTTCAGCCTCAGTAGGGAGAAGAACGAACTCCACGCCTCGTTGTTCTTCTGCATGACAGCTTGAGCGTTAACTCCAAGTACACCCTTGTACTTCTCATAGTACTTGCCCCCCCACGTGCCTTTTAGGTCTACTTTTTCCCCCCCGTGGAAGAATTGTTGCCTCCTCTCGTAGTTTAACTCGTTGAAGAGCTTGGCACACTCGTTGGCTAACCTCTTTAGCTTCCTTTCTTGGAATCCGTTTGGTAGGAGACGTACAATATTTGTTCTCTTATTTGAATATTTGACTTCGTGGACGCCCTTCCCCCCCGGTATTGCTGGGGTGATCGGCCCCCCCGCTCCTCATCCTCAGGGAATTGACCAGGGGAGGGCGTCATGAAGAAAGATGTGTTGAAGGAACTTAAAAAAACTTTCTTCCCGCCTCAAAGAGGCGAGGTTTGTCCTCTTTTTTATCAGCCATTGTCCTCCAAGAGCCAGCATAGCCTAATTCCTCGGCGTTAGACATGGGATTTGGCCCCAATAAGGAAAGGAGAATTGCTAGTGCCCGCTCGAGCAAATCTTTAAAAATGCACCTAAGTCGATGTCTGAGGGGGGGCCGTAGTCTAGCTTGGTCAGGGGGGGGTTCAATCCCTTTCCGGGATGGCCTGACAAACGCACGGCTTGGGCCCTGTGATAGGCAGGAAATGGGCAGCTAACTCCTCCGTTGAAGTATCTTGGCGCGGCGCGCTGCGTGAGCTCTGAGTTGCATCATGTTCTCCCGGTTCTCCTCGTGACTCGTTTATGGATCGTGCATGCCTCACTTGCAGTAATTCTTTATTAATCTATATATATCCGTGATCCTGGGCCTATCCTTGAACGCCACCACGAAGTGAGGCAGCTTGCGCCAAGCCGCTGTCGCCAACTTCTCGTCGACCAAGACTATTATCGGTATCTTTAATCTTAATAATTTATCGTATTTCCTCTCCAAGTACTGGGGGGGAGACCAATAGCCAACGAGCTCTATGTAGGCATCGCCAACCTTGAAGTCCGGTATGAATATCCTGCCATCCACCACCAACGGCTCCGGCTCCCTCTTTACTTCCTTGCATATGGATAACAATCGCCTATAGAAATCCGCCTCCATGTAGCTATCGAATACGGGCTCGTCGCTTGAGACGGGTCTCGGAAAACGAGTTTCCTCGCTGGAGTCCTCATAATAATACACGCGGTCGCCCAGTTTTATCCTGGCCCTCAAGCTCCATTTAGCACCGACCAGTAAGGGAAGGAGCTTTGCCAACCTGGTACCGTATCTATCTGTTTGCTTGATCGCGGAAACGGGTCCGTCTATGGCTAGTTTAATCCCGTTACGGGAGCTCTCGGCGACGTACATCAACCCCCCCATCAACTTGGCTTGCCTCAGCAAGACCTTAGACTGCGCGCCGCTCATTTCCGTCTCCACCTCCACATCCAGCGCCTTAAACAGGAGAGCCTGGGCAAGCGAGAGGTTGTATTCCCTAATCAATTCCTCCGCCTCCGGTTCCTTGAAGTCAACTATTACCCGCTCATCATCATATATCTTGAGAAGGTCGGCGTCGACGCGCTCCGGGCTGGAGCCAAATTTCTCAGCCACCTTACTGAGAACTAGTCCCCTATTCCCCCGAGTCACCGGGTATAGCTTGGCGGCCTCCCTGAACACGTCCAGCCTCATCCTAATCAACGCTGCCTCATCTACGTCCTCCAGTCTCGTCCTAGATTTGAGGAGGTGGATTAGCCCTCCAACCAGTCTAGGATCGCTGCCCTCATATTCAATGGACCTAATCACATCACCCAGCCTCATCCCCCCCACCCCCCCTCGCTTGAATGCGTATATGACGTCGTACACTACCTCTGCCTCGGCCTCATCTATGTACCTGGGCTTTACCTGCCCCCCCCTTCCCGTGAACTTGATCCTGATCAAGTTAAGCGGAAGCATGTCTCCTCGACGCCTCCCTGGTGCCCGTTGTTACTACCTCGTATATCTTGGCCTTGCCTGGCTTAAGTCTCAATGCCCTTCCTATGCGCTGCACGTATTGCCGCTCGCTGGATGTTCCCCCCCGAGTATTATTACGATATTGACATCGGGCACGTCTACCCCCCCTCCTCCAATACCTTGCCTGTAACTATGGCCTTCACGTCTCCCCCCTCCTGAACATGGCCATGACGGCCTCCCTCTCCTCCTTGGGCGTTTCATAAGTTACCTCAGGCAGTAGAAATCGCTTGCTAACCTCGTGCGAGAGATCGCTGAGCTCCGTGAATATTATCGCCTTATCGTTGGGATGCCTCCTCAATATTTCCTCGACGGCATCCAACTTGCTGGGAGCAGTCATAGCCAGCCGCCTAGCCTCCCGCCAGGCCCTTAATGCCTCCCTCGCTGCTCGGCTTCTCCCGCTCATCTTAACCAGCACCCTGAAATCGCTCGGCTTCCTGAAGCTTATGCCGCTTCTCCTAATGAATTCCCTGTACTTCTTCATCAATTCCTTATACTTGGCCCGCTCATTTTCATCCAGCTCTACCTTCACCGTCTCCACATCGAAGTCAGCTATATAGCGTCCCCGCGCCTCCTCCACGCTTATCCTATACACCACAGGCCCAATTAGGTTAGGCAGGTCTTGGTGAAGATCATGCTGCGCTCCGGCGTGGCGGTTAGCCCTAACCTGTACGGCGCGGGGGGGGATAGCTCGGCTATTTGCCTGTACCCCTCGCTCGGCAAGTGATGAGCCTCATCGAATACTATGAATGGATACTTGTTCCCCAGCCTCTCTATTGATATATAGGCCGAGTCATACGTGGTAACCGTGATGCATCCCTCGCTCTTCTCATCCCCCCCATAATACTTCCCAACCCTCGTATCCAAGTAATAGCTCACCCTATCCGCCCACTGCTCCACTAACTCTATGGTGGGCACGACCACCAACGTCCTAACCCTTAGGGCAGTGATTGCGCCCACCCCCCCCACGTGGGTCTTCCCCCCCCATGCCGGTCGGCATGACCACCACGCCCCCCCCGCTTTCCCACCAACCAACGCTGCAAGGCAGTCCTTTGATACTCCCTTAACCTCAAATCCCGCTTGGGCCTTATCATGCATGGCTCCACCTCCATCACGTGATCCTCAAATTGAACCCCCCCCATGCTCTTCAACCTCCTCGTCAAGTCCGGGTAATTGATTGCCAATATCCTATATGCCTTGGCCCGATCATCATACTTAGCATACGGCAAATCCACCTTGCCGCCCCTAATCACTACCGTGCCTCCATCCCACTCCAGAGATAACACTAGGGTAGGGCTGCATTGGGTGATTTATCCCTATTCCCCCCCAAATCCCTATAGTTCCGTTAATACGTGTTGCCTCCATCTTCGTTTATCCAGAGACATCGGGAACATATACTGGAGTGAGTGTAAATCTCACCTTGCAGGTTAATAGCACTGAATCGAGCTTCTACTTTCAACCAATTTGAAGAGATTTAATGATAGTCTCTTCATTGCATATTTAATCCCCTCGCATAGTCTTTCAATGCACACCTTAAAAACCAAGTTTAACCGCCTTTTCATGATGACGATGCGGTAGGCAATATTTATATATGCGTTACCAATAATTGGACACGCAATTATATCATAAGCCAAATAACCACCTCGTCAAGCAAGATATGTGGAACATGGTTTTGTTTTTAAAGGAAAAGAAAAGATCTTAATCGCGGCGGGCTTGGCGAGGGCTATTATACGGATCCAATCCCGGCTCGGTCGAGCAACTGCCGCTCAGGGGGGGATCGTTTAAACAATGATCTGTGGTTTGCTTGTAGTTAGTTACTGACCTCCTCCCCGCCCTTTA
>BBBF01000002.1 GCA_001315925.1 Thermocladium modestius JCM 10088 | reverse complement strand
GGGGAGGGGAGAAGGAGAGAGGGGAGGCCAAGGTGGGGGGGGCGTGATATTGATAGGGCCGATACCGATAATAATAGGGAATGATAAATCACTGATAAAGTGGGCAATAATATTAACCATAATTGCCATCATGTCCTTCATAGTGCTGGAGGCGGTGATCAAGGCATGAGGATGGCTATTATAGGCTTCGCATTAATAGCGATCGGCATCATTATGCCGTTGATATACTTGGCGGCGGTCTCCATTGCTTACCCATCACCCAGTGAGTCCTATGGAGGCGCGATAATCGTCTTCCCCCCCATACCCGTGGCGCTGGTCTTTGGCAACGGCGGCCCCGCCATGGCTCTCGCCTCAATGCTCTCCATAGTATTGCTCATAGCCTTTATCGTATACATGGTATTGATCATCTTGACCGCTCGACGCTCCCGGGGGGAAGCAGTTAATTATGGGCGACTTAACACCTCCGCCGGTGAACCGCTCGTCCCTTATCAGCAAGAAAGCCGTGAGGGTGCTCGGTATAGCCGAGAGCTTTGACCTAAGCAGGCCTAGATCGGTGCTGGTGGGCACCGTGATGAGGAGCGATTGGGTAATGGATGGGGCCGCCATATCCTACGTCAGCGTGGGGGGGGACGGGACGCGACCCGCGCCATAATTGATATCTATTCATCGCTGGAGAGAAGCGACGTGCATCTGGTTATGATAGATGGATGCATATTGTCGTGGTATAACGTGGTGGATCTAGACGAGTTGAGGGATTCCCTGGGCGTTCCAGTCATGTGCATCTCGTTCGAGGACGTAAAGGGGGGGGATGCCGCGGGAGCCATTAGAAAGCTGTTCCCGGACGCGGATGAACGCCTGGCCCTCCTGGAGAAGCTGGGACGGCCCGCCATGATCGCCACGCCGCACGGGGTCGTGTGGATTAGGTCGAGGGGGGGGATAGATTATAGGACCGCGAAGACCGTGATCAAGAGGTTCCAGCGGGAGGGGAAGAGACCCGAGCCCATTAGGGTCAGCAAGCTAGTATCCAGCGCCGTGCTTAGATCCCTAATGGAGTCGGAGCAGGGGAAGGACATTAATGGACGCTAGCATTGAATCCCATGGGTGGAAAAACGAACACCGCGTGCCCGTCAATTGATCTACTTTTCAATTGCGAAAGGAGCAACGCCTACGGTCTCCACCTGAATTCCTTCAATGCAGCCTCCTCGTTCTTCCTGACCGTCATCTTGAGGTCGGCGTATAGGTTGCTGCCCGTGGAGTCTATGGCGACAGTCATGGGCCCGAAGTCCTCTACCCGTAGGACCCACATCGCCTCCGCCATGCCCAACTCATCCAGCCAATGAACGCCCAGCACCTCCTTAATGGACTGCGCCGCAAGCACTCCGGCGCCGCCTGGGAACACGGCGTACGCAGCCTTATGCGTCTTCATTGCGTTAGACGTCTTATCGCCCATTCCACCCTTACCTATTATCAATTTAACCCCCGTTCTCTCTATTACCTCGGCCTCGAATTCCTCCATCCTTGCGCTTGTAGTTGGTCCCGCGCTGAGTATCCTCCACTTATCCCCCCCGCTCCTCAACGCCACCGGGCCCGCGTGGTAAATCGCGCCTCCCCCCCTCAAATCAACAGGCAACCCCCCCCGCCCGCTCCTCAATTCCTCCAGCATCTTGACGTGGGCGGAGTCCCTAGCCGTAACTATGATCCCGCTCACGTAGATTGTGTCCCCCCCCACCCTCAACTTCTCCACGTCCTCCTGTGCAATCGGGGGGGTCCTAAGCCTATACTCCATTAGAACCACCTCGGGTTGGGCATAAATTCATACCTGCCATCGGAGTGAATTAAGACGGTGCTCCTCCTCGTGGCCCAGCAGCTGAATACTATCCCTATGGCGAAGGTGGCCGGGTGCCTGTACCCATACTCCACGTGAACATCCAAGGCAGTCACCGTCCCTCCAGTCCCGTGGGGGCCTATGCCCAGCTTGTTTATGGCCTTCAACAACTCGTCCTCCAACGCGGCTATCTTGGCATTGGCATTACGGGACCCCACGGGCCTCAGGGTGGCGGCTCTCTTGGCTAGCTTGGTGGCCATCTCCACCGTTCCTCCAATTCCCACGCCCACTATAACTGGGGGGGGCAGGGGGGGATGGGGGGGCCCGCCTCCACCACGGCGTCTAAAACCAGCTTGGGAAGCTTCTCCCAAGCATTGCCCGGCGGTATCACGAATCCCCTGCTTGGAAGCTCGGTTCCTCCTCCCTTGGGCACGTAGGTTATCTCCGCGAAGTCCCCCGGCACGAGCTCCATGTCTATCCAGGGAATGTGGACGCCCGTATTATTGCCTGGATTCCTCTCCTCCACGGGATCCACGGTGTTGGGTCTCAACGGTACCTCGGCCGTCACCTCAGCCACTGCGCTGGCCAGTATATCCACCAGCTTGCTTCTTATTGGAAAATCATCCCCTAACCTAACGAAGAAATTGGGTAGCCCCCGTGTCCTGGCACACCGCTGCCTGATTTTCCCGCGCTAATTCCACGTTTCTCAGAATTGCCCTTAATTGATTCCTGCTGGCCTCCTTAACCTCCACGTCCAGTCCCTTCTGCAATGCATCCTTAACGTCGAGGGCGGGGGGGCCAATGCTGGCCTCCTTGACTATTTTCTTAACGGCCTCCTTGATGGAGGCCTCCAAGGATTGAGGCATAACTTCATCGGCTTTCCCCCCCTCAATATAAATTTAGCCCCCCCTCCTCTCTAGCCCTCGCCATTATGGATCTAGCCGCCCTCCTGCCCGCCTCCTCAGCATCGTGAAGCGGGGGATTCCTCCGTCACCATTATCTTCCCATCCCCCCCATCCACCCCCCCCACGGCCCCCCCGCATGAACGTTAACCTATCTCCATCCACCAACGCCACGCCGCCGAGAGGAACGTGGCAGCCGGCCCCCAGATTCCTCTAGGAAGGCCCGCTCCGCGGCCGCTGCGGCGCTGGTCTCTGCATGGCTGGCCCTCCTCAGATAGGGAAGGAGGGGGGGGCTGTCCCTCCGTGCCACCACAGCTATTATTCCCTGCCCCGGCGCAGGGGGGGGCATGTCCTCCAGTGAGATGGGAACCACGGAGTAGCCGGAGACCCCCAGCCTGTATAGACCGGCCATTGCCATTATCAACGCGTCGAACTCCCCCCATACAGCTTCCTCAACCTTGTATCCACGTTTCCCCCCCTGGTCGGCAAGATCTCTATGTCCCTCCTCACGGCCAACGCGAACCCCCCCTCCTCCTTAGGCTTGACGTGCCTACCCTGGAGCCCGCGGGCAGCTCCCTGATCCCGAAACCGACCTTGGACACGACGGCGTCCCTGGGATCCAGCCTCTCCGTCACCATTGCTATGACCAGGCCCTCGCTCAATTGAGCTGGAATATCCTTCAAGCTGTGAACCGCTATGTCCGCCTCCCCCCTTAGAACTGCCCTATTGACCTCCGCCTCGAATAAACTTGCCTCCCAACTCATACAGCGGCCTCTCCACCTCCGAGTCTCCCCTCGTCCTAATCACCTTAATCTCGAAGTCGTCCTTTACTACCTCCTTCAACGCCTTAATGGCTATTTCCATCTGTATCAAGGAGAGCTTGGAACCCCTGCCGGCTACCCTTATCATCGGCCCAATGAGCGCCTCTGCCTATAAATACCTTTTACCCCCAGCGGCCTCAGTGAATTATGGAGAGAACCATTGCCACTATCACCAATAACCAACCCAGTCCTATTATGACGCCCACCAGCTTCTTGAGCGAGGACACGAAAACGAGTATTATGTATATCGCGGTCAGCGATATTAGGAGAGTCAAGGCTTGGCCGTACTGGGTGGCAAGTATGGGATCCGCCTTGAAGACCGTGGATTGCAATAGGTAGGTTATGAAGTTGACCAATAAGTAGTACGCGTCCACCGTGTACTTCACCGCGTAATTCAGTAATCCAGCTGCATCTAACATGGGGTGCTTTATTGCCTCCCCCCCTTAATATGTTTTTCCATTTTTTCGGGGGCAAGATTTATTTAGTCTCTGATAATCATTTTATTTGATATGAATTCCATAGATTATTGGAATGACCTGGAGGAACTGAGGCGGCGTAAACCGCTCATTCACCACTTGATGAACTTCGTAGCAATGAACGACGCAGCCAACATAACATTGGCCCTAGGAGCATCTCCCATAATGGCCCACGCAGCGGAGGAGGTGGAGGAGCTGGTCTCCATTGCTGGAGCCCTTTATATAAACATAGGAACTGGATAGGGAATGGATAGAGTCCATGTTAATGGCAGGAAGGGCAGCTAATAAGAACGGCGTGCCTGTCCTCCTGGATCCGGTGGGGGGGGCAGGAGCCTCGCGGCTAAGGACGGAGACGGCGAGGAGGATTCTCGCCGAGGTTGAGATATCCATCGTCAAGGGAAACGGAGGGGGGGAGATAATGGCGCTCGCGGGAAGGTCGGGTCTCACTAAGGGAGTCGACTCGCTGGGGGGGGAGGCGGAAATGGATGTGGTGGACTTGGTGGCGCGGGAGTTCGGGGGGGCAACCACCGTGGCGACGGGGGGGCCCGTGGATCACGTGTCCAACTTAAAGCAGCGGGCGGAGGTAATGAACGGAACCCCCATGCTTCAATTGGTGACCGGCAGCGGCTGCATGTTGGGCTCCGTGATGTCCAGCTTCCTAGCGACGAGTAGGGACCCCCCCTTTAAGGCAGCCATAGAGGGATTGGTCGCATTCGAGGTGGCGGCTGAGACCGCGTGGAGGGCTCCGATGGACCGGCATCCTTCAAGGTACGATTAATAGACGAGGTTTATAAGTTGAATAAGGATTCCTTTGCAAGGGCGAAGGTGAGGATCCTCTAGGGAGCCGTTTCCAAGATAGTGAGTGCCGCGTTGATGAAGATCTCGCTCTATTCATTGTTATGGATCTCCATCGTTCGCCGTAAGTAGGGGCGGTGGATCTGAAATGAGGCCTTCAAGAAAGGGAGCCAATATTCATTTATATCATGGTATTTTATTTATAATTGAACAATAATTACCATGAGCACGAAATCCTCAAATTGATAATGTTTAAAAATCGATTTTCAGGAATTGATTAATGCTAAGGAACACCACGATATACGTGCCTAGAGGACTCTATGAAGAGGTCGGGGAAGCATGTATATCCGGCATATTGAGGCGGTTCCTTAGAAGCGAGGAGGCTGGAACTATATTGAATGCAGCCATAGAGGGAGACCCCCCCGCATGCATCGCAATTAAATCGGGCAACAATAGGGTTAGGTACCACTTGAAGACTGATATCCGTACATTGAACTCGCTTAAGTTATTGTCAGCCAAGATGAACCTGACCATAAGCGATGTGGCCTCCATAATAATATATCTATCCCTACACGAGAGAAGCGTGGATGGATTCACTATGAGCAAGATGCTATGCGACCGCTTCGGCGAGGAGTACGAGGAGGCCGGCTTGGAAATGGCCTCTACATTCATCGGCGAATACGATAGATTTAATTTGACCTTAATTATGAGACAAATACAAGAAATGAAGCTGGGTTCGACATCATGCATTGATTACATGAATAAATTAATAGAATTCATGTCGGACAAATACGGAGCGCATAGGCTATTCTCATTCGTTAGGTCCATCATGGAGCCATGAGCCGCTCCATCCTTGCGATGGGCTTCCCATCCACATGAAGTGGACCAGGGATGTCGAGCACCCACTGGCCCGTGAACCGCTCGTCCAGAGCCACTGCCATCACAATTCCTGAAACCCCGGGCATAATCTCTTCAATTTTGAATTGAAATTCTTAAACAGTTTTGAGCGCAGATTCCCTTAATGCTTGGCAAGATAAATTTATATAGGGAGCAATAGGGGGGAGAGCGGGACCCTAATGGAAATGGAATAAGACGAAGATGGATAGTGGCATCGGCATGGCCATACATATATAGCATTCCCCCCCACCTTGGAAATATGATTGGATCTGTGCTGTCCGCCGACGTCTTCGCCAGGTATCTGAGGCTGAGGGGGGATGATGTCCTCTTTGTGAGCGGGAGCGACGAGCATGGAACCCCCCCAATAGAGGTGGAGGCGATGAAGCAGGGAGTGGAGCCGCGTAAGTTGACGGATGAAATGCACGCAACCATAAAGAACCTCTTCAAGGAGTGGGAAATAAGCTTCGATAACTATACTAGGACGGAGAGCGACGTGCATAAGGAATTCGTGAGGGGTTTCTTCCTCAAGATCTATGAAAATGGGTATGTCTTCACCAAGGATGAGGAAGTACCGTACTGCCCCCGCGATAAGATATACCTTCCAGATAGGTTCATAATAGGCACGTGCCCCTACTGCGGGTACGATAAGGCCAGGGGGGGGATCAATGTGAGAACTGCGGAAGATTGCTGGAGCCAAGGCTGCTGCTGGAGCCCAAATGCGCTATATGCGGGGGGCTAAGCCCGAGTGGAGGAGCACCACTCACTGGTACCTGGATCTACGCAAGCTGGAGGACGATGTTAGGAGGTACGTGGAGGGAAATAACAATCTGTCACCTAATGCGAAGCAGATGAGCCTGGCTATGCTGAAAGAGGGGTTGAGGCCGCGCGCAATAACTAGGGACAACAAGTGGGGGGGCATACCCGCCCCCCCCTTCCCCGGCGCTGAGGGCAAGACAATCTACGTGTGGTTCGAGGCCGTGCTGGGCTATGTATCAGCAGTGATAGAGTACTTCAACGGCAGTGATGAGTGGAGGAGGTACTGGATGAACCAAGATACCCGCGTCGTGTTCTTCATAGGAAAGGATAACATACCGTTCCACGTCATCCTATTGCCCGCACTATTAATGGCGACGCGCGAGCTACGTAATGCCTTGGTCCACATCATCCACGGAGTACCTACTGTACGAGGGAATGAAGTTCTCCAAGAGCCAAGGAGTGGGGGGGATTTGGATAGATGAGGCCATAAAGCTCCTCCCCCCCGCGGATTATTGGAGGTTCTTCTTGATAATGACCAGGCCGGAGAACAGGGACTCCAACTTCTCCTGGAGCCAGTTCGCCGAGGTGATCAACTCCACGCTAAACGATACTGTGGGCAACTTCATACACAGGGTGCTCACGCTGATCGCCAAGCGGGAAGTCAATGATGGAGAGGCAAGGGAGGAGGAGGTGAGGGAGGCAATGAAGGCATTCGAGGCGAGCGCGAGGCATTACGAGAACATCGAGTTGAAGGACGCCCTCTTGTCGGCGGTCGAGATAGCAGGATCGGCAATAAATACCTAAACGAGGTGCAGCCGTGGAAATTGGAGCAAACCGATGCCTCGATTGCGCTCGCTAATGCCGTCGTAATGGTTAAGGCACTCGGAGTATCGCTGTATCCCGTAATGCCCGCCAAAATGGGCGAGCTATGGGCCATGCTCGGCATGGATGCGTCCAAAATTAAGTGGAGCTCGGCTTATGAATCCATTGGAATCATCAAGGCAAGCAACGTTCACCCGCTGTTCAGGAAGCTAAGCAATGACGACGTGAAGTCCCTAATTAATAGGCTAGGCGAGATGAGGGGGGGCAGGGAAGAGAATCCGCTTGATGCTTCCAAGCCGTGTTTCCGAGTATCTTTATAAACTGCGGCGATTCCCAGCGTGAATTATGTCCTTAACAATGGATAAATTGTTGAATGTGGACTACGATTATATAATAAACAGGATAATAGGCTTCATTTCATCCTACGTAAGGGACGCGGGGGGGCAAGCGGAGCAGTGATAGGTCTGAGCGGGGGGGAGTGGATTCCAGCGTGACCGCGGCGTTATCGGTGAAGGCACTTGGAGCCAATAACGTGATTGGAGTGATAATGCCGTCAATGGCCACGCCGAAGCTGGACGTGGATGACGCGAGGAGGCTGGCCCAGATGCTTGGCATCAAGTACTACGAGGTGCCCGTGGACGGGATTAGGGATGCCATAACTAAGGCAATCCCCGTCTTCTCCCCCTCGGATAGGCTGGCCAATGGAAACATCCTTCCCAGGGCCAGGATGACAATACTCTACTACTTCGCGAATAGGTTCAACATGATGGTTATGGGAACCGGCGACAAAAGCGAGATACTTATAGGATACTTCACCAAGTATGGCGATGGCGGCGTCGACTTGCTTCCAATAGGCGATGTGTATAAGGGCCAAGTGAGGCGATTGGGCATCGCGTTGGGAGTGCCTCAAGACATAGCCATGAAGCCCTCCAGCCCGAGATTGTGGGAGGGCCAGACGGCGGAGGGAGAGCTGGGGGGGTCAGCTACGACGACGTGGATGTAATACTCCATGCATTGGTCGACCTCAGGATGACTCCCGAGGAAGCCGTGAAGGCAACGGGCAAGCCCGAGTCGGCAGTGATGGCGGTTTGGAAGAGAGTTATCAACAGCGAGCACAAGAGGAGAATGCCTCCAATACCCAGGATTGGCCTTAGGACGGTGGGATTGGATTGGCGCATGCCGCTGAACAAGGAGGGCTAACCGACCTCCTCCCCCCGGCCCTAAAGGGCGAGGTTTGTCCTTTATCACCAAACCGTTCTCTTTCTCTCCTCCACCACTTGGGCATAAAGTTCAGCCGTGCTCTTGGCTACTAGGTCCCAGCGATACTTATCCAGCACCGTTCGCCTGGCGTTGCCGCCAATATACCTCCTCCTTCCCTCATCCCCCCCGAGCAGCAGGTCCATGTCGTTGGCCAATGCATCGGAGTCCTCGGGATCCACCGTTATCCCGTTAACCATGTTCTGAATTATCTCCGCCGGCCCCCCCCGCGGTTCGGCCCTATCACTGCCCTGCCCAGCGCCATTCCCTCCAGCACGCTTATTCCGAAGCTCGTACCTGCTCGGCAACGTAACGACGTCAGCCATGCCGACCACGCTGTATAGGTCCTCGTCCGGCAGCCTGCCCGCTAAGTAGACCTTGCTGCCCAAGTCCCTCGCCGCATTGGCTAGGTATTCATACATGGGACCATCCCCGATCATTATCAACTTGACGTCCTGCCTCCTTCCAAGCAATTTCCTGAACGCCTCCAGAACCTTATCGGGGGGGCCCTTCTCGTAAACCATTCTTCCAAAGAACACCACTATCTTCTCCCAATCATATGCGTAGTTCCTCCTCTTGCTCCAATCCACCTTGAAATCCAGAAGCTCGCCCGCAACGCCGTTGGGTATCACCGATATCTTGTTGTGGGGGGGAGCGCCCAGCACCTTCACCACTTCATCCCTCATGTAATTGCTGCAAGCTATCAACCGCCAAGCCTCGAACGACATCAACCACTCCCACTCATGTATGTGCTTGGACTCAGGGGGACCTCAAGCCGCCTCTCCTTCCATGCTCAGTGGCGTGAACGGTCGCTATTAATGGAGCCTTGGCGGCGTGCTTCAACGGAACCCCCCCGCTGGGCGCGGTGAGCCAGTCGTGCACGTGTATTATATCTGGTCTCCAGCGGGGGAGGAGTTGGGAGGCGCGCTTGAGCATCTCAAGATTGAACGAGTGGACCCACGAGATGAAATCCAGAACCTTTATCTTAAATGGATTAACTCGAATCACGTTAACGCCGTTGACCTCCTCCTCCACCTCCTCGTATCCGTAATTTATTGTAATGACGACTACGTCTATTCCCAACTTCGCCAATTCCTTCGTTAGGTAATAGACGTGGCGGCCGAGGCCCCCCCCACAATGTTTGGGGGGGGTACTCCCAACTCAAGTGAAGCACCTTCATAAAGCATACACCTCAAGTATGGTGTCGAGGGGAGCATCCTCCACGGCCAGCATGGGGGGACTTTATTGTGTAATTGGATGACATGGAGGAGTGAGCCGGCTTGCTGTGTATCAATAATTCATCGCTCTGGGAGAACACGTATTCCTCGATGCTTGCTATTGATGCGCTCAAGTTAGAGGACCGCGGGTCTCCTCTCTCGTACTCCGTGGAGAGGACGCTGCAGATCAACTTGGAGCCGCCGAACAATAACTTGTACGCCAAGGCCATTAAGCAACCGCCCCACTCAAATCCATGCACCACGTCAACCCGCTTTCCCAACAGGTAGGGAAGCTTCTTAGCAATTTGCGCGGGAAGGGAGAGCCCGTACGCTATCACGTTGGGGGGGTGATCCCTCACGTCCATGCCCAGCCTCAACACATCTATGCCCAACCTATCATCGCTGTCATCCCCATTGCCAGGAACCACCACGTGAACATCCAAGCCGATGGCACGCAGCCCACTCGCTATGGAGCTAACCAAATAGCCTAAATCCGTGATGAAGCTATTAGGAAGCGGGTACTCCCAGGAAAATAAAGCCACAGATCTGCTCACGCTTCTGTTTAGGCGTTCTTGGTTTAATAAGTTAACCCGAGCGGAACTCATCGTCAGCGCTACGAGAACTTGCTTATAACCCGCATCATGCCCTTCCTAGTCAAGTACACGGAATCATCTATTAATTCAACATATCCATAACCCCCGCAGATCCCTCAACATTCTAGCCAACTCATCCTCGCCAATCCCGGCCATCCTAGCCAAATCCCTCACCTTAATGGAGCGCTCCCTGCTAACAGCTGAATTGAATTGAAGCACCGTTAATACATGCTGAACCACGTGCTCCATGCCACTGAAACCGCCGAATCCTTTTAAGCTTCTTGCGATTTTCCCAGCAATAAACGGGGAGCGCCGATAATTCTATGTTAATTTAATGGATTCTATGTCGAAGTACCTCTTGGCCAACAGTATTGCCCTATTTATGTTCTTGCCGTTCTTTCCTATCGCCACCGCCTTCTCGTCCTCCGACACGGTTGCAATGGCTACCTTGCCATCGCTCGGCAGCTTGGTTATCTTTATGCTGGTTATCTTAGCTGGATACAGCGCATTCCTTATGAAGTCCTCCGGGGGGGTCTCGCCGTACTCCACGACCTCCGCGTCCTTGCCCAAGTGCTCCCTGAGCCTTCGTATGTTGATGCCGTTCTTCCCAACCGCCAGGGGGGGAGCGAAGTTCTTGTCTACGATGAAGATCACCCTATTGTACTTGTCATCTATTATGGTATCCCTTGGAGTTATTCCCGTTATGCTCTCGAATAATGCGGCATATCGCAATTCCTCCTCAGTTATAACTATGTTCGGCACCGCGATCACCTTATCAATTCCAGTATATTGCTCTCGCCCGGCTCCAACACGGCGAGCAAGGCCACCTTATACGGCTTACGCATGGCAGCCCCCAACTCCCAACTGGAACCGGGATACACGAATACTGGGGGGGTTCTATTCAGATTGGCGTAGTACTCCACTTCCTGCCTTATCTCAGCCGGCGCATTAGCGGCCAGTATTGCCAACTTAGCGCTTCCATTTATAATAGTTTTCATGGCTCGATTGCTCCCAATTGCAATCTTGCTGTATTCAGCACGACCTGCAATTCCCTGCCTATATCTATCATAACCTATAACCCCCCCATTCCCACGCACCACTTAAAAACTTTTCCCGACGGAGAATCCCACGAATAACTGAAAAACACGTCCCAATCCCCAATCACCGGCGAGCCCTCGATGACTTGGAGCCCATCTACCAAGCTCCTTCTTCAACCCCAACACATATGCGGCAGCATTGGTGGCCAAATGTATGGGAGGCGTGAGCAATACGGCCGCCACGAATACTTGAAGCGAGACTATGGCGGGGGGGTCCAACAATCTAGTCACAAGCAAGGCGGCCACCAGGAAGTCCAGTTGATCCAAGAGCGGGGGGGCGGGCGCGCCTCGGGGGGGAAGGCCCATTCTACGCTTCAGGAAAGCACCTATCAAGTCCCCCCCCACCAACGCCCAAAACGAGAGCGAGAGGCAGTCCAAGTAGGTGGGGTAGCGCAATGCATTTCCGATGAATGAACTAATGATATATATGGTCAATCCTCCCAACGCCGTCCCCCCCCGCCGCCACCCCCCCCGAACGCGAACCCCCCCCTCTATCGTCTTGCCATCCCCCCCCAAATATTCTCCTCCCATCTGGGAAGAGCCGACCCATATCTATGGGGGTTCTCCTCTTGATCAACTTGGATGCCACCACGGGCGTGGCATTGGCAACATATGCCGGCCAAATCACTATCAATGCCTCCGCGACAAGCTTAGCCAAATCCATTGCCATCACTCACCCTTGCTATTGGCGACCAGGGAGCCTATATGTGAATCGCATTGAGGCTTATACGAGCAGTACTTGCAACTGATGGGGGACTCCCCCCCCGTAATCGACGGGTAGCCAAGGGGGGGCAATTCCTCACGTAGTATGAGGGAAAGCACTTGCTGCATATTACCATGCCCCCCCCTAAGATAGGCAATGCCGCTGACGCCTATCTCCGAGCCGCATATGGAGCATTTCACAAAGGGATGGCGAGCGGCCGCTTAAAAATAAAACCCGCCCAATCCTCCCTTTAGGGATGACGACGGCATTGGAGAGAAAAATGCCCTACATTTCCCTAATGAAATAAATAATATTCATTTGTAAAAATTAACCTTGTTTATTTTTATTCAGGGAAACGCAAAAGGGCTCGCCATCACTGCGTCTCCGGCATGTAATCGACATCAGACAGCTTCTGCTTCAAGCCGGAGAATACTCCCCATGGATAGAACACTGCAAGCGATACCACCACGGTTATCAGCGTCGCGTAGTTAAACGATATTAAGTTCAATGCGCCGTCGCTGCCTATGTAAGTCATCACGGTTAGGAACGCTATGTATGCTATATACCACAGCGAGTTCAAGACATGCCTCAAATCTCTCCCAGCCGTTCCCCCCCTAACCAATGGGAGTATTATGCCGAATATAGCTGCCGCCGCAGTTAATAGAATCACTGCATAGTAAACCGTGACCCAACCGCTCCAGAATATTATCAACGCGGCGGAGGCGAAGGCTATCGGCGCTATTATGGAGCCGCCCGGTATTCTATACTTCGTCACGCCCTGCCTGCGAGACACGATCATTGCGACCGGGTTCACGCTGAAGCCGAGGTAGCCCGCCACCACTGCATCCTCTATCAATCCATATATGCTGGGCACCGGCGCCGCCAGGAAGGCTAGGACCGCGCCCACAAGGGCCGTTATTAGGAGCGCCCAGTAAGGTATTGAATACCTCTCATGTATGTACTTGACCAAATTCGGCATTATCCTAGTCCGTCCCTGAGCGAAGAGGACACGCGTGCCTCCGCCCAAGTATATATAGCCCACCACGAAGGGCCCCCCCACTACGCCGACTATCACCGTCAAGATGAACAGCAACTCAGCGTTGTAATCGTGGGCCATTGTTATGAACGGATTGCCAGGTATTGAGGACACGGACGCCCAATCGCCTGCCGCCATGCCCAACTTGCTCCAGTTTATGCCGGTCACGAACACGAAGTCCAGCAGCAAGTAGATCAATAATTGGCCTATGACCACCAGTACTATTGCCAAGGGCAGCTTCCTAAAATCCTTGCTCTCCTCCGCGTAGTCGGGAAGAACCCTTATGCCGCCGAACGCGAACATGGCGAACGGTATGGCCAAGAAGACGCCGGTGAAGCCAAAGGGAAGGAAGCCGTGGTATGCGAATAAGTTCTTGGAATCGAAGAAGGCGGCAGCCAGAGCGCCGGCCACCGCTATATAGAACGCCAGCTTCACGGCGCCAAACGATGCTGTGGAGAGCCCGAATGCCTTAACCCCATAATAGTTGAACGGTATCATGAGCAACATGATGATGACGGCCACAATGGCCCCCTAGGAGGGTTGGCGCGCCGCTGCTGGTGACCAGCGATGGATAGAAGACGGACAATCCATCCACCACAGCGAACGCCTCTATTGGCGGAATGAATATGTACCAAATCAAGTCAGCCATAGAGTTTATCATGTTGGTGAACCAGCCATGGGTGTATAGGGCATAACGGGACGGCCCGCCTGCCTCCGGGTAGGTAGTCACAAGCTCCGCGTAGGTCAGTCCTATGAAGAAATAAAATATGCCGCCCAGCAGCCATGCCAACACGCTTCCTGGCCCTGCCGAGCCGGTCATGGCGGCGGTGCTGAACAGTATCCCCGTTCCCACGCTCCCGCCACTCCTATTATAACCAGCTCTGTAAACGAGAGCTCTTTTCTTAATTGCCTGCCCTGCGGAACTCCTTCACTCATGCAATAAACTAAAATATATATCGATTTTTAAGTATTACTAATTTCATTTTATATTATACTACTAATAAATATCAACTAGGTTAAGCTATGGAGTACGAAATAACAGTTATGCATGGATGTAGGAACCTAATATATGCACTTGACCCCCCCTCCCAGCCCTAAAGGGCGAGGCCTACCGCTCTTTTATCATTCATTAAATCAAGCCCGGCTCAGCCCAGTATTCCCTGCGAGTACTTGCTCCTTATGCTGGATAGTGCCTTGAACCTGGAGAGCCTGAAGACATCAGCAAAGGATGAGGGACGGCCATCTCGCACCATCTCCGCCACCATCAATCCAAGCGCGGGGGGGGATAGCTTGAAGCCGTGGCCGCTAAGTCCTACGCAGGTCACTATTCCCTTAATGGCTCATCTAATATAGGCATCCAGTCCGGCGTCACATCGTAGAGACCGCCCCCCCATCCATCGATGTAGCCCATGTTAGACGCCCACCCAAGCCTCTTGGCGGCGCTCTCCATATACCTCACGGCCTCATCTATGCCTGGCCTGTCCAATGGATTGAACGAATCGGGATCGGCGGAGGCCATGCCTGGATCCAAGTCTCCTAGCAATGCATTGCTTTCCCCCCCTCAGGCCTCATGTAGAAATTATTGATTGCGTCGAAGAATATCGGGACCCGCCTATCCACCTTAACCCTAAGCGTCTTCTCGGGCACGATGTTGAGCGGCAACTCCACGGGAAGCACCTTATTGGCCCAAACCCCCCCACAGCCACCACGTACTTGTCCGCCATCAACTCGCCGTGTCTGGACGTAATTGCCCTAGGCCTTCCTCCACGCACGTCCAGCTTGGCCTCGTCCACAATGAATGACGCGCCCAGCTCCTTGGCCCTCGTCGCGAATGCGTTGGCCACCATGGTGGTATCCGCGTAACCCGCATCGTCCTCCCATGCTGCTACCTCTCCCTCGCCTATCTCCGCGCCAATTAACTCGTGGACCCTCTCCGCATCGATCAACTCAATTCTAACCCCCCCCATGCTCCTCAACATCTCCACGTTATCCCTCAAGTAATCGCCCGCTATCACCAACAGGCCCGTTCTCATGTAGGCGGGAACCCCCCCGAACTCCCTCTCAAAGCCCTGGAAGAACTTGAGACTGTACAACGCCATCTCGGCCACTTCCCTGACGCTGTAGAATGCCCTCACTATCCCAGATGAGTAGGCAGTCATGCCTTGCCCGACTCCCCCCCTCTTATCCACCACTGCCACCCTATAGCCCATCTTGGCTAAATGATACGCAGCGCTGGAGCCCGTCGATCCGGCCCCCAATGATGACTACATCATACATATGCAAAGTAAAACCTTGGCTATTTTAACTTTTTCGCAATCCCTTAATAATAAGACAAATGTTATAGATCAATTGGATCTTGGTAATCTATGTATGTCGGTGGAGAGAATTGCGTGTCCAATTTTTGGTAACGCATACAATTCAATTCATTATGACAGCAATGCTTTATAAGAGATGGTAAATGGAGAGTCAATGATACTGGAGGTCGCCATTGCATTGATAACGCTGCATTTCGCGGTTCCCATTGCCTATTATGCCACAGTGATCAAGTGGATGAAGCGGCCATGGCCTGATGTAGCGAATGCCGATCTGCCCAGCGTCTCCATAATAATCCCCACCTTCAACGAAGCAGATGTGATCGGGAAGAGGATAATCAACATAGCTGGGCAAGGATATCCCCCTCGATAAAATGAACGTGATATTAGTAGATTCCAGCAGCGATGGAACGGCAGATGAGGCGGAGAGGCAGGCCAGGGCAAGCGGCTTGAGACTTTCGATATTGAGGGAGGAGGAGCGGCGGGGGGGGAAGGCCGAGGCGTTGAATGCTGGGCTGAAGTTGGCCACGGGCGATGTGGTGGTGATAGCGGATGCAGATGCGTTTTGGGGGAGCAAATGCATTGCCCAACGCGATGTCTTGGTTCTCCAATCCCAAGATAGGCGCGGTTTCATGCGTGAAGACCCCCCCCTCTCTGGCAATTCAACGGAGCTTTCATATAGGAATCTATACAACGTGCTCAGGGTGGGGGGGGAGAGCAAGAAGTTCGCTACGCCCATATTCCACGGCGAACTAGCGGCGTTCAGAAGAGACTTGCTGATGAAATTAGGGGGGGGATTCCCTACAGATATAGGAGCTGACGATAGCCACACAGCCACCAGGATAGCGGCAATGGGGTTCAGATCAATAATTCCCGAGAACGTTACCTGCGCTGAGCTGGTGCCCACCGCCGGCTTCTCCAAGTGGAAGGTGAGGAGGGCACAGCACTTGATTCAGAATTTCATAAAGGCCATAAGGCTGGAATACCCCCCCAGCGATTTCAAGCCCATAATCTACACGGAGTTCTACCTCCACGTTATCAATCCATGGATATTGGCGGCCGCGGTTGTGCTTCTATTGATGAATCACGGAGTGCAGGCAATGGCCTTGCTTGCGGCTGGACTGGCCGCGGCTGCATGGGGGGGCCTATAGGTCATGGATGGTTCAGCAGCTTTACCTGCTCGTGGCCAGCGTGAGGAATCTCCGCAGTAAGGAATTGATGTGGGATAAGCAGAAGAAGCCGGCCGCGCCTAAAAGTGACCTGTAATTCTATCTCCCTCGGGCTGAGTGGGAAGAATATTGTAGCGCCACAGTTAAAAATGCTGCAACATGAACGCCTCATGGACAACATAGGAACGCTTGAGGACAATATCCTTATAATCCTGAAGGATGGGGGGGAATACATAGAGGGCGAGGCGGCCCTCCTATACGGTGAGCTGAGCAATAGGGCCAGCGATCCCCCTCGTGAAGACTGTGTTCCAGATAATTTACCATGACTCCCTCAAGCACAAGGACGTCCTGACGCTGGTGGAGGATTTACTGATAAACACGGTTAGAATGCGCGCAAACATAGAATCCGTGATAAGTCAGAGAAGGAACTTGGACGCTATGGTGTCTCAAATGATGGAGATAATAAAGGACGTGAGGAACAACATGCGCGGCCCCCCATAGGCACCAGGGAACTAAAGGATATAGCCAAGAAACTCGAGCGGCTCGAGGACATAGAGGAAACCCAGCTAACCAGCTACGAGTTCCTCTCGAGCGCCATACCGACGTCGGCTGACCCCCCCGAGTCCAAGTGACTCAAGTGCTGATACAGAGCATAATAAACGACGAGAAAAACCACAAGGACTTGCTGGAGAAGATAATCAGTCTATAATTTAATTCTATAATTTAATATAGTTATCTAATCGAAAAATTAAGCGGTGACTGCCTAAACCCATTGCAGCCAGGCAGCGATGGGGCCTATCAATGCTCAATAGGCAGGACAGGGAAGAAAATCAACATTTTAAAGCCCCCCCCATTAATGCAGCTAGGGGGGAGGCTCAATTTATAGAAGCGGTAGGCAGGGGCAGTTCAATCCCAGGGTGCTTAGGTCAAAGCCGTACCTAACCTTCGTGAAGCCACGGCGCAGCTCCACCACTTCGGGCTTCACCTTGGATGGCTCCACTCCCTTGATTACGACCTTGGCGATCAACTCCGCCACCGCGGCCATCTCTCCCTTGCCCATCCCCATCCTAGTCATTTCTTGGACGCCCATCCGTATCCCGCTTGGCTTGACGGGGGGGCTCTTATCCCATGGAAGCATGTTCTTATTTACTATTATATTGGCATCCTCCAATGCCTTGGCGATCGGCCCTCCTCCCCCCCCGAACTTCGATACATCCATGGCAACTTGGTGAGTGGCCGTGAACCCATGCTCCTCAGCCACCACGGGCAAGCCATTCGCGTGAAGCTGCTCCGCCAAGGCCTTTGCGTTACTTCTCACCGTGGCGGCATACTCATCCCCCCCGTACGTGGACATCTCTATGGCGGTCACTATCGTTGATGCATACCTATGCAAGTGGTAGTTGGAGGTCATCACGGGAAACACCGATCTCTGTATCTCCTTGAATAAATCCTCCCTCGTCGTGAAGATGACCCCCCCGCCCTGGGGGCCTGGGAACGTCTTGTGTGTGGAGGACGTCATTATGTCGGCCCCCCCAAGCTCTAGGGGGTTGGGGAATTGATGGCCGGCTATCAAGCCGAGCACGTGCGCCGAGTCATGCATTAAGACGGCGCCAACCTCGTGGGCCGCATCCGCCAACTCCTTGATGGGGGGGTGGGGGGGGAATAGGTAGAGGGATGCTCCCAGAAGCACCAGCTTGGGCCTTTCCTCCGCTATGAGCCTCCTCGCGGCATCGACGTCCACGTTGAAGTTCTCCTGGCTCCAGGGAAGGTAGGACACCCTCAAGCCAAACGCCTTAGGAGCCCCCCCAGTCTCGTTATGGCTTATGTGGCCGCCGGCCGCGGTCGGCAGCGATGCTATCTTCTCCCCCCCGAGCCCGGCCACGGAGTGGTACACCGCCATGTTAGCCACGGTGCCCGATATGGGCCTCACGTCGGTGAATCTGGACGAGAACAGGGACGACATCAAGTCCACCAGCATCTGCTCCGCCTCATCCACTAAGGAGACTCCCTGGTAATACCTCTTCCCAATTGTTCCCTCCGCGTATCGCCCCATCATGTCGTTGAGGTAGAAGTACTCGGCCAGGGGGGGACATCACGTTCTCGCTCGGTATGAGGTTAATGGTCTCCCTCCGCCTCCAATTATTGTGACGATCCATTATGGCGCGCAGCTTGGAGAGCGCGGCTATTGCTTCCTCCTCCCTCATTAATGGAATCGATGGGCGGTGCTATTAAACACTGCGCCTGTCATTCCCTGGAGTATACGTAGGGTATCCCGAACATCCTCGCCAAGTCCTGGTTGAGGGACGCCACGTCCTCCCTGGAGACCTCCCTAACGTCGTACTTGCCCAGCGCTGACACGAGCATTTGGGTCTCCACCTTAACCGCCTCTATGTAATTCCTAACCCCCCCCTTCTCACCCCCCCTTATCATTGCTGCCAGGATTAGGGGGGCGGCCAACGTATATCCCGCTCGCGCCCAACGCGATGGATTTCACCACGTGCGCTCCATTAAATAACCTACCCGCTACGAGGAGACCCAGCCCAGCGCCGCCCAGCCTCGCGTCCATTATCTTCTTGAGGCCCACCACGGTCGGGTAGCCCAGCTCCTTCATTGCCGTGGAGGGAGCCATGCCCGTTCCTCCCTCCTTTCCATCAATCACCACGGCATCCGCCCCCCCCTCCTCGCTCGCTATCCTTATTATCTCCGCCACATCCCTGTAGGGGCCCGTCTTTATCCATATCTTGGCCCGCGGATAATTGTTCCTCATCATCCTTATCGTGCCCCCCCTCAATATGTCCGGCGTGAAGGTGCCCGGCACGGAGTACCTCTCCACGTACTTCCCCCCCTTAGCCGTCAATGGATCCTCAAGGAAGTGATACTTATCCCTCACCTTGATTGCATCCTCCTTCCTCATCCTTATCACGCCGCCGAGCCCCCCCGGCTTCGCTCCCTGGCCCACCTTCACCTCGAACCCAACGCGGCCCTCCTCTATGAATGGCTCCAAGTCCTTATCGCTGTACACCTTGTTCCAGTGCTCATCGTAGGAATCCTCCACGTTTTGCTGTATGAATACTCCCCCCCCTCCCATCCAAGTTCCCCCCCAGGTACGCCATTACCCTCTCCTTGAAGGATGGGTGGAGCTTGCTTCTCCTGGCTCCATAGCCCCCCCTCACGGTAGCCACGTTCTCGCCTATCCCCCCCATGGGCACGCCCTCCGCCGCGGCTGCCTTGGCTATTTGAATGGAGTACCTACTCGCTATGTCCGTCGACCCCCCCCATGGATGCCACTACGAATGGCGCGGCGGACTTGAAGCCGCCCAGCTCGGTCTCCAGGTTCACGTCCGTGAAGACTGCTCCCGCAGTAGCTCCGCCATCTTCTCAAGCCTGCGCGGCGTGAAGGCGGGCGGGTACAGCACCAAGTCATCGAGGGATAGAACCTGGGATACGATCGGCGGCTCACCGAGGCGCCTAGGACGGCGGCCCCCCCGTAGGTGCCCACCTCGCCGAACGGGTACGCCCCCCCTCCCTCCCCCCCCTCAAGGCCTTCATGGATATCTCGTCGAATGGGTAATCATCCATGAATTCCCTCAATCCCCGGAAGGCCGCTAGTCTTGCCTTTATCTTAACGACGAGCTCTGCAGCCTTTATCGCTATGCTTGACACGCGTCATCGCCTAGGGAGAGACTATGCCGGCCACCTTGGGGTAGGGCCGCGCCTCCCAAACCCCCCCCTCAGCCCGCATATGTACCTAACCAGCCTCTCCACCCCCCCTATGCCGAACCCCCCCGCCGTTTGGAGGGGGGTAGTTCTCCTTCAGCATTTCCAAGTACCACCTGTACTTATTGGGATCCTCGCCTGACTCCCTCATCCTTGCTATTACCCTGGCGGGCTCGAACTCCCTCTCCGCGCCGGACACGGCCTCCCCCCCGAATCCCTCTGGTAGAGCAGGTCGAAGTCCCGTAAATAGCCCGGCCTGCCGGGGTCCTCCCTGTCGTAGAAGCCCCCCCTAGAGCCCTTGGGGTACTCGTACACGGCCAGCGGGGGGGATCCGTGGTGGGCCGATATCGTCTTCTCGCACTCCCACCTCAACTCCGTGTTGCGCGGGTTGCTGCAGCCCAGCTTGTTGGCTAGCTCCACTGCCTCGGCGTGCGTGTACCGCTTGAAGGGGGGGCGCTTGAATTGGGGGGGCGGCGTCCTCCCCATCCTCTCCAAGTCCCTCCAGTGCTCCTCCTCCACGGCCTTCACAACGCTCTCCACCAAGTCCTCCGCGAGCGATATGACCTCCTCCAGGGACGCTCCCCTGACCTCTAGATCCACTTGGTAGAACTCAACTAAGTGCCTCCCCGTCAATGCGCTGTCGTTGGGCTCGAGCCTTATGTTGGGGGGGAGACGAAGTACACCTTATCCAGCGATGAGCCAGGTACTGCTTGTACAGTATGGCGCTGCTCATCACCTTATACTCATGGCCGTAGAAATCTATCGTGGCTTGCTTGGCGCCCCTTATGCCGGGATCCGTGACGGGGGGGCCCACTATTGGGGGGGCGAGGGCCTCTGTGAATCCCCGTGAGTCCAGGAAGGCCCGCACCTCCCTCAATGTAGTTGCCTCTATTCGAAGCATTGCCTTGTACTTATCCTCCTTCACCCACCTCCACGAGCTCTGCACCCACTTCTCCAGGAAGCCCAGGAAGGCCCGCTCGTCCTTGACCATATCCTCCAGCTCCAGTATGGATTTATTGACCTGCCCCCCCTTGACTAGTTCGGCATCCATGGAACCATAAAGCCCATCATAATATAAGAATAACCGACTAATTAACTATTATAATCCATAATATATTATCATTCTTCCAGTAAATTACCGTTAATTGAGGATAAAGTGACATAAGGAGCCTCACTTCGAGGTGACTATTCTGATGACGGCTCTATGCCATACCTTGGCATCCAGCCCCCCCAGCCTCCTCCCGCTCACCGCGTCTATGGCAAACATGGCCTTAGAGGCAACGTCGCTGTGTATGGACTTGGCCAGATCCAGCACCGTGTAATCCCCCCCGGCACTAGAACCACGTCGGGGAGGACGCGGCCCTCCGTGTCCGTGAACCTCTTCTCATCAGCCACCGGATACACCGCCACCATGCCTAAGACGCCCAGCACGGTCTTATTTATGGCCTGCACGACGCCGGTGCCTCCCCCCCACCTCCTCATGAGGTCGGCTATCCTATCCAACGCGGCCCTCTGGGCCTGGGGCAGGTCCCTCGCCACCACCTCGAACGATGGATCGCCCGGTATGTACTTCACCAATCCCTTGCCCGCCGCCTTCCTCAACGCTAACTCCGCCTCAGCGCTAGTCGGGATCACCCTGTCCCCCAGCTCCTTCATCATCCGCTTCACGTTATCCTCGGCCTCAGGCACGTCTATCTTATTGGCCGCGATCACCATGGGCTTCGACCTACTTCTGAGAAGCCCCATGAACTGCCTTAGGTCATCCTCGCTCCAGGAGTGGAGGGGGGGTTTCTTATCTAGGCCCAACTCCACCAGGGTCGCGCTTATCACTGCTTCGCTGATGCCTAAACCGCTCAAGTGATCGTATAGCACCCCCCCCACAAGGGGCTTCTTGGCGTAATCGACCAGCCTAGCCATCTTATCCCAATCCTTCCTCATTATTTGAATCATCCACATAGTGACCTCTCCCTCCAGGAACTCCACGTCCAGCATTGGATCGCGGGATCCAGGCCTGGCCAGGCGGCCCTCCTCGTCAGTTCCCCCCCCGAGGCGTCCACCACGTGTATCAACGCCGACGCGCGGCGAAGGTGGTCCAGGAATTGATTGCCCAGGCCGCGGCCCTGCCAGGCCCCGGGCACGAGTCCAGCCACGTCTATTAACTCCACGGGGGGGACCAGCCTATTGCCCTCCAAGCAAATGGAGTTCCTCGGATCATCCCTCACGCCCAGCTCCGTGCACACGCACTTTATCCTGACGTGCCCGATCCCCACGTTGGGCTCAACCGTGGTGAAGGGGGGGTAGGGCGCGATCTTGACGTCTATCATGTTGCGGCGGCGAAGAACGTGGACTTACCCACGTTCGGCTTGCCGACCACCCCAACCTGAGGAAGCGATTGCGTTACCATTCCATGCATAGAACGACCACCGAATAAAAAAGCTTTACCGCAATGGCGGCGAGACCGAGAGAAACCATTATAAGCGGATCGGGCGGCGCGGGGGGGATATGCTGCCTCTCATACACTTAGCGGGGGGGAACGCGCCCATAGTTTTCCTGCTTCACATGAATGGATTCCTGATAGCCTTGGCCACCAATTTCACGGCCGTCGGGGGGGCCTTCTCCGCAATATATGAGCTGGGCGGGGGAGCTGTGCTCAACTCCACGCTTCTTCCCGGCGTAACGTTGACGGACGCAATGCCCTACGAGGGCTCCCTCTTGGTGACGGGACTAAACGGGTCGAGGCCCTTCATGGCTGAGATCAACGTGAGGAGCTGGACCATCACCAACGAGACCGGGAAGCTGCCGACGAATTTCCAGCCATACGCCGCGGCGGACTTGGGGGGGGTGAGCTGGTGTTGGGCGGTTCATCCCAAGGCCACGCCTCCCTGATAGCGTTGAACGGCACCACTATAATTAACGAGACGAGCGAGCTGCCCAGCAATTACTTGGGTAGCACTATAGTCCTGCTGGCCCCCCCCTGAACGGATCCCTCCTCGTGGCGGCGTCCACTCAATACCCCCCCTCAATGCTGATCGGCGTGTTGGGGAGCAGGGGGGTTCACCGACCTGACGGGGAGGCTACCCATAAACCCCCCCGACTTCGCCTTCCCAACCACGGTGGCGGTTTACGGGGATGAGGCATTCATAGGCGGCTTCAGCGTGGCGGGGAGCGAGGAGCCGGTTGGGGGGGAGGGGGGGAGTACCTTCAACTAAACCAGCTCGGGTTCAAGCCCATAGCGTTGCTGCTGGTGAACGGAACGTTTCGCGACCTGGCCCCGGTCCTGGGCATGAGCTACGGGGGGGCAATATTTGACGCCTCCTTCATCAACTCCACGGCGCTGGCAGTGGCTGGGGGGGGTTACTTGATAAACTCGGGTTGGGCTCCATACGTGGCCCTGGTGGAGAATGGGAGGGCAATAACCTATCAACTTCCTCTTGATGGAGCCGCGTTCGCCGTTACCAAGGAATTGGAGGTGGGGGGGGCGGCATCAATGTTTTCTATAACCTCACCGAGCTCGTGGGCGAGCCATTCATAGCAACGGCTACCAACGCCATAGTCCCAAGCGAGCCACAGCCAGCGGCAGCTACCTCATTTACGGCGCTGGGGGGGTACGCCATAGCGGTAGCGCTTATAGCGGGGGGCATTGATTGGGCTTTTAATGATGAGCACGCTGGAAGATGAGAAGTGATTGGGGTTAGAGATACTGAACGTCGTGCTAGTGAAGTGAATATGCGACTAGCATGGCGACCGCCATTGAACCTCCCAACATGTCGTTCATGCTATTCAATTAACTAACCGCCTGTGACCGCTCATTACTACCTAAGGATTTCCTCCTTGGTTTGGGTCCACACTCTAACAATACATCCAAGAGACCAGCAGTGAATTAATGGAGACGAATCACATCTGTAATGCGATCGGCAGTTGAATCTCTTGGGCTTTTGCATTAATTCCCAACCCATTAACAACCTGTTATTCTTTTCCATACTAAGACGCAGTTCAACGCCTTGATACAAGAAACCGGGAGAACTTGGATTTTCACTGACCCTCCCAGGAGCCCCCCCTAAAGGCTAGGCTTGTTAATTTTTACCATATATAGGATACATGCTAAAGCCGTTTGGAGTATTTTACTTTCTGTTTATCTCTCTAAACGAGATGAGTTAATGTTCAATTTTAATAACTATAACTATAGTAAAGTATAATAGCTTCTATGAGAGACTATGGTTGAAGCCAAGTCGGTCTGGAAAGGAAGACCAGTACTGCCTCACGCAGTCTTTTCGACAGTGATTCCAGTTCCTCCCTATTGCTCACCTTAATGATAGAGGCCGATTTAATCATGGCCGGCATGCTGGGCATCTCCTCCTTGATGGCATCCACCGCGTCCCTGACCTTCCTACGTTCCACGGCGTACCACCTATCCCCAGCTATGAAGGGACCCATCTCTGCATTGACGTGCTTCCTTAGGAAGGAAAGGGACTCAAGCGAGCCCGCTGGTGGGCCCTTCATTAATTGAAGCGGCGAGAGCTCGAGGGACTCCATTGCTATGAAGACCGCGGCCTCGGACTCCTCGTCCGTCCACTGACCGTTTCTATATACCTGGAAGCCACGGGCCCTTAATGCGTTTGCCAGGGAGGAGGAGGCCCTCCTAAGCTGCCCCCCCCAGACTGAGTCCGGCGGTTCCCCCCCAGCGGGGGTAGGGCGCCATCAAGACGAGGAGCGGCGAGAAGGCTGGGGGGGAGGGGGGGGCCTGGCTTGAAGAAGGAGGGGGGGAGGGTTTCTCGGTGAATGCGAGGGACATGGCTATGAACGTGGACATGGCCTCCAAGGTGACGGCGGCGGCCGCGTTCCTGGCTGGATCCACGGGGGGGTCTATTATTATGAGTGGGGGGGAGTCGAACCTCTTCCTGGCCAGGGATGGGGGGGTGAGTAGTGCCCCCCCTCCACGTCTATCACTTGGCGGGGTCGCCATGACTTGGCTGCCCTGACGGTCTCCTTGAAGGAGCCATACTCCACTATTAACAGCTCAGCCAGGTAGCCGCTGAACCCGCCTATCCCCCCCACCTCAGCCCCCCCATAGATGCCGCCGACCTTCATGAATGCCTTGAGCAGTCGAACCTCGTCTTCCTTCCCCCCCTTCAATTTATCCCTTAGATACAGGGTGTGGAGGGGGCGTTCTATCCGTCGCCGTTATTGGCCTCTCCCCCCCATCTCTATGCGGATGCAGGGAACCACGTCAGCCCTGAACCCACCGTACCGCAGGGTGAGGTAGGGGGGTGCTGGGCATACCTGGTGCTCCAAGGAATGCCGGCCGCAGTTGCTATATCCGCCAAGAGGGAGAGAGCCCGGCCACTCCTTATGGCTTCCGGCCCATAGGTTTTTGGAAAAGCGGCGAACACATCTATATCAAACTCCCCCCCTGGCAGCCAAGTCCCGTGAGCCACGGATCCCTGCACCGTCACCTCCACGTCGCCGTGCCCCCCCGGGCCGAGAGGCCACTCGAGAAAACCTCCACCAACTCCGAGGCCACTCTGGCCACCATTTCCTCCTCCTCCCTGCTGGGCCTTACCAGGGAGAGGATCTCCTCCATGTCCACGCATTCGTCGGTCACGTGTCCCTTTAAAGTAATCGCCTGGATAATGGAGATCAACCATCAACCATATATGCCCATCGT
This sequence comes from Thermocladium modestius JCM 10088, assembly GCA_001315925.1. GTDB lineage: Archaea > Thermoproteota > Thermoprotei > Thermoproteales > Thermocladiaceae > Thermocladium > Thermocladium modestius. The sequence continues at coordinate 97,378 of BBBF01000002.1, read as the reverse complement.
TTTCCTATTTTTGCAATATTTACTTCCCCCCCATATTGGTAAATAATTTAATTACTTGTTTCTAATAAGCCGATGTTTACAGAATAAAGAAAAAACTTAAAAAAACTACTCATGGCAATAACACATGAATAGATCCGCTATATATGCGTTGGTCATTGCCCTCGCGGCGATGGCCATTGCCGCAGTAGCTCACGCAGCTACCGCAACTACGTCGGTAAATCCATACTTCATAGGAAACGAATTCTTCAACTGCAGTCCATATCTGTTTCCGCCATACTATACCAACTCATCGACTGCCCACCTAATAGTATTCACGTACCTGAATTTCGCCGATCTTAACAACACAATATATCAAGAATACTACAATTCATCCTCGCCTCTTTACCATACATTCATAACTCCGAGCAAGTTCGACTCGCTGTACTCGCCGCCGTCATCCGTGGACTCCGAGCTGTCGAGCATAGCAACTGGAAACGGCTTGAGCGTCGTGATGACCAGCCCATCCATGTTCGTGGCAAACGGCACGGCGCAGGACGTGGACAACGCAATAAATGCAATAATAAGCGCCATACAATCCAATGCCACGTGGACGACTTGGGTATTGATTGGCGAGTGCAATCCCGTTGGGGACTTCTTCACGAAGCCCATCACTGAGAATGGGATTCGCTTCTATGGGAATGGCTCATCAATAACTGTAAAGAGGCAATTGGCTCCCATAATGCCGCCCCCCCTCGAAAGCATAAGCCCCCCCGGCACTATCAATTACAAGTCGTCGATACAAATCAACAAGAGGCCGGTGGCCGTGGAGATAAACGCCCAGTCCGCCACGGTGAAGCCCCCCCTCTTCGGTTCTCCGCAGGAGTTCCTGTTCCAATTCCCATTCGAGATGTACTTCCCGCAAGGCATGGAGATCCTTTACAACGCAACTCCCCCCCTATACCCAATGTGGTATGTTGGCAATTATAATGGGATAAACGGCTCATCAATAACCATGGGAATAGTCGACGCGTTCGGCGATCCCATATGCAATTCCAGCGGGCTGGCTGAGTCGCCCTACGTCAACCAGATAACCAAGGACGCGGATATATTCTCCACCATCTTCGGATTACCTAACGTTAGCTTAACCGCTATTTACCCAATGGGCACTCCAAAGATAACTGCGCTGAACGCGGCCACGGCCTGTGGATGCTGATGAGTCTGTCCTGGACGTGGAGTGGAGCCACTCCATAGCGCCCGGCGCCAAGATACTCTTCGGCGTCTCCCCCCCGGACGCCGGCGACGACTTATTCGCCACGGTGGAGTACATGGTGAACAATGGCCTGGCCAACTTCATAAGCCTATCCTGGGGAGAGCCGGAGGATGCCATGGATCCATTCTATGCCTTGGCCTATCACGAGATATTCCTCCAAGCAGCCGCGGAGGGCATTGGGGTCTTCGCAAGCAGCGGCGACAGTGGAGCGTACGAGGACGTGGTGGGATACCCATACCAAAGCGCGCTCTATCCCTCGGTGGATCCCATGGTGACTGGGTGGGCGGGACGAGCAATTACATATTCCCGTGGAACGGCCATGAGTTTACCTTCGCCTGGAACTTCTACGACTTCGGGGTGCCGCCATACTTCAACGACTTCATCTTCTGGGGAACCGGGGGCGGTTACTCCATATTCTACGCAATGCCCCCCCTGTATCAATACCTCTACGCGTTTGGAGGACCCATGTTTAATGGAGGGTTACCGCTTCTTCGAGAGGTCAAGCTTCCTGCCATTCATATGGGGATACCTAATAAATGGAGGGCCGGTGCCCACGGAGGGATTACCGTGGTATAGGGCCGTGGAGTACCTGCTGGAGCCCGGCCTCTACAGCCCGGTGGGGGGGCCAGGGGGGGCTACCCCGACTTGGCCGCTGACGCCAACCCCATAACCGGCGTGCCCATAGTGGTCAACGGCTCGCTTTCCCCCCCATTCATATGGGGGGGAGGCACGTCGCTTGCGTCGCCTCTCACCATGGCCATGACCACGCTGTGGCAGGATTACATAAACGCTAAGGGAATGAATTACAAGATAGGGCAAGCCGCTCCAGTGGCTTATCAATTGTGGTACGAGCTGGGCAGGAACGCGTATACCGGCAGCAACCCCATCTTCATCAACGTGCCTACGGCTTCAACGGCGCCAACTCCGCCACGGGCTGGGTGGTCAGGCCGTACGAGTGGAACCCAGTGACCGGGCTGGGGGGGAGCTTCAACGTCGGCAACCTAGTCTTCTATGGCACACCACTGCTCAAGTAATAGCTAGTAATTGAAAAATAAAACAATCAATTTATTCTTTTCTCAAAAACATTCTTATTATTCGGCTTTACTGACCTCCTCCCCGCCTTGAAGGGCGAGGTTTGTCCTCTTTTTTATCAGGGGGGGATATTATTTAATTGCTGTCGACCTCCTCCCCGCCCATAAGGGATGGGGGGGCTCGTCATTCATTTCATCATCCTCCCCCCTCTCCGCTTTATGGAGGGGGGGCTTGCCGCGCTTCAGCGAGGGACCGTCGAAGTTATCCTTCAACAACTATGTCGAGTTTTCCGGTGAAGGAGCCGTTCTCCCGTTAAGTAGGAGGGGGGGTTTTGAACTGTTCCACGCGTAATTGAATTAGGGGGGGTAAATTATAGTTCCAAGGCGAGGCGGGCGGGGGGGTTCTTAAAAAGGGGGGGGCGACATGGGCTTTACCGCTATGTCCGAATCAAAAACAAACTGGACGAGAATAGTGGCAATGGTGTTCGCGATAGCCCTAGCAATAGGGGGGGCAATACAAATAGCACACGCATCAACTCTACCCTCACCGGTGCCGCCTCCAATAACCGTGCCACCGGTGCCGGTGCACATATCCTGGAACCTCTCATACGCACAACCACCCTACAGCTACGTTCAGGGGGTTGAAGAGCAGCAACCCCATGCTGTACGAGGAGTATGAGCTCCTCTATAACACCACGCCTGTCTGGTACGGGCTGGCCAACCAACAATTAACCATCTACATATTCAACGCCACGTACGTGAACGGAACGGCCAGCTACCCCAAGCTATTCTACAGCGCAACATCCATGAGCAATTCAACGGGCGGAGTAACTTGGAACTTCAACATAACTTATCCGGGAACCAAGAACGGACTATTCGTGGACTCAACATACGCCAAATGGACGGTCGCAGTCACGATGACGTACGACGGATACCAATGGGTCCTATTCAACTTCACCACGCAAATGCCTCGCTAGGATCATTAATAGCCAACTTAACATCGCCCACCGGAACATTAAGTCCCTATAAATACCAGTGTGGCAGACCGTGAGGGGGGGATTAAACCCCACCACCATGACTCCACAAAACTATGCGGCAGTCGTCATGACGGAGTTCAACGTGATGTACATATGGGTGGGCCAAGACTTGAGCACCTCGTTCAAGGCATCTCCACTGGCATCAACCCAGCTATTCAATCAATTGAGCCTGGCGTTCTCCGAATCATATAATGGCCAAACCATAATATCCCAAGTGCTCGGCGTCAACAACACAGCCGAGAGCCTCACAGGCAACGGTGCATTGATATTCAAGAGCAGCCCATGGGCGGTCTTCGGGCCCATTTGGTACCTGCCCGCCCTAATATACCAGAACGGCCAATTGATAGGGTGGCATGAGGCAGGGGGGGAGGCAAACCCAGTCAGCTTCCACATAGGCATTAACTACACTTACTTCAACCCAGGAACCGGCTCCCAAGTAACGGTCACGCTATACGACGTAACGCACTATCCATGGGGGGGCGGATACACAAGCGCTTACGGTGGCTCTTTACTGCAAGGAGGAATAATGGCAGCATACGACTTCTACAACGATACTCTTGTGGGAGTATCTTCAATGAATGGGTATAACTATGGACTTGGAGCCGCGGTGCCTGAGTTCGTCTTGGGCATTGGGTTGATATCGTTCAATGCTGGAGCTGTGGCTGATATAAAGGGCAACTTGATAGCGGGCTCCGCGTTCGGCCTCAGCGCTTACCCGGTGTCCCAGGATTCCTTGTTGTTCGAGGTCATGGCGAATAGGACGATATTGTACGGCCCATTGCCGATAAACTTCCTGTTGACGCCCAACGTAGTCAGCATACCCGCCGTCGAGTACACGGGAGTGGTCTATGAAACTCCCACCGGCAACTCCATTCCAACAGTGACCCCCCCCTTGTCCGTCAGCGCATTGAACTTGGTGTTGGAGTACCAGACCAATGTTGGAACGTGGGACGTGGCTGACCTCAACATAGCCCCCCCGCTAGTTCAATACATGATACAGCATGATACTACCTATGAGGAGATACCGGTGATCTACACGTCGCTGTTGCCCGTTGAGTTCTACGTGACCCTCTACACGCCGACCTACAGCGTGTTCAGTCAATCCCCGCTGCCGGCCGAGAAGGCACAGGCAGTATCAGCCACCCTGTACTATGGAACCTCCACGGCCTCCCTATCGCTTCTGGCCACTGGAGGCGTCACCATAAGCGGCTTCAGCGACGTGGCCATATTCCCATCACTACAAATGGTGTATAACCACGATGGAGTACTGAGTCAATCCCCCCCGCAGTGCTAGTGCCTCTGCCCACACTGATGGGCGACATAACCGTCACCAGCAGCGGAGTGACGGGACAGTACCAGCCCACTATAAAGACGGCCTTCTATAGGCTGCAGTTGAACTACGTCGGCATGCAGGTCGGCGTCGGCACGTTTAACGCGACTTATGTGGCTAGCACCACCGGGATAACCACTACCGTGTTTGGTTCTCCCACCACGTCCAGCGGGCAGTACGTGGTGCCGGAGTTCACTGCGTTCTATCCACCGTCGCTCTACCCAAGCACTGTTAATGACACGCTGTACGGAGCCGCCGCTGAGAAAGCCGTTACCCTGTCCAACGGGTTGACGCTGCTCAGCGAGCAGGCCTACACCGCAGTTCATGTATACTTCGTCAAGGTAGAGTTCCTCAATCTCTGCAATGAGCCCATAACCAGTGGAGTGGTGGAGGTCTCCACTCCATTCGGTAGCTTCAACGAGACTGTGGCCTTCTCCTACCCATACACTCTGCTGCAGTTCCCAGTGCAAGTGAACGTGTGGAACGTGCCGGTGCAAGTGGTGAAGCCCACCGCTAACTTCACGCTGGTATACTTCGGCTACATAATGCCGTCGGTCAGCCCGGTAACTCGGGAGCCGACCGGCACCATAACGCTGAACGCCACCAGCGTGAACAACATATACTTCCCATTGATAGATATAACCGTGAACGTTGTCTCCACCACCGGGTACTCGCTGCCCGGCTTCGTGGTGGAGGCAATAAGCGGAGTGAACGGGCAAGAGATGGTGCAGGGAATAACCAACGGCACCGAGGAGTTCAAGAGCAATGGATTGATAACTGGATTCAGCACCGCCGAGCCCTACGGCATGGCCATAGTGACGAGCGTTCCCATAAATGCTCCATACATAAAGCCGTTCTCCTACTTCACGCTGGAGGTCAGGACCCTTTATCCCAGCGTCGATAGCGCGTACACTTACACGCCGGAGCAGGACGCGTTGAATCAGTCGTTCGCCGCATACGCGGCTTGGCTCAACCTCAACCAGACCACCACAGCGTACACCTATGGAACCAGGGGAGTATTGGACCAGAACTTGATAATATATGATAACACGACGTACACCGTCCCGATGACCGCCACATGCTACGAGGTATTCAAGGTTCAAGTGCCCGTGGAGACCCTCAACGTCTACGTGACCGACGTGGAGGGTAACGTATTGGCTAACCAACCCATCTACCCAGCAATGCCTGGAGTCGCTATATGGAGCAACACCACCCTGGTGATAAACGATAAGTTCAGTCCATACGCTTTGGCGAGCATTTGGTACAACGAGACGGCTAACGAGGTGTATAACCAGACAGACTTCAACTTGATAGCCATAGCGGGAGGCTTGGCTCAGTTCAGGAACCTGAGCCAGACCTACTTGTACCACGAGAGGGCCGCGGTGGCAGCCCATAACTACAACTGGGTGCTGGGCAATGCATCGTTCGTCGACACGGCTGTTCTGCTGGCCAACGCATCCAATGCAGGCCCATACGCTATATTCACGCTGCCCAGCTACATAATATCAGCCAAGGAACCGCCTTCAGGGCCAGGCTCTTCATGCCCGGCCAAGAGTTCCAGGCCAAGGTGTTCTACCTAGGCTATGAAGTGTTCAGCAGCGTGTTCCCAGTGCCGCCCTCCAATGAGGTGGCGCTGGCCTTCAGCAATGGAACCATAAAGTACGTGCCTAGCTACACCGTGTACGTTGGAGGAAAGGCCACTCCAGTCGCTCCTGGATCCGTGGTGATAGTGACCAGCACCTACCCGATACAGTTCACGGTTACCAGCAAGTCGCTGCACTACACTGTGCCCAATACCGTGGTGTCGCTGACCTTCTACGACTCGCTGTTCAGGGGGGGATACGTCAACACCAGCAACACGGGATTCGCGAATTGGGGGGGCGGCGATTACCTCAATGGAGTTGTGTATCCATTCACCAGTTACTCCAGCGCCTACACGACCGGCAACCTATTCGTGACGCAGGGAAGCAAGTGGATAGAGATCAGGAAGGTCTCCAACAACGCATTAGTGGCGGACTACTCCAAGGAGGCGTACAACAACTCCGCCTCTCTGGTATACTACTCGCTGCCCAACCTGTTGGGCGTCAGCTTGAGCGGAACCACTGAGACCGAGTTGCCGATGAGCAATCTATACCACAATGCGATGGGTTACTTCTTCAACGTGACCGTTGGAACCCCCCCCGTCTTCGCGATAGGGTACAGCAACTACGCGGAGCCATTCGTCGCGTTGGACCAAGTGCCCAGCGTCACTGGAACCACCAAGTTCGCCGAGTTGACGAATGAGTTGACGACGCCGCCTGCCTCAATGATGGTAACCAACGCCGCCGGCAATGAGACCACCTTCGTATTCACCAACTTCGGAGGAATACCGCCGCTCAGCTTGAGGTCCATGGAGACCTACATAATGGTGGCTCCAGGAAGCACTGTAACGGGCGCGCTGGCCACGATAATAGTGACGGTCACCAACGCAACCGCCAGCTACAACTTCACCCTAGGAACCGTTGACGTGACCCCCCCGCAGTTCCAGGCCGCAGTGGGGAGGTGGGACCCGCTCATAGTCCCACTCACCTCAGTGTCACTGCCTAACCTAGTGCCCAGTTGGTCAAGACGCCGAACAGCACCCTCAACCTAGCCAAGCAAATATTGGCGGGAACTGCAAGGTAACCGCTATATACGTTAACGTAACTATGGAGGGAAGCGGTACCTGGACTAACGAGACTAATGCCGTGCTGTCCACGGGAATCGGCGGATACTCGGCTCTGACCAGCGCCAACCTCTACAGCAATACCACCAATACCAATGGAGTGTGGTGGTGGAAGGTGGTGCCCGATGCGACCTGGGCACCGTACTTCGGCACTCCATTCACCGTATATATACCAGTGGGAAGCAGCGGAGTCGCCACGTTCGACGTGCCCACCTACGCTCCCAACACGGCTGGATACACTCCAATAATGCCCACCAACATAACCGGCAGGCTGAACACTTTGGTATCCCTAGCCAGCCAGCTCTCCGAGGCTCCATACACCTCGGTGGGCAATGCAGCGTTCTTCGCCAAGATAGCCAGGGCATACGTGCTGGGCACGCAGAACACGCCGAACCTGGCCCCCCCAGCCGGCATGCTTGACGTGTACACTGCCGGCTACGCGCCGTCCGGCGTGACCGACGTACAGCCGATGCCCTACGTCAACGCGACCACATTCGTAGTAATGAACGCATATAACGTATCGGGCGGATGGAACAGCGTAATGGGAAGCCTAGGGCCCGTCACCAGCAACTTAATAGTGCCCGGAGTCGGGTTCGGAACCGGAGCGGGCTCCTGGCCCATATACGCCATATACGGACAAGTAGATGGAACGCCGCTCTACGCGGCTGACAGCGCGAGCAACGCAATTGAGCTACCCACGATAGCCTTGGAGGGAATATCCATATTCAATAACATGAGCAAGCCAGCTCCACAGCCATACGCAATACAGAGCCTCTCGCTGACTCTCAGCGGATACACTTTCATAGTGAATGGAACGCCCGTCAACACGTACACCTACAGCTCGCCGATGGCTTTGCCGTTCGGCGCAATAACCACTGTGCCCGCCAAGTACATCTATGGAAGCAGCGTATTGGCTAACGTCACCATGAAGACTGGATACGTGCCGAAGCTGGCGTTCTACGAGCCTCAGCTAAACGTCAGCCTCACAGCGGTCTACTCCTACCAGTACAACGTCACCTACACCAAGGGCACTGCCAGCTTCAGCTACGTGCTGCCCAATGGAACCATGATAAGCCTCGGATCTTTACAGGGCTATGTCCAGCCAATAACCGTGACCACCACAATAGAGGTGCCCGATCTATTTAGCGAGATATACGCTGGAACTCACCTTGGCTCCGGCAATGGATACATAACCAGCGGACCAGCCGTGCTGAGGTTAAAGAATGATACTGGATACGTGGCTCCAAACGATGTGTTCCCAACCACCGATGGAGATGAGTTCGCCAAGCTGTGGGTTAATGGAACGGCGGTGCCAACCGTCTACTACTCGCCGCTGAGCCAAGTACAAGACTGGAACAGCAGGCCGTTGGCTAACCAGACCCTGGCTGCCTACTTCGGCAACCAATTGATAGCGCTAACCGTGAGCGGAAACAATGGATACTTGATGCAACCATTGCCTGTCAGCATCAGCGTGAGCTTGACCGCAGGCTATGTGAACTCGATGCACATGATATCCACTGTCTCCAGCAGCAAGTCAGAGGGAATACCGGCAAGCAGCTTTACCGCCACGTACACGTCGACCACATACGATAATGCCACTATAGGAGTCAGCAGCAATACCGTGCTCAATCGCTTGGCTCTCCAACGCCGAGGATAGTGGTTTACTGGTACGACAGTTACCCGCTCTACTTGATGAACAGCGCTAAGTATCCGTTCATTGACGTATACGATACTGGAGTGCAGAACGACGTGTACCAGCTCGGAGATGCATTCCAAGTGACGGCGGTCAGGACCTACGTGTACCCAGTGACGATAACCGTGGACACTGTGGGAGGACAGCCTGTAAGCAACGCCACAGTCATAGTGACTGACACTGCAACCAGGGGGGGACTTGAGTTCATGGCCAGCGGAGTCACCGGCGACGACGGTAGCTCCACCATATACGACATAAGGGTTTCCCACCTGCTCACGCAGCAAGTATACAGCCAGGTGCCTGCCACCAACTTCAACGTGACGGCCTACGCTACGTGCCCGGCGTCGGCTACGTGCCCGTTGGAGTTAGCAGCTTCTCGATACAGAGAGGAGCCACTGTCCCAAGCAGTGGATTCAACGTTGTGATGAAGGCAGTGTTGACCCCCCCAGTAACCATAGGAGTCAGCACTGGCCTGCCGATAACCGCGTCCACCAGCCTGGGAACGATACCCACCGGTGCAAGCCTTAGCGTGGCTGTCAGCGAGCCCGTCTACAGCATAACCGGAGTGGGCGGGCTGGCCAAGGTCAAGCAGGTAGGAACCACCACCGTGTACAGCGGCACCTTCACCGTTCCCAGCAGCGGACAGATACAGACTCCACTACTGCCCATAAGCACATCCGGCGCTTCCGTGTCAGTAACAGAAAATAGCTGGATGGGCATACCCATAAACTATGCTGTGAATTACTACTTGGGAAGCGGCAACTACAGCGCCCCCCCGATACAGTTCACGGTGCCCGCAGCTGAGATCTCGCTGCAGTACCCAAGCAGCTTAGTGCCCAGCCAGGCCACCTATAACTTGACTTACAATGGAATGAATATAGCGACTCTGGGCGCCACGGGAGCCGTCGTGGTTCCCGCGCTGCCCAGCGGTACCTTGAGTTACACGCTGAGTGGATCTGTGGATGGCGTGCCGATAAGCCCATTGACTGTATCCGTGAGCAATGGAGAGATAGTGCCGGAGTCCGTGCCTGTTGGAAAGCTGGCGGTTGGATTCGCCGTGGCCCCCCCGGCTTCAAGCGAGTCCTACACCGTTAACCTGATATACAACGGCATGACCGTGGCGAGCGGAAACGCGGCAGCGGTGAGCCTAGTCGTTCCGACCGGAACGTACACCTTGAGCGGCACGTTGGCTGGAGTACCATTGGCTCCAGTCACCGTGACCGTGAGCAGCGGTGCCATAGCGCCGGCCACGTTCAGCACTGGAGCGTTGAGCGTTGGATTCACCGGCGGCTTGACGCCGCAGAGCTACACGCTGTCCTTGTCGTATAGCGGAAAGACCATAGCCAGCGGAAACGCGGCAGCGGTGAGCTTGACGCTGCCAACCGGAAGCTACACGCTGAGCGGCAGCATAAGCAATGTGCCCTACAGCACCACCGTGACTGTGGGCAATGGATCGGTGTCGACCCTATCCATACCGGTGGCTGAGTTGAAGGTTAGCGCCCAGTCCCAGAATGGAGTTGCATTCACCAATGCAGCAATAAACGTGAGCTACAATGGAGTGGTGGTGGCCAGCGGCACGGGATCCGTGGACGTGGTCCTGCCCAGCGGCAGCGGCTACACCTACACGGTGACCGTGAGCGCTTACGGAGCGACTTCCAGCAAGACCATCACCTTGACGCCGGGAACCAGCTACCCATTGACCGTGACCCTGCCGGTCAGCGGCTACATGATAGGTAACACGTTCGTTCCAATGAGCACCGTAATACTGCTGATAGTGCTGGTGGTAATAGTAGTGATAATAGTCGTCATAGCGCTGATAGAGTACGGCAACTGGAGAAGGAAGAGAATGGCTGGAGGACTCTTCGGCCCAGGCAGCAAGTAATAATATATAATAAATAATAGAAAATCAAAATCATCTCTTTTTTCTCTTTCTTTTCCTTTTCTCCTAGTTCACTTACTTCCCGGTCATTTCATTCAAGATCATTATCATGGATGACAGGTACTTCCCACCCAAGATGCGCGCCTTTAAAATTACCCAGTCCCAGTCGGCCTGCGGCAGCATCCTCAACTCGCTTGGATTGAGGTAGCCTGGATTTAAGGGTAGGGATAGGAAGATGTCCTCCGGCGATGCGTGCGGCAACCCGTCTATCAGAATGGATCTGGAGCTGAAGCCTGGAAGGGCCAACTTAAAGACCCGCTCATTAACGGCGTCCCTCCAATACATTGCTAAATCATCGGGTGATTGAAGCCCCCTTAGCCTCCTCAACATGGATCTAGGGCCGCAAACCACCTCCACCTCCTGCCTCAACTCCCAGTAAGACTCGCACACTTGATTGAAGCCTAAGTAGAGCTTTAACTCTTTTGTGTGGGGAGCGGAAGCGAATCGGCATTGCAGATAAGGCATTGTATGGCATTTGATTAAGAATGGCCCACACCATAGGATCCCTTCACCTTAAGCTTTCCACTAAACCCCCCCTTCGGTTTTTCCTCATGCTAGAAAACAGGTTCTAAAGGGTGGAGCAGTTTAAATGAATGACTTGCGGATCTCCACTATAACTATCTTGTCCCCTGGCCGTATTCCGAATTTATCCCTTATTTCCTTGGGTATGGTGAATTGCCTGGAGTCAGTGTGCCTCGTCTTGAGCAGTTTTACTCCACGCAGCTCTATCTTGTCTCCCTTGTGTTGAACCACCATATCCACGTACCTCACGTGAACCATGTTTAATAGCCTCACCAGGCTGGCGGGTAGCAGGACTTGGTTGTTAATGTACACCCTAGCGCCGTACGGCAATCCATCGACCTTAAACCAGGCGCGCCTCTGCGCACAAACTGCGGGTGATACAATGGAATAAAAATATTCAACTCGCGAGATGCAATGCCTCATGCATGGAGGTAAGGGCTGATCTCCTCTCCGCCCTAAGGGGGGGCTATTGTCTTTTTTATCACATCAACCTAGTCGCTATTATCTCGTACTCCTCCGCGTCCTCGTGCTCCGCCGTGGAATCCACGCGCTCTCCAAGCATCTTGAGCAGCCGCTGCAGCATCATGTAGCATACATAATTATCCGTGACTATTCTGAACTGAGTTCCCACCGGCATTTTGGATAATTCCTTCGCGACAACATTGACTGGTTGGGGGGGCATTCTATTCCCTTTACATCGATCAAGTACTCCTGCGCCAATGAATCCACCGAAACCGCGGGGGAGGCGCGCGGTTAAAAACCTGCCCTGCATATTATGCATAGCTCAACGCCTTTAAAGGTTCATTGAAATGATGATGCCATGGAAAGGATCAAGAGGTTCGAGGATCATATACGAAAGTATGCCAACGCCGGCATAAACTTAACGTCGCTTGCATTGGGGTGCTCCGTCAAGGTGGATCTCTACAACGTGCTTTACCCCCCCGCCCTCTCCATGGCCAAGAAAGACATGGCTGGCCTCAATCTGGACATCGCGCCGAGGGAGGACGTGGCGGTGTTGAGCGGCCGCGAAGCTGTGGTCTCCCGCCTTATGAGCGGGGGGGTTGATGATGTGAATATAGACGCGGATGCCGTGGAGAGGTTCGAGCCGGATGCCGTGGTGGTGCTTGCCCAGGTTTATCAGGGAAGGGCAGGCAATCCCAAGGAATTCGCCGATGCCATTCTGAGGCTGTATAGAAGGCTAGGATCCACTAGGCGGAGGGTTTTGATAGGGAAGGGGGGGCATAGCATAGTTACCACGAAGCCTGGAACCGACATGTTCGTGGTGGACATGATAAAGACCAATAGGAAGGACGGGGGGGAGGGGGGGTACGTCCTGGCCAACAACGATACGATTCAAGTAATAGACCCCCCCACGGATGATATAGCATCCTACGCCCAAGCATCGGTGGCCATCAGCAATGCATTGAATGATCTATTCGTGAAGGGAGTCCATGAGAAGTTAACCATACACCCAGTCTACGATGCGCCGATGGGATATGTGGAGGAACTTGGTCGGAACATCTCCAAGTTTGCGGACTCGATAGGCGCCAAGCTGGTGAACGAGCCCCAGCCAAACCTGGGCTACCTACTGATAGGCGCCACCGTCACCGGGGGGGAGACCGATAAGGAACCACCTCTCTTCTATGATAAAATAGACGAGGGATTCGAAGTCCTGGTCACGGGTCCCCCCCTCGGTCAATTAAGCGTGATCGGCACTTTCGTGACCATTCACATAGACCAGGATTTAATGAGGAACTTCGAGGAGGAGGTGATGAGCGTGGATGAATTGGAAGAGTTGAAGAATGAGACCATGAAGGCAATGATGATTCCAAACATCGACGTTGCAAAGGTAATCGATAACCACTTGCCGATGAGTGGGGGGGGAATTCGACCCACTCAAGCACGTGGCGGCCACCGTGGATATAAGCGGGCCCGGCATATTTGTGTTCAAGGAACTGGCGGAGCAAGCGGGCGTAAACATAAAGCTGGACAAAGTTCCCCCCCTGATAAATGAGGAGGTTGCCAGGTTCGCCGCGGAGAACTTCATAATGGCGGATGCCACGCAGGCACAAACGGTTCCTTAGCCATAATAGCTCATCACAGGGTGATCGAGGAAATAATGGAGGAGTTAAGCGGAATAAGCAGGCTGAGGCCAGCGGTGATTGGACGCGTCACGGGTAGGGGGGGAGGCGGGGGGGAGTTAATTGTTCCAAGCAACGTGATGTCCTTGATAGCGGATAAGGCCCTGGCCAATAAGCTTAGCATGCCCGTCCTCACAATAGAGAGACAGCGGAGGGCCGTGATGCGAATAAGGGGGGGCGAGGTGCAGGGAGTGGGGGGGCTGAGGCCCAGCATTAAGAGGAAGGCAATGATGCTTGGCTTAACCGGCTTCGCTCGTAATGAACCCGATGGAACCGTCACGGCAGTAGTTGAGGGGGGGACTCATTTAGAATAGAGGAATTAATAAATTGGCTCAAGAGAGGACGCGTGGGGGGGAGGATAACTGGAGTCGACGTCGAATGGAGCGAGTACAAGGGGGGGGAGTTCAAAACCTTCACGTACTCATGAGGAGGACTGCCACCGTCTTCCCAGTAGGGGCGATTGTATTTTTATGGTTTCATAAATGGATCATAACTATCAGATAGGCAATGTAAGGCACCAATCCCATGAAGAGGGCGGCGGCAGGTATTCTGCGCCTCGATACGAGGGGGCAGCAGGATTAACGAGGAAAGCGTGGTTACTGTCACGCTCCACTCAATCGCGGTCCCAACGGGAAATCCAACGGTGAGCAAAAACACTGCCGGGTAAAGAGTTGAAAACACGACCTGCTCGCCTATCAATGCGCCCACGGACAGCGTGCCCCCCCTCCCCCCCTTGAATGCCCATATCATCGCGCTCATCGTCTCCGGAAGAGCCGTCGCAAGCGGCACCAGCACCAATGATAACGCCAATTCCCCCCCACCCCCCCCAGATAATTTGCAGTGGACTCCACTCCCTCAATTAATAGATGGGAGCCCAGCGGCATCAAAGCGATGGATAATAGAAGCTTGGGGGGGAGGAACCAGCGGGTCGAGGAGTACTCGCCCTCTCCCGCCGGCGGCCCCCTCCGCATATAGATTATGAATAAGAGGTAGGCGGAGAGGAGAATTAACCCTCCTATCCAGTGAAGACCCGCCGAGGCCAAGAGGGTGAAGGGGGGGTAGGCGGCTATGACTAAAATATAGGGAGCCGAGAGGCTTCTCTCGACGTCCAAGACTACATGGCCACCGAGCAACGCGGACACCGCTACCAAGGAGTAAGAGATGGTTGCTGCCATGAAGGGCTCCCCCCCAAATACTGTGCCCACCCCCCCAACGTCCCGCGCCCCCCCTCAATCATAGAGATTAAAATCACCACTGCCTCGGGCATGGACGTGAATACCGGGCTTACCACGGAGCCCAGAAAAGACGCTGACAGCGAGAAGCGGGATCCAATGCCCTCGGCCCCCCCTCCGTGAATAGGTAGGAGCCCAGCATAACTATCGCGATCCCTCCCAGAAGCTCCTCCCACATATAATCACTTAAAGCGAGCTCCTCAATAGTTGAGCAGTAAGATCATCCACCGACTTAAAGACTTGGCCCTCCCCCCCATGCAGTACAGTAGCTGGGCCGCTATCTTATCGGCCTGGTTGAGGATCATCATGACGTTGGCGGCCTTACTGCCGTACTCCTCCACCATGCTAGACGCTATCCTACCGCATTGCCTTAACTTAACGCGAAGCGAATCCACGGCAACCCCCCCTCGGGGGCGTCGTGGGCATTATCCAGCCCAACTTGGCGTTATTGCCCTTACAGTTATCCGCTGCAAAGGCCTCGAACGCCTTCTCCACTACCATTACTTTATCCAACCGCTCGTCGCTTCCCTGCACCATGTATGCATTTAATTGAACCGCCAAGCCCACCACCAACGAGGCGGCCCTGGATAGGAAGGAATCCCCCTGCAACCTAAATCCATGAGCTAAGTTCCCCAATTCATCGAGGCAGCCCATTAATTGAATGGGGGGGGCGAGTCCTTCCTCAACCTGACGGTCTTCCCGAAGAGGGGGTATGGTGCTGTACCCCCCCGTATCGCCTGGGCAGGAAATGGCCTCTCCAGCCTCCACGCAGTCTACGAACAGCGGCAGCTTCATTATTGGATTTATATGAACTGCTCTATTTATTGTTATCTCTCACCCGATTATCCGCATGGAATTAAGGTTAGCTTCAACATATAAGTGTGATATTGACGCCGTTAATTCTCGAATAAAGAGGGAGCATCGCGGCATTTTGCAATACGTGGCCCCAACTGCTCAATGCATCATCATCTTATCCATCAAGAGGGCCCTATCCAGATCCTCATGCTGCCTATCTTTATGTACAATCCATTGCCCAGCTTCGATATCCTGAGCAGCAAGTCATCGTCGCTATTATTGCCTATGGCAATGGTTGATATCGTGGTTCCCATCCTCCTCAGCTTTACCGCGTCCTTTATCGCCTTGGCCGCATTAACCGTCCTACCGTCGGTGACACATATCAAGTGACGCGATGCACCGCTCATCCCGGCCACTACATCCATGGACTTCTCCAACGCATTGGATATATTGGTGCCGCCGCCGGCGTATATGTACTTCGTTATCTCCAGCATCTCCCGCCTATACTTTGAGACGGGGGGGTGCAACTTCCAAAGCACGTCCGCCCTGAAGTTAAAGAGGATCATCGCTAGCCTATCGCTTGTCTTAGAGAGGAAGGTTATGTACCTGGAAATCGCGTCCCTGGCTATATCTATTTTAGTCACCCCCATCGCTTAATTCGCGCATGCTGCCCGACACATCCAGGCAAAGCACTATATCCAGCATCTTTATATCAGCGTATTCCTTGACTATTATGTCCCTCTGCGTGATGGGTTTCCCCATCATTACCTTCTTCGATACGTTCAACGCGGTCTTATCGAAATCTATGCTGGAGATCCCATCTCCGAACTTATACTCCCTCATGCTCACCACGTAGGTGGGGGGGTATGACGTGGTCTCGGTGAACTTAACTACCCTGACGACGCTGGCCGGAGAGGAGGGGGGGCCCCTCGATTTGCTTCTCAGGCTATCAAGGGAGTCCGCCTTCTTGCCCTTGTCCTGGGGGGGAGACAATAATCCATACGTCGTAAGATATGGAGACAATTTCTCCACAGCCTTCAGCTTCTCCGTTATGTTAGCCATGGGGGGGTCCACGAACATGTTGAGGAGTTGGGCTAGGTTCAGGAAATTAGCGGTGCCCACGCTGCCATAGAGGGCCTCATATATGGCTGACACCATATTATTCGATCCATCTATTGTAACCACGGAGCCCATTGACTCCACATTGGTGGGGGGGGCAAGTTCCTTCTTAGCTTCATCATTTCCATTATCTTTTCCCTTGCCGCCCTCGCCGCTGCCCGCATCCGATTCCAGACCCTCCGCCGCCTCTTCCTCCTCATGTTGTTCCATTGAGTTGAAGGCATATTGAAAGGCTTCCTCCAGCACGTGTATCTTATCGTCAGGGTTTGCGGTCTCAACGGAGGTGAATAGATTCTCTATTCCAATCCTGGTAATCATAGTCTTCACATCGTAATTCCTTGACAACATCATTCTCATCACTATATCGTTGACGGCGGACTGGAAGCCCCCCCTCACCGAGCCGGGCCTGACTACTCGGCCGTCTCTTGATAAGTACTCATACACTTTATCCAGCACCTGTGAGACGTAGTCCGGATACACCGCGACTGACCCCCCCGATTCCCGGAAATTTAAATTAATAGGCATTTAAAGAAAATCGGGGAGCGCATCGGAAATTGGAGTTAATATTAATGCTTTCTCCTGCTAAGCGCGGCAGCGTCGTCGAATTTCCTCAATAAGTAATTCACCTTTTCCTCATCATTGGAGAAATTACCCCCCCTAATCACGTGGGCCACGTTGCTGACCACCTCCTTCTTCAAATCGGCCAGGCTAATATCCCTGCCCTCTATCCAAGCACGCGATAATGCGCCGGATATGGCGTATATGGATGACCTTACGCTGGGTCCTATGTCGACCAATCCATCCTGGGATATCTGGGTCATGAAGTTAGCCACCACCTCCACAGCGAAGTCGGGCACCTTAACCCCCCAAGTGCTCCAGCATCGCATTTGCCTTCCAATTAAGTATGGCCCTCAATACATCCTTGTCCGGGTAATTTATGTTGACCACCTTCATCCTATCAGCCAATGCCTCGCTCAACTCGTACACCCCCCCGGAGTACTCGGAGGGATTTGACGTGGCTATGACCAGGAAATCGCTCCGTATGCGGAAGCCCCCCCTTATGAACACGAAGTGCTCCTGCAGCGCTTGAAGCAGAGCAGCTTGGCTGTAGGGATTCAGCCTATTTATCTCGTCGAGTATCAATATGCCGCCGTGGGCCATCACCAAGGGACCTGGAATGAATGCGAGCGGGTGATCAAGGCCTGCCTGAAGCGCCACCGCTATATCTATATCGCCCGTCAATTCCGCGGCAGTCATATGGCTATGACAGGCAACCTCCATGTAGGGAGGAGAGGATATGTCAAGCAAGGAGGCAACCTCCTCGGCCAGGGTTGTTTTGCCCACGCCGACGGGCCCCATTATCATCACGTGCCGCCCCACCGCCAGTCCGCTCAATATGTCGAGCGCTATATCGCCGAGGCCCTTCAATGACCTCTCCAGCCCAGCCACTATGTTGTTGACTCCCCTGGATCTTATCGCGTTGGCCACCAATTGATCCACGGGCACCGCCTCCCGCCTAAGCAGGTTGGATAGCCTAGGCATTTTCTCCGTCAACTCATCCATACCGTTTTGCAATAAGGGAAAACTCTATTAACCTTTTCTATCAGCATTAGTTAGAGGGAAAAGGATGTCAGATGAGGATGACTTCAACGAGTTCGAGCTGAGGAAGGAGATAAAGGATCCGAAACGTAAATGGGCCGATCGAATAGTCAAGTCCATAAAGATATACTACAAGAAATGCCCATACTTCGACCTGCACTCAAGCGATTGCTTCATAATGGAGGGGGGACGAGGGGGGAAGTGCCCAAGGGACGGCAAATACGAGGGATGCCCAGTGCTCGAGGCATTCTTAGTTAAGAGGTACGACGAGATAAAGGCGAAGGGCAAGACACTTCCATACGATTTCCGCGACTTGGCGCTTGTCTAATCTCCACGTTGAGCACTGAATGCATATACCGCCGATTAATAAGTAATATTTAAAATGCTAAATGCTTTATAGTATACATGGTGCTTTTACTAAATAATCCCCCCCCGCATCAATCAATAAGACCAGGAGCAACTATGATGTATTAAGCTGGAGCACCCTGGATAACGCCACCATAACGCGTTGGTTAACGTCCGTATGGGACATTCAGAGATCCAAGGAGGAGAAAAAACTTGGGATCCAGCGCGTCATGCCCATGGAATTGATAAACAGGCTCATAATGATGTACTCTAAGGTGGGCGACGTGGTGGTGGACCCATTTATGGGAAGCGGGTCTACCCTGGCATCGGCCTACGTATTGATAAGGAAGGGAGTGGGGGGGTTCGAGATATATGATGATTTGGTCAACGTAGCGGTCAAAAGGCTTAAGGAGTTGGAGGAGGAATCAAGGGGGGGATACGTCCCCTTAACCCTGCCCGATAGGCTGGCCTTAGAAATGGATTCAGTGAGGCGAGAGGTCGACCATGAGCCCATAATAATTAAAGACGATGCCCGAAACGTGGATAAATACTTGGAACGCGAGTCCGTTGACATAGTGCTAACAGCCCCTCCCCTCTTCAACCAGCGCCAGGCAGTTTAAGGGGGGGATTGGATCCAAGGGATCTAGCGTTGATCACCAATCATGAGAGTTACATGGGGGGGAGCTGGGCAAGATAATTGCAAAGCTATGGACCATATTGAGAAGGGGGGGAGGCTTCATGATTATGACCGTGGAGGACATGAGAGCGGGGGGGCCAATCATATATCCATTACACGTGGATTTAATCACAATGATGAAGGGAATGAACTTCAGCTTAAGGGACATAATAATCTGGGACAAGAGAAAGGAATACGATCCAAAGTCAATCACAGGCATAGTACATGAATATATTATAATAATGGAAAAGAGCTAGGCAATCCCAGGTCTAATCATTAAATTTCCACGGGGGGGAGCGGTCAATCGGCTTCTCTCCGGTTAAATTTAACCGGAGACGCCAAAAGATGATGGCTTGAAAACCTTTCCAACCCTGAAAGAGAACTTCTCATCAACGCTCCTCTTCCTGTTCGCCGGTCTCGTACGCGTTTATTCCCGTGGTGGTGCCGGCCAAGCACGCGGCGAGCGAGTCATCACCGGCCCCCCCCGGCTCCCATCTTTATGGCCACGCAGTTGACCAGCGCCTCCGCCTCCGCGCCCGTCTCCACCCTCTGAGAGGCTTCCCTCAATAACCAATCGGGGAGAGGCACCCCCCCTCGTTGCTGCGCGACGCCCATCAATATTCCCGCCACGACGTCGGGCGGGGGCTTTGGCACGAATATCTTCAAATCCCCCCCAAGCCTGCCCGGCCTGACCAGGCTGGATCAAGCGATTCCACCACGTTCGTGGTCGCCACCACCATTACCTTGTCAAAGCGGGAAACCGTGCCGTCTATCTCCTGCAGCAAGACCCCCCCACCAAGCGATACCCGCCCGAGTCGGCCTCGCCCCTCGCCCTCCCCCCCAATGCATCCACCTCATCTATGTAGACGATGCTGCTGAAGCGCTCGGGCTAGGCGGAAGACCAGGTAAAGCCTGTGGGCCGCGCTCCACGGGCCTCCCCCCCGCATCAACGCGCCTGTCCTTATGATGAGGACGCGGAACCCCCCCTCTCCAAGCCCAGCCAAGCGGCGAAGCCCAGCCCCCCCAACGCCGTCTTCCCGGTGCCGGAGGGGGGGCCGTAGAGAAGCACGCCGTGAACCGGCCTAACCACCCTGCCCTTCCCTCCCCCCCCGTTGAAGCTGGCCGCAGCGGCCATTAACTCCCTCTTGGCGGCATCCATTCCTATCAAGCCTCCCAATTCTCCCGGTATAGGCTCCTCAATTCGTCGGAGGTGGGAATACTGGCCAAGTGCCCATATAGTATTGGAATAACGTCCATATCGGTCACGTAGGTCAAGCCAATGAAGCCCAACGCCAAGGTAACCAGGTATAGAATCAGAATCGCAGGAAGGGAGGGGGGGGAGGAGCCAAGATCAACACGGCTAGAACGGAGAGGAGGGAGGAGAGGGGGGGCACCAATGCGCGCCGCCTCATGGCGACTAGGGGGGGGATGCAGCGAACAGGGAGAGGGATATGGCCAGCACGCTTATGGTGAATGGGTTCGCATATGCATTTATGTTATTTATGAAGGAAGAGTAAAAGGCGAGGGGGGGCCTCAACGGTATCTCACCCCCAAGCGGGGGGGCGCCGCTCAGCATGGCCTCCAACACGTACGTCAACGCGTAGGACGCCGGCGGGATGAGGGGGGGGTGGAGAATGCCTCGAACTCGGAGGTTATTCCCCCCGCCGCCGCCCAAGCGAAGCCCAGGATGGGCCAGGGAGGGGGGGGAGGAACATGGCTATTAGGGAGGATGAGGCGAATGAAGGACCATGCCCCCTCGTGGAGGAGGCCGAGAGCAGGCCGAGGTGGGACGCTATCATGATGAGGCCCACCAAGAGCGGGGGGCAAGAAGCAATGCGGTGCCGCCGGGATTCACGTATATATCGCCCCCAGAGCGATACTGCGATCACGCCCATTCCTCCCAGTAATAGGAGGCCGGATGATGCGTTGGTTCTGCCCAGCGCGGCCAGCAGTGCCGCGCCAGCGTCGCCGCAATGCCTATCCACTCCCCCTCTACTCACCGAGAAATAGATTAAGGGCAGCGAGGCGGCTAAGGCAGTCACGGCCCCCAACGCGCCGCTCCTCAACTGGCTTATGGCCATAATCAATGCATCTCGTCAGCGTTAAAAAACATATCAGGCAAGAAGCCTCGGAATGACCATTGATCAAGGGCATTGAGCGTCTCATATTTAACTCTAAATATTAATAACTACTGAAAAATATTACTACAAATGCAAAAAATCGAGGCACTAAGATTTTTAATTCGAGCTGGGACGCTAGGTCATGGTAAACGATGATGATATAGTAATAGTTGGGTATGCGAGAACCCCCCATAGGCAGATTCGGGGGGGGCTCCCTCAAGGATGTTCGCTCCCCACACTTGGCCGCCGAGGCCATAAGGGCGGCGATTAATCGCAGTGGGATAGATGCAAAGATGGTTGATGAGGTCGTGATGGGGGGGTCCACGCTGCAGGGCGGAATGGGGGGGCAGAACGTATCCCGCTACGCCGCCTTGCTGGCTGGCATGCCTAAGGAGGTCGGCGCATATACCGTAAATAGGGTGTGCTCATCTGGCATGCAGGCCATATTCGAGGCGTACCGCGAGCTGAAGGTAGGCGATGCGTCGATAATGATAGCGGGGGGGCGTTGATTCCATGAGCACTCAGCCGCTGGCCCTGAGCAGCGAGTATAGGTGGGGGGGGTGAAGCACTTGATAAACAAGAAAATGGAGTTCATGGATTTAATGATAAATGACGGATTGATGGATCCAACTAATGGAATGATAATGGGGCAGGAGGCCGATGCGGTGGCTAAGAAATACGAGGTGCCCAGGGATGAGTTGGATGAGTACGCGTACCTAAGCCACACCAGGGCAGTGAAGGCTGTGGCGGAGGGGTTATTCAAGGAGGTGGAGCCGTTCCACGCAGAGATCGGGGGGAACCAAGGTATCGCTGGAGCGGGATGAGGGGGATACGGCCCGACACTAGCCTGGACAAGCTGAGATCGCTGAAACCGGCATTTGGCCCGGATGGGTTGCACACGGCGGGCAATTCATCGCAGTTAAGCGACGGCGCGGCTGCGTTAGTGCTAACAACGGGAGCGAGGGCCAAGGAAATGGGGGGGTTGAAGCCCCTGGCCAAGATAATGGGATACAGCTGGGCGATGCTTGAGCCGTGGAGGTTCCCGGAGACCCCCCCTATATACGCCATCGATAAGCTGTTGAAGAGATTGAATAGAAAGGTGGCTGATTTCGACTCGTTCGAGATCAACGAGGCATTCGCGGTGGTCAACGTATTGGTCAACAAGGTACTGGGAGTTCCATACGACAAAATGAATATATTCGGCGGCGCGATAGCCCTCGGCCATCCCCCTGGGAGCCAGCGGCGCCAGGATAGTGACTACCCTGATAACGGCGCTGCAGCACGTGGGGGGGGACGAAGGGGGGGAATAGCCGCCTTGTGCCATGGGACGGGCGGGGGGGGCACCGCGATAGCGATAGAGATGGCGTGAACCGCAGATGCAGTAGGCGAAAACGTTTATTTGGTCAAATGAATTAATGCACCGGGTGAGGATGTTTTGGATCCAGAAGAGGAATACGTGATTCTTCCCTTAAAGGTGCTTCAACGCCTGGTCAAGTACTCCCTCGCCTTCTGCGAGACTAGATGCCCTGCCGGCAGGGATCCGGGAACCTGCATATACCTCTCCGAGCTATCCCCCCCGGCCCTTGGCTTGGGCAACGCGCCTTGCTACTCGGATTACGGAACGTACAGACGCGAGGAATTCGCTAAGACGGTGAAGGCCGTGGAGAGCAAGTATGGAATGGATCACGCATCCCTACTCAAGTTGAGGCGGAGCTCCGTGGAGACCGAGATAGATTTGATGGAGTTGGAATTCGCCCTAGGCGTCATTAAATCGATGGATGAGAAGGAACCAATATACCTGGTGAGGGGGGAGGACTTGAGCATCAAGAACGCGAGAAGGATCTAGCGGCATCCAGTATCAAATCCGTTGGATCCACTAGGCTGCCTAGGCTGGGCCTTTCCTTGGTTAGATCCATTGTCGATATACAACCCAGCAGCTCCTCGGGCCTGCACCTGCGCAGCGGGAATCCCAGCTTGATTAAGTAATCATCTATGTAATACGGCGTCGGGAAGTATGATATGGCCGGCGTGCCCAGCAGGGCTGCCTCAGTGGAGAAAGTGGATCCGCCCGTCACAACCATTGCGGCATGATAGGCTAAATTAAGCCCATCCAAGGGAGCCCTCGGTATCACTACGTCGTTCCCATCGAACTTGGACTCTATCGCCTTGGCTTGATGATCATAACGTGGAAATACCACCACCTTGAGGCCCCCTCCTGACGAGCTCCTCCACGGCTTTTATTCCAAGATTCAATTTATCGCCATATCCATAATATGATGCCAGGCTCTCCTCGAACCTGAATATGGCGTACTCATCCGGCTCTAACCCCAATGCCCTTATCTCCTCTACCTTGGGGGGGGAGAACCTCTTTATCCACATTATCTCGAACAATCCATTAAACCACTTTATGGCCCGGCGTTCGTCGCACGGGACGTACTCCAGGATATCGCTGTGGGGCAACGCGTTGGGCAGTATTATTAGGGATGCGAGCGGCAAGGTTAGCTTGTTCACGAACGTCGAGTGGACCGTGTCCGTTATCGCTATTATGGGCTTGTTGAGGCCAAACGCTATGCGGAACGCGTCGGGGGGGGACGTTAGGGACACGTGGACGTCGAACTCGCCTAACACGTCCAACAATAGAAGGGACCGCTCAAAGCCCTTCCTTAGCTTATCCATGGGATCCGATCCATGCATCCCAACGCATTTATGGGGGGGCACTCCATACAACTTGAATATATTCTCCACGTAATCATAATTCCTACACGTTATTTCCACATCAATGCCCGCTGCCTGCCCTCCAGGTATAGGATGGAGGCAATGCGTGCCTGCTTCGCGGTTAAGGCATCGAACCATATCCTCAAGCTGGTCACCCGTGAATGTAGATGAACTCCAATTCCTCGGATACCTTGGATCGCAGCTTGACAAAGCCGTACCTAACGAATTGAACTACATCGCCCTCCCCCCCAACATCGGAGAGGAGCGCGGGCTCTCCCAAACCCGTTTGCTTATCTATCTTGCCCACCCTAATCGGTACCATAACTGAGACGGGGACCGCCGATGATGGAACCCACTGTATTATCTTATATCCATGCTTCTTCGCATCATCCACCCCCCCAAGCTTTCGATCTCCCCCCCCTATAATGATCTCCCTCGGCGATCAACCGCACGTTAGCTAGGTCCATCAACCTCACAATGGATCCATTCTGAATATACTCGGCATCCCCCCCCTCGAGATATAAACGGTGGCGAATCCATTGATGGGCGTTACCTCCACTGTCCTGGAGCCCCCCCTCTCCGGATGACTTGGGTGGTACTGTATGTGAGCCTTCAACGGAGCGCTCGTGGCTATATTGACCTTGACCGGGGGGGCCTCAACGAACATGAACCTGTTCGCGCGGGGTTCCAGCACCTTCCTGTTGGCGGCGAACAAGTTGTCCAGAGATATCGTGGCGTCGTTCTCCTTTATGCCGACCGATAGCATTACCTCCCAGATGGCCTCCGGCTGTATGCCCCCCGCTCCCTTAGACCGGCCAACGTGGGCAGCGTTACATCATTGAATGACAGGCCCATCTTCTTCAACACGGACTTGCTCAACGATGCACCCTCTATGTGCAGCCTGCCGAAGTGAATGGTATCCCCCCCCATCTCCCAGCCAAACGCCTTATAGACGTAGCTTTGCTTAATAGTGTTGACGCGATGCTCTTGAGCCCTTAATATGTGAGTTATTCCCAGCAAATGATCGTCTATGGCCACCGCGAAGTTATAGGTGGGCCAAAGGATGTACTTACTCCCAACGAGGGGATGCGGATCCCTATGCGTATCTATTATTCTCATCGCCACCCAATCCCTTAACGATGGGTCTGGACTGGATATGTCGGTCTTCATGGCCACCACGGCCTCCCCCCCCTCATTGAAGCTGCCTTGGAACATCTTGTCCAATAGCTCCATGTTGGTGACTGGATCGGCATCCCTGTTGGGGCACGGCAATCCGGATGACTTCAATGACTTCCACAAATCCGGATCGCATTGAGTGCCCTTGGCCACCACGTATGCCTTGCCCATATTCACGGCCTTCCTTATATATTCGTAATATATTTCCATTCTTTGTGATTGTATATACTCCTCATCCCACTTGATTCCCAGCCACGTCAAGTCCTCCTTTATCATGGAGTATGCAACTTTCATCGGTTTCTTGGTTCGCGGATCCGTGTCCTCGAATCTCAACACCAACCTGGCCTTCCCTTCATATTTCAATTTATATGCATAATTAATAACGGCAGGTCTTGCGCTGCCCAGGTGAAGGACGAAATCAGGGTTAGGCGCGAATCTTAGCTTTATCATGGAGTATCGATCGGCATTGGGTAGGGGGGGAGGCAGCGACTCAATGCCTCTCCTCTCCTCCACTCGCTTCCTCTCCGGGGCCAGGGCATCGGGCCACCTCTCTTGAAGAACCCTCCTCTGCTCATCTGGACTCATGGAGTTAACCTTAGCGACTACCTCCTCCACAATGGCCTTGACCTCCCTGGCCCTCTGCCTCAGCTCCGGCCTCTCTGTGAGGAGCCTCGTCATGACGGCCCTAACGTCTGCCGAGCCTCCGAACTTTACTGCATTTATCAATGCGCTTCTCATGACTGCCTCGTATATATCATCGACCACACGATGAGGGCGATACAATGCTTAAAATGTTTTCCCCGGGGGGGAGGCCTCAAGTCGGTTCTATTTGCCTAGCCGCGGCGGCCACGGGGGGGCACTTTATGAGGCACTCCACACGTCAAGGCAATTGACGGGGGGGCACGATATCGAGTAGCCGCCGCAGAACGCCTTCTCTATGCTTAGGAAATTGTCTCTGAGAACCTCATTATCGAACACAATATATCGCGGCTCCATGGCCAGCAAGTCCCTGTACAGCTTATCAAAGCGAGCCAATTGATTTCTTCCGATGAAGAGCCCCCAATTCTCATTACGCACCCGCGGGAGCCAGTCTACATGCTCCTCCCCAGGAAATAAAAAGATAGGTATGTCGGTCAGTAGGGGGGGCAGCGACGCCAGTTCCAGGAACCTCTCGAAGCTGAGTCCAAGCATTATTTTGGATCCGCCGTGAATTGAGATTATATGGGAAATGAAGTACGTATCCAACCACGTCATGTTCTTCACTGTCAACACCACCAGCTTCGATTTAATTCCCTTGAGCAGTCTAGGGCTCAGCTGGGAAATATCATTGATCTCCACCAATATGTTCCAATCCTTATCTATAAGCGATGCAAGCAAGTTCCCCTTAATGGGACCTATTAAGTCGCGAGGATCCGCCGAACCCAGCTCCCCCACGTAGGACTAGGGTGCGCACGTTTTTAATGCACATAGCCTTACAATTCCTCCGCCTCGCTAGTTTCCTCCCCCACCTCGTAGAGCGCGCCCACGTCCTTCAGCTTATCGTATAGCTTCACTATTGCATCCTTAACTTGGGAATCCTTCTTAGCCCCCAGTGCACACTATCTTTCCGGAACTGAATATCAAGAGCACAACCTTTGGATCTCCCATCCTGTATATGAGGCCGGGAAACTGCTCCGGCTCATACATGGAGTTCTCCAACATCAATGCTGATCTCTCTATGTCGACTTCAGCGTGCAGATTGCCGGAGGCCACTATGTTTTGTACTTGAATGTCAGGGTTCATGGGTATCTCGGCCCCCCCGTATTCGTTGAGTATCTTTATCAAGCTCTTTATGGCTTTCTTCAACTCATCCTCGCTCTTAGCGCCTGTGCAAACCATGTTGCCCGTCCTGAATATCAAGGCGGATATTTTCGGTTTCTGCAGCCTTAATATGAGGCCGGGAAACTGCTCCGGGTTGTATTCGGCGGCCGGCAGCTTCTCCGCCAAGGTCTCCAGGTTGAGATCAACGCCTAGATTGACCGTTGCAACTATGTTCTCTATCCTGTAGCTGGGTTCCTTCGGCATAACTACTTTTTATACTGAGTTTAAAAAAGCTTTAAAAGCATTTTGTTTAAAAATATTAAAAATTGAATATAAATTGAGAGGCAATGCCCGCACCGATGAGTATGATGACCGCCCCACCCGAGGGGGGGATGAGGCACTGGGTACATCGTGGTAAAATATTTAATCTAAAACCGGACGGGTAAATACATGGGTGGAAAAAAGAAGCCCACGTTGTCCCAGATGGCCAAGAAGCAACAACAAGATAAAGCAAAGGAGACAGCCCAAAAGAAGCCCGAAAAGGGTAAGGGAAAGAAGGAAGAGAACATTAAGCCCGTTGGCGATCTAACCGCTGAGTTGATGAATCAAATAGAGAAGGAGGTGACCAAGATGGAATACGTAACCCCCCTATCTCCTATCATCTAAGTATGGAATAAAGATGAATCAAGCCATACAAGTGTTGAGGACGCTCAACTCAAAGGGAATAATATCGCTGGTATCCAAGGGACACAGGATAGAGATATACACAACGCCCACCAGGGCGCAAGAGCTGGGGGGGTTATTCCCCATAAGATGACTAGAAGAAATAAATAAAATAAGCGGCGCATCGTGGCGCGTTACTCGCCAAGTATCACACCCTATACGATCCACTGCTCAAGCAGTGATTTATCTTTTCGATTAATTTCTTCGATCGCGCATCGCCATTACCCCTCACGAATATCTTGACGCAGCCATTTAACTCCCCGATCCTGGAACCGCCTATTACAATGGTTGTCCCACCGATGCTACACACATCTATGCCCAATCTCATGGCCATCAACTCCAAGGCAAGCAAATAATTATCGCTGAGCCGTATCACGGCACAATCCCAATCCATGGATAGCTGGGCGACGTCATAATTCCCATGCTCAAGCCATTTACTCACCATTTCCTCTATATATGTTAGGCTCTTCCCAGCCAACGTTGCATCATAAGGGATGATGCTCCTATTTCCATCGATTATCCCATATCTAGCCGACATCACCAGCAACCGAGCACCACTGCTGGACGCCAATTCCCTATACGCCTTGAACTCGGGGGGGCCATCGTACAAATCCATCGCCTTTATCGAGTACTTGGATAGTGCTCGCCTATAATCCGCCTCCCTCTCCAAGTCATCGCTGGGCACGCTAACCTCTCCCCCCCTCAATACCTCGGGCAAGTTGAGGGGGGGATCCATGGATTTGCGCTTGCTGCAGTTAATTAAGATGAGGGACCGCATCTCCGCAATGCGTTGGCCATATGATTAAAGCTTTCCCCTGTCGGAATCACTTGAAGTGCTTGGAGCGTATGACATCCACCCATACGTTGTCCCTCACGAAATCCGGCGCGGAGGTTGAGTCGATTCCGACCGCTTGGGACACACCGTCGCCGGTTCCCCGCTGCGATATGACATCCATTATCTTCCTCTCCAACTCGCTTACTTTGCTTGATAGGGCATCTAGGGAGGAGGCCAGCTTGAGCAAGAGCTCCACCTGTAATTGATCATCGCATTTTTCCTGGATCATGTGGAGCTGCGGCTGGTATTGCGTGCTTATCGTGAACGTAATTGTGTAATGGGCCGGCTTAACATCATCAGCGTTGACGGAGGGTACTCGCTGTTCTACCTGAGTCTCGGGTTCCGCTTGTTGCTCTCCATGAACCGCCTTGTACTTGGATATGGCTTTATACACGGTATTGACAGATATGCCGAGCCTCTCCGCTATTTCCCTGGGCTTCATTCCTTGCTTGAAGTACATATCTCCCACGGTTAACTCGGTCTTCGATAGCTTGTACGACATGCCCGTATAAATGATTGAGGCCGCCGGCTTAATATAAGCATAGGTTCTCGTTTTGGGGGGTATTATATATAATATAAATAGGAAAATATATATAAATGCACGAAAATCGAGGCGATGCATGGCTTGCGGTAAAAGATTCATGTTAGGCAACCACGCCATTGCTCAAGGATTCTTGGAGGCAGGTATATCGGTCGCCATGGGCTACCCAGGCACTCCCAGCAGCGAGATAATGGAGTACTTGATGGAGGAGGGCGGGAAGCGCGGCATATACGCGGAGTGGTCAAGCAATGAGAAAGTCGCATTGGAGGGAGCATACGGCGCCGCCATGACGGGCGCCAGGGCCATAGCTACCATGAAGCACGTCGGGTTAAACGTTGGAATGGATCCACTCATGTCCAGCGCGTACACAGGAGTGGAGGGGGGGGCCTAGCAATAGTCACCGCAGATGATCCAGGCATGTGGTCCAGCCAGAACGAGCAAGACAATAGGTGGGTAGGGTTACACGCCTACATCCCAGTGCTGGAGCCCTACGACCCCGCCAACGCCAAGGAATTGGCTCAAATCGCGATGGAATTCAGCGAGAAAATGAAGCATCCAGTGCTCTTCAGGACAGTCACGAGAGTATCGCATACCAGGGGGGACCAGTCTATGTGTGCGACGGCAAATCCCCCCGTCTTTGGCAAAGGCATTGATAGGACACAAAAGAGGTTCGCATTGGTGCCCGCCAATGCGCGTAAATTGAAGGCGGAGCTGGTGGGCAGGTGGGCTAAGATAGAGGAGGCGGTGGAGGAATTGCCGGTTAAAGTGGAGGAGGGCGATCCTGGATTGCTGGTGATAACCAGCGGATCTGCGTTTGCCTACGTCATGGATTCCATAAAGGAGTTGGAGATAAGCCCCCCCACGGTGATCAACCTAAGCGTTCCCGTTCCAGTTCAACGCAGGAAGGTGCTTGACCTAGCCACCAAGGCCAATAAGATAATTGTCGTGGAGGAAGGAGACCCCCCCGTGGTGGAGACCCAAATAAAGGCCGTTCTCTTCGATGAGGGAATAAAGGTACCTGTGCTGGGCAAGTCCAACTTCGTTTCCCCGGTGGGCGAGCTGAGCATAGACATCACTAATTCCGTGCTGGCCGGAGCAATGGGAATTGAGGCCCCCCCGCAGACGCGGGATGGATCTAGGATACGAGCCGCCCCAGAGGCCCCCAGTATTCTGCCCAGGTTGCCCGCATGCCGCTTCGTATTATGAATTGAAGCTGGCATCCACTACATCAAAGGTTAAGCCGCTCTTCAGCGGCGACATAGGGTGCTATAGCCTGGGAATAAACCCGCCGTTCGATGAGGAAGACGTGTTGACGGACATGGGTAGCTCGCTCGGGGGGGTCGGCATGGGCATCAATAGGGGAACTAATGGAAGATCATTCGTGGTATCCATAATAGGGGACTCAACTTTCTTCCACTCAGGCCTGCCGGCGTTGGCCAGCGCCATATATAACAAGACACCATTGCTCCTCATCGTCCTGGATAATAGAACTACCGCCATGACTGGCGGGCAGCCCAATCCCACCCAAGCAATACCAATAGAGGAGGCGGTGAGGGGGCTCGGCGTTAGGAACGTGTACTCAATAGATCCATTTAACGTGAAGGAAGCCGTGAACACTATGCGCAACGCAATAGATGCCGTGAAGAGGGGGGGGAGACCGCGGTGGTGGTCTCCA
Organism: Thermocladium modestius JCM 10088; assembly: GCA_001315925.1. Classification (GTDB taxonomy): domain Archaea; phylum Thermoproteota; class Thermoprotei; order Thermoproteales; family Thermocladiaceae; genus Thermocladium; species Thermocladium modestius. Next base: position 66,381 of record BBBF01000002.1, on the reverse strand, counting down.
AGAGGGCGTGTGCTTTGGAGGCAGCTAGAAAATTGAGGAGGGAAGGCGTGGAGCCGCTTATTTACTCAGTGGTAGAGGATGCTTGTAAGGCGTGCGGCATATGTTACAACATGATTGCGTGCCCAGCCATACAGCCCAAGGATGATGGAAGGGCTTGGATAGACCCAAATTCATGCGTTGGATGCAGCGTCTGCGCGCAGGTGTGCCCATATGATGCCATAAAGCCAAGCGGTAACTTGGACTGGATAAAAAGGTGGGGTGAGACATTGTGAGGATCAATATATACATGATCGGCGTGGGCGGCCAGGGACTGATAACGACCTCCAACTTGATCGGCGCGGCAGCCACGTCTCGCGGCATCAAGGTGCTCACCTCCGAAACCCATGGCCTCAGTCAAAGAGGGGGGGATCAGTCGACGTCCACGTTAGGTTGGGCGACGTCAACTCGCCCCTGATACCGTTGGGCGGAGCCGATTTAGTCATAGCGTTCGAGCTGCTGGAGGCGTTCAGGGCGGCTCCATACATAAACGAGAACACCAAGATAATAGTAAATAGCAGACTCATAAGGCCGCCGACCCCAAGGCTAAGGCTGCCGAGTGCCGAGGAATTAATAAATAAGCTGAACGCGATTAGAAATGTAAAGATAATAGATGCGTTCAATACGGCAATAAAGCTAGGCAATCCCATAGTGGAGAATATGGTGCTGCTGGGGGGGCAGCTCACGCTGCGGGGGGGCTTAATCTAGCAATTGATGAGAACGCCATAATAGAGGCAATAAAAAGCACAATGAGGATGCCGGAGTTAAACGTTAAGGCATTCAAGATGGGCATTGACTTGGTTAATGGATCTTCGCCACGATGAATAATTCAATTATGAAATGCGATTATGCCCTTGAGCATGTTATTCCATTAATAAATAGATTAACTATGGATAACACGGATATAATAGCCTCTTCCAACCTAATGGTTCTTACTCCCTGCCTCGGCACGAAGTTAATGAATGGATGGCCCTTCACATCTATACCCTCCCCACGCATCAATTCCTCCACTCCATGCCTGGGAGACCCGAAAACCACCGTTACATCTCCATTCCTGACCAGGCCGGCCAGCTCATCTAATGCATCGCCAATAGGCTTGCCCTCCCTTCCCGTGAGGAGGAGGGGGGGGCCGCCTAATCAATTCTCCAATCGTCATTATATCCACGGAGAAACCCGCATAGTGACCGGGTTGCTTGGCAGGAACCACGTGAGCCCTATAGAGCCCCCCTCATCAACTTCATTCTCCAGTTGAACCAAGAGGCGGGACTTGAGGGGATAAGGTTTAGGAACTCGGGCAAACGCTGTCTCGCCCACCTTAACTATGGATGCATATCCATCCCACTTCACAACCATGCCCATCAAGACGACGCCTGGTCGGGGCTTCGATGAAAAGACGGGAAGTCGAAGCGGGGGGGGCAGTAGGCCGGCCAATCGAAGCTCCGATTTCATGGGAAACAAATCCTTTCTCAAGTAGGGAGGCGTTGCCATGTACTCCAGGTATCTCTTTATGAAGTGGGCCCTCGACTTGGGCGTCTCGCTTTATGGGTATAGATGTATATATTGCTTACCTTGAATATGGCAGCCGCCCTGCCGATATAGCCTATCTTCCTGACGGCCTCGCGGTCGTCAGCCGCTTCCTCCAAGGACGAGTGGGGGGGTATTGCTATCCTTATCATTTCATTTCTGTTCCTTCTCCTTCTCGACCCGCTTCTCCTCTCCCTCAGCATTCATGAATATCGATGTTTTCTGTTTTCCTCCCATGGCTTTGAGCGAAAAACCATGCGAATTTAAAGCTTTTGCCCGCGAAAAAAGCTTTAATTGAGAATCCCAGCGAAAACCACGTGGAGCAAGACATGAAGGCACTCATATTGGCTGGGGGGATTCGGGAAAAGACTCATGCCGTTAACAATCGATCAACCAAAGCCCCCCCTCGTCGAGATAGGGGGGGGCAAGCCCATATTGGTCAGGCAGATAGAGTGGCTGAGGGGGGACAGGGCATATCCGACATAATACTAGCAGTGGGGCATTTAAGAACCAAGGTATTTGAGAAGCTGGGGGGGATGGATCAAAATACGGGGGGGTGCGGCTATTCTACAGCGTGGAGGAGGAGCCCTTGGGCACCGAGGGCGCAATAAAGAATGCATCCAAGTACATAGACACCGATCTCTTCGTGGTAACCAATGGCGACGTGATAACGGACATAGATGTAAGCGCATTAGTCAAGGGCATGGGCGATGGATTGGCAACAATAGCATTGGTTCCCATGAGGAGCCCCCTATGGAATAGTGGAGGTCGATGAAAATGGATATGTCAAGAGCTTTAAGGAAAAACCACTGCTGGAATACATGATAAATGCCGGCGTATACGTGATGAAAAGGAAAACCATAGACATGATGGCGGACAAAGGCGATATAGAGAAGGGAGTGTTTCCAAAGCTGGCCAGGGAAGGAAAGATAAGGGCGGTGATATACAACAACTCATTCTGGAGGTCCATAGATACCGTGAAGGACGTGGAGGAAGTCAGCGCAATGTTAGCGGCCAAGCAAGTGAACTAACGTGCCCAGGGGGGCGCGCTGCTGACGGGCCCTCCAGGGGGGGCGGGAAAAACCACCGCAGTGAAGCGAATCGTTGAGATTCTCTCCAGCAAAGGCATAAGCGTCAGCGGATTCTACACGGAAGAGAGAAGAAGCGGGGGGGGTAAGCGTGTTGGGTTTGCCATAGTGGACGCCGCCGGCAGGGGGGGCGAGCGAATCATGGCGTTGATTGGGGGGGAGGGGGGGAGCCCGCGGGTGGGCAGGTATCGCGTGGATCTCGACGCAATTTCCTGGGGGGGCTTAGAATCCATTGCGGGGGGGATGAGCGATGTGTTGGTCATCGATGAGGTGGGACCCATGGAGATGCTTCATCCGGATTTCATGAATACTGTCATCAATGCCATTAAGAAAAGGCCCTTCGTATTGACCGTTCATGAAAGACTGGTGAATGAGGTGATGCACATCTGTGAGGGCAGGCTATTCAGGATAGCTCCGCACAATCGGAATGATATTCCACCGCTAGTCGTGAATTACATAATGGATATAATGTTAAATCGATGAAGCGCCAAGCACCGGTGTCTCCCCCCCTTCCTTGAGGGTTACATTTATTTTGATGCACCCATTCCGAATGCAGTATGTCCTGTCCAAAATGCGGCTCCCACGATATATCAATAATGGCAGGAGAACCAATAATGTTCCTATGCAAGAAATGCGGCAATCAATGGCCGGCTTCCATCCCCAGGCCCGGCTATGTGAAGGTGGGCGAGACACAATATCACTGGACCGAGGTGGAGGCCACCAAGGAGAAAATGATCACGATTGCCGGGGGGGAATTGCTTCGCAGCGGCTCGTCCGCCTCGGACGTAGTAGATAAGGTGGCTGGCCTGAACTCCATTTCCAAGCTACTTCCGCGAGAGGAGGTGGAGAGAATAGTTAAAATAGCAATTAGCATATACGGAACCGGAGGGGGGGGACAGCTATAAGGCTCGTTGAACAACTTGGCGGAAACATCTGCTAATTTCAGTAACTTTTTGTGTTAGTGATGGTTTAGTAGGAAACGAATTATATTTGTCCTCTTGTTTTAAACTCAACTTCGTGGGCACCTCCCTCTGGTATTGCGGGGGGGGTAATCGGCCCCCCCGCTCCTCATCCTCAGGGAATTGACCAGGGGGGGAGGGCGTCATGAAGAAAGATGTGCCGACGAAGCTTAAAACCTTTACCCCCCCGCCTTAAAAGGTAGGTTTGTCGTTCATTTTATCAAGTTGCCTGCTTAAACGCGCTCACGCAGGCAAACCCGAACCCCCCCTCGGCATCTCCTGGATCCACCGTGGTAGGACCATCAACTGGACCCAGAGATGCAATGACTTTAGGCGATACGCTAAAGCCCGCCGTCCTCATCATATCCATGGTTTCCGCCACGGTATAGAACGTCGCCATTGAATAGAACCTATGGCCCTTCCGTCCCTCATCGACGTACCTGGCACCATACGGCCCGTTCCGAGGCACTATGCAAGCCACGAATAAGCCGTTTGGCTTTAACATGATGCCGGCTCTCCGCATCACTTGTGATGGATCTTTTAGAAAGCAGAGGGTCACCACCATTAATGCATAATCAAGCGATGAATCCCTTATTGGCGGAAGCTCGCCCACGCCAACAATCACGTCAAGCCCCCCCTTGGCCTTGGCCAGAACCGCCATGCCCCCCCACGCGGCTCCAGCACGATTGATTGATGAATTAACGAGAAGAAGCCGGAGCCACCGCCTATCTCCACGCCACGGCCGCGTAACTCGATTGCCTTGAGCACGGCAAGCTCCAGCGAGGCAAGCCGCGGATTCTCGGCGTACCAAGCATCGTAATCGGTCGCCCACGCATTGAAAGCCCTTATTACATCGCCGGAGACTCCCATGTCTCTACAATGACCCAGCGTTTATATCTCTAATCGAATGCACCCGATAAAGATGGGCATTACTAAAATGTTTTTAAGGAATGGAAAAGATTAATCCAGCCTCATGGTCCACACTCACGAAGCGTGATTTGCCTTGGAGGGCAAGCCCCGTGGATGCTTAACGGGGGGGATCGAGACTACATTCAGAAGCAGGGGGGGGACCCACGCCCTAATGAAGGGGGGGGAGGGAGAAGAGGCTCGTAAGGCATTGGCTCAACTCATTGCTTGCGTCTCTCCATTGTTACTATCGATGCAACGGATGCCAGGGTAATGGCCACGCCTACTTCATCCATGTGGGTCAAGGGGGGGCTTCCCAGCATTAATGAGCTGAATATCAACGCCATCACCGGCGTTGCCAGCAGTATAGATGATGCAAGCGATGGATCTACGAGCTCCAATGCATTGAACCAAAGGAGGAAGCCCAGCACTTGGGCGAGTAAGGCAACCAATAGCAAGAGCGCGATTGCCTTTATAGATAAATGGATGGAGTAATCTAGCGGCGTCAATGCAGCTATTAAGGGCACAGATAGGAGGGTCATCGATTCATTGGCCACGGTGACGTTTCGTTCACTCACCTTCGATGCGTAGTAAATCGTGCCGAGGGCCCACGAGAAGCCGCCGAGGAGCGCTAATAAATTACCCACGCTGAAGCTGCTCCACGCGGTCAAGAGCGCTCCGAAGAAGCCTGCCGTCAACGCTAACATCCTGCCCGGCGGTGGACTGCGGCGGGAAAAAGCGGCTTGTAGAGCGGCTACGAAGAGGGGGGGTTGGGTGTATATGAGGACGGCCGAGAGACCGGGATTCACAGACAGCATTATGGATGCATTCAGGAATACCAGGAATAATCCCATGTTTAATAACCCGGATACGACCATTTCCCTGCTTATCACGACTCGCCTTGCTGCTGGGTAGAGAAGCGCCGCGCCGAGTCCGGTTCTGAACAACGAGATCACCATGGAGACGCGTATTCCGATGCCATTTTGGTTAATGGATACGCTGCTCCCCACACCAGCACTAGGGATGCCAAGTAAAGGTATCCCCCCCTGGCCTTATTAGTCACACCACGCCAATGCCTAACTATTCTTAAGCATGTCGCATATCTATGTTAACAAGCATTCGCCGAAGCCCCCCCTGCCCTCGCATCTCTTGATGATCCTCATAATTCTGATTAAATCCACGGTTTCCTCGACATCGTGAACCCGTATCAAGTCCACGCCCTTCATGGCCAGGTATGCCGCCACTCCCAGGGAGCCGCCTAGCTCGCGCCCCCCCATCGCCTTGCCGAGCGACTTACGAATGAAGCCCTTCCTAGATGCGCCCACGCACAGCGGCTTGCCCAATGCCCTCAATTCATCCACGTGACTCAACACGTATACGTCGCGCGCAGCCCAATTCTCATACCTATTACCGCGAAGCGGCAGCAATGGGTTGATTGATGGATCGCCCGTTATCGGCGGGAAGCCTATGCATGGATCTATTATTACATCCTCCACGCCATGCTTGGCAGCCACCTCTATGGCTCGCCTTCCTTCATCAATAATGGTCTCGACCGGATCCCGCCCAGAGTCCTGTAGCTCCCTGGCGCACAGTATCATCTGCAATCCATTATCTGCCGCCACGTCGGCCAGGGTCTCGCTGAACCAGAGCCCAGTTACGTCATTTATTACGTCAATGCCCAGCCTAGCTACCTTCTCCACCACCTTGGGTCTAAACGAGTCCACTGAAATTACCACATTGTGGCCTAGCTCATCCCTTATCGACTTGACCGCGGCCATCAACCTGTCCGCCTCCAGTTCCTCCGATATCCACGTGCTCTTGAAGGGGGGGCGGTCGACATTCCTCCCAGATCCACCACGCCGCCCCAGCTTCTACCATAGCCCTGGCGGCAGCCGTGACTTGCTCAATGCGTCTAACCGAGGATGGATAGAACGACTCTGGACTTACATTTATAACTCCCATCACCAATGGATCTCCATTGAATTTTACTCCCACAAACGGGTCTTCCCCCCCTTCCACTTGATAAAGGCTATGGTAAACCTTGCTTTCAAGGGAGGCTATGATGGGTTTTAAGGCTCGAATTAATGCATCCTCACGATATTTCATACCTGGCTGATGGATCATTGTGCGGAAAATCGCCTCTTACGAGCGGCTGAAAAATTTATCAACGGCGACGGAGCATTACATGCATAACGACATGAGATTTAGGGCATCCATTAATGGAGTAGAGGTGGAGAGAGATTGGGATTGGGATACGATTTTTGCTGTCAAGGAGAAATTGAAAAAGATGGGCTTCAAATGGAATGGAGAGAAGTGGATCGGCCACGTCAACAATGAAGAGCAATTGGAGAAACTCAAGAAATTGTTGGGATTAAGCCACCGCGAAGCGGAGTCCATGCTCATCGAAATGAAGGGAGGGAAGAACTACTTGCAGGCTGATCGAGAATGCGATGATTTAAATGAAGGGAGGAATGCCTCAATATATTGCGCGGCGAAGGCAATAATGAGGAGGGGGGGACTTAATAGCCAAGGCATCGAATTTCGATGAATATGCCAAAATGGTGCTCGACGAGGTGAGGAAACTGTCGCCGGAAAAACCGGTGCCGGCCTACATCGTGGACATGATAATGAACAGCAAGCAATCATTCGAGCGGAGAAGGGAGTGGCGGAGGGCGGAGGTGTGCAGGGGGGGAACAGCGACGCTAAACTTCATCACCTCCGCCCTGCTACGGGATCTCTACTCGCTTAAGATAAGGTACAACAGGATCAGCAAGGATGGGAAATTAATGGAGGGATGGTTCCACGCGGTGGAGCGGGGGGGTGGGGGGGGTATCCAACGTCAATGGACGGTGGATCATCAAGTTCCCCATATTCATGGAGGAGGAGGTGGTGGACATAATCTCCAAGCACGGCTTCATAATGGCTAAATGCGAGCCCACGGTCAGAAGAATAGAGCTGCCCAGAAGGGATGTTAATCTATTGGGGTTCCAAAATAACGCCGTTGATGCGTGGATCAAGAACGGGTATAGGGGGGGACGATAGTCATCCCGACCGGGGGGGGAGGAAAGACATTCATAGCCATGAAGCAATGGCCACGTTATCCGTGCGAACCATAATTTTGGTGACGACGGCCGAATTGATGAGGCAATGGATGAAGAGGGTGGAAACCATATTAGGAGCCAGCGTCGGTGCGTTGGGGGGGAATGGTCAAACCGAGGTGAGGGATGTAACGGTGGCTATATACAACTCCGCAATAAAACATATAGGCGAGGTGGAGGATTACTTCGACTTAGCCATATTCGACGAAGCCCATCACGTCCCTGCCGAGACTTTCAAAGAGGTTGCATTCAGGTTAACAGCTCCGTATAGGCTGGCCCTATCGGCCACCCCGGATAGGGAGGATGAGAATCAACACTTGATATACATGTCGGCTGGCGATGTCGTGTTCAAGGCATCGTATGACGACATGATGGCCGCCGGATTGGTGGTGCCGATACGCCACTATAGAATATACGTCGACATGGATTGGGAGGAGAGGAATACATACCAGGAGGCCGGAGATAACCCGATAGTGCTAAGAAACATAGCCGCCAAGGCGAAGGCGAAGATAAAGCCCATAGTGGAGTTGACAAAGGCGGAGAGAGATGCCGGAAGCAAGATCATAATATTCACGCAGTATATAGATCAAGCGCGGGAAATATATGAGGCGTTGGCCATGAATGATGCGGAACTCATAACGTCCAAGGCACGGGGGGGAAGGGAGGAAGCGTTCAAGAGATTCAGCGAGGGACGTACCAGAGTTTTGATCACCACCACAGTGCTGGACGAGGGAGTTGATGTGCCCGACGCGATGTCGCCATAATCGCATCGGGAACGGGGGGGTCGCCGAGGCAAATGATACAGAGGGTTGGTCGGGTGGTGAGGGCCAGTCCGGGGGGGAAGAGGGAGGCGCGAATATACGAGGTTATAAGCAAAGGAACCATAGAGGAGGCGCTGAGCGAGATGAGGCATGATAATGAAATACATGAATCCGAGTGTAGGAAGTACCTTGGAACCGAAGTAGAGAGGCTGATTAGGCACGTGAATTCCCTCAGGGCCAGGGGGGGCAATATAGAGGATTTCTTGAAGTAGGTAATTGAATTTCTACGCGCTCGTGCCTCTCTTAAGAATGGAATTATATCATTGTGGCCTTTATTAACTTCGATATGTTGGTCAATGCATCCAACTTCCACGCAGCTTCGATTACCTCCGCTTGTTGCTTCTCCGTCAACAGCGATTTCGTCAATTTCTTGAATTTGGCCTCCACCTCCTCGTCCGTCATGGGATTCATCGGGTGACCCTTGGGATAATCAACCTCCTTTCATACTCCTTTCCATTGATTAATTTCACTACGACTTTGTTGGGTATTGCCTTTGGGTATAACTTATCTAGCTCTGGCTCCACGCTTACCTTCGTCTTCCTCACCAATGAAAGCACCTTGGGGGGGTTCCGTATCTCATGCGGCTCGTAGTCTCCCAGCCAAAGATCGCCCTTCAATAATGCGGTCGCAGTGGCCCACATCAAACTATGATCCGCGGTTTCCTTCGTCTTGGGATCCCACTTCTCCGGATCCTTCGCTATTATATCATATCCGGCCTTGAAGGTCTCTATTTTAACGTACTCTACCTGGTCCGGATCAATGGGGCCCAATTCATTCCTTATATTAATTGCCGCCTCAACTGCTGATTGCGCGTGATACTCCACCGGATACGGCTTTATGTATGTATCCAATAATCGGCTTGGCTTAGATAGATTGGATATATCCTCAGGGGGGGGATGAGTCGAAGTCCCCCCCGTCCAGCAACTGCTTGATGAACCCCCCCATCTCGCCCTCGAACGGCTTATCCGGTCCAGTCATGCCGGAGCGGGCAACTAGCGCGGAGAACACCGCATTCCGTGCCTGATTAGCCGTGGTGGCGGCCTTCCAATGGCTCAATTCACCAACGCGCGTCTGCCTCATCGATGCATGGGAAACAACATGTATCGATAACGCATTTCCAAGCTGCCCCTCATCCAATCCCATTAACTTGCCCGCCACCAACACATGCCCCCCCACGCCCGTATAATTCACGTGATCCCAACCATGAAGTCTCAAAGAACCCGCATCGCAGAGGCGAACGGCTACCTCATAACCAACCGCCACCGATGTTATCAACGCGGCGCCGCTCACCTTCTCCTGCTCCGCCACCGAGATGGCAGGTCCATACATATCGGAGGGGGGGTGGAGAGGTTCCTTAGATAGATACGTATCGTTGAAATCCAAGTACCGTATCATCAATGTATTGACAAATGAGGCCCACTCGACCCCCCCGACTTGACCGGCCGAGCCCAGTAAAGTGGACCTGCCCGGAGAACCCAGGGCCACGGACCTAGCTATCTTGACCGGCTCCGCCGAGTAAGCGGCCAGCGCTACTCCCAAGCTGTCCAGCAATCGCCGCTTTGCTTCATGAACCACTTTTTCCGGCAAATCATCGTACTTAATGCTAATTGCATAACGGGAAATCGAGCTACTTATCGAGTCCATAGTTGGGAGGTCATGAAGCCAATAAAAGTTTTTCCCAAACCAAAGCTTTAAGCGCATCTTCAATGGAAGGATCCTTGAGGAAGCTAGATAACGCGCGATAATATATCGGGCAATACCAATTTAGCGAGAGAGCCCAGCAAACAAGGGCCATGGAAGGGGGGGGGGGGTCGATGGTATTCCTAACCCTCGATTTTCCCGGAGCCTCGCGACAGGAGCCTTTTTGGCAATTCCTTCGCTTGTATTGAGGTCTTTATCCCACGCTTTAATTACTTATGTTGACTATTTTATTTATTATTTAAATAAAATTCCAGATAAAACTTAAAAATATTATTATTGCTACCATTCTATGAGCAATAGGGGCAATACCATGGTGAAACGAATAATAGCGGTGATTCTAATAATAATACCTTTAATAATATACCTTGACCTGCCCTCATATAATACCGTGAATCCAACCTTGCTGGGAGTTCCCTTCTTTTATTGGTATCAGACGCTTTGGTTGGCGTTATCTGCAATATTATTTGCGATAGCGCGGTGCTGTTGTACTGGGGTGAGAGCTCATGATAGGGATACTGGGTGGGCGTTATTCCTTGCATTATTCGTCGTATTTGTTGCGTTGGGATTCTACGGCGCCAGGTGGAGGAGGGGGGATATGTCCCAACTCCACGAGTGGGCCCTTGCCGGGAGGAGGCTGGGGACGTTCCTGGTTTGGTTCCTGATAGGCGCTGATCTATATACTGCATATACTTTCGTGGCAGTTCCATCAGGCATGTTCGCCAGCGGGGCTCTCTACTTCTTCGCGGTTCCTTACGTTTCCATAACGTTCGCCATAGCGATGCTCACCATGCCCAGGCTCTGGGAGTGGTCCAGGAAACATGGATACGTGACCGCCGCCGATATGGTGGCAGACAGATTCTCCAGCAAGGCATTGGCTGGTCTCGTGGCGATCACGGGAATAATAGCTGAGCTGCCCTACATAGCATTGCAAATAGTTGGAATGCAGGCAGTGCTGACTATAATGCTATATGGACTGGTGAAGAACGTGGTGGAGGTGTCCGACATAGCCTTAACGGTCTCCTTCATAATACTGGCTGCCTTCACCTTCACAAGCGGACTACGCGGCGCCACCCTTGGAGCTGTGCTGAAGGATTCCCTCATATTCTTGTCAGTTATAGTCCTAATAATAGTAGTGCCGCTCAAGTACGGTGGATTCGCCACTGCCTTCGCCAATGCCCAAGCCTTCGCCCAGCAATTGGCCGCGCACAAGGTTGCTTGGCTAACCACGGGCATAACGAATCTGAAGCCAGCCGCATCCCTGGCATGGGGGGATACGCAACTCTATGGCTGGGAAGCGCCATGGCCCTCTTCCTATACCCCCCCACGCAATAAACGCTCGCTCAGCTCGCAGGGAAAGAAGCAGTTGGCCATGAGCACGGCCCTTCTTCCCATTTACGGAATAGGGTTGGCAATACTGGCTATGCTGGGCATATTGGTCTACGCCGATCCAACAGCCATGGCGATACTGAGCAAGTTCCCTCTAAGCAGCGCGGGCATACTGGCGGTGCCTGCGTTGGCTGTGGCATCCCTCCCGGACTGGCTTGCCGGCATAGTTCTGCTTGGCATTTTCATAGGAGGACTAGTGCCCGCCGCAATAATGGCAATAGCACAAGCCAACTTGCTCACCAGGAACATAATAAGGCCCCCTCTATCCCAAAATAACCCCGCAGGGAGAGACCAGGGCCTCCAAGTGGGCCTCCGTGATATTCAAGTTCATAGCCTTGGGATTCGTGTTCACGGTACCGGCCACCTACGCCATTCAACTACAATTACTTGGAGGAATAATAATACTCCAGACGCTGCCGCCCGTGTTCCTGGGATTGATTACCAATAGGCTGAACAAATACGCATTGATGGCCGGTTGGGTGGCCGGCATAGCATCTGGCCTATACTTGGTGGAGGTCGCCAATCACTTCGGCCCTCTGAAGACCAGCCTATACCCGGTGGCCCACGTATTGATATTCATAGGGCTATTATCGCTTCTCATAAACGTGGTGGTAGCCCTGGTGTTCAGCGTTCCAACCATGATGAAGAGGGAACAAGCCGTTAAGGAGAAGGCATGATATATTCACGACTCATCAAAACATCATAATACCTTTGTTTCTTCATAACCGCACCTAGGACAGTAGAGCCTCTCCACGACGGCATACTTGCCATCCAACTGCTTCAGCGATCTATCGGTTATCCTCATCTTGCCGAAGCACCTCGGCACGTGTAGGGGCCGGGCCTATAACCATTGCCGCCCAGTATTCTCCTCACCATGTACACGCTCACCCCCCCGCTCCTCTTAGCCACCTCCCTCATTGATAGGCCCTCCCCCCCATACATTCTCACAACGGATTCCATGACCTCTGGAGGTATGGACTCCAACTTGCTCCTTATCTTCCCCTCTGCCCTCAGCCTATCCATAGCTGCCTTGGTTCTCTGCCTTATGAAGTCCCTCTCCATGTTTGCCACGAACGCCAGCACGGTCCTTAGGAATTGGCGATAGGCTCCATCCAAGTTCTGAAGCACGCTCTCTTTCTCTGATGTGGAGACTATTAGAAGCCCCCATTCTATTCTCCACTATATCCAGCAACCTAAAGAATTCCTGGAAATTCCTCACCAGCCTGGACACTTCATACACTAGCAACGCTATGGGCCTTGGATTAAGCGATGGCGCTTCGCTAACCATGCTATGGAAGGCAGGCCTATCCATCACGCTGGTGCTGCCGCTCACCGCGAAGTCCACGTAGTGCTTGACTATTGTGAAGCCCCCCCTCTCCGAGGCCCATTTCTCCAGGTAGACGCGCTGGTTCTCCGGATCCTGTTCCTCCGTGGATACCCTTATGTAAGATATTGCGGGTATCATCCAATCATCTCTATGAATCCACGAGCTTTAAATCGATTCGGATCGCCGCACCGGTATTATTGACTATCGACAAGGGACTTAGCTGCATTCACCACGTTTCCTATAACGAACACGACGGGGGATTCCAGCCCATCCCCCCCGCTAACCTCGCCCAGCGTCGTGAAAATAACCCTCTCCCCCCCATCCATGAACGCCCTGCTTACGGCCGCCACGGGAGTGCCGGGATCGAGGCCACCCTCAATCAATTCCTTGGCTATCTCCCTTATTCTATGCCTGCCCATGAGGACCACGATGGTATCCACCCTCCCCCCCGCCAACTCCCTGAAATCCACGAAGCGACGACGCTTGCCTGGATCCTCAGTGCCCGTGACTATCGCCGCGCTGCTGGCGACGCCCCCCCTCAACACCACGGGTATCAAGAACCTCTCCGGCGCGGCTATGGCGCTGCTTATGCCGGGCACTACCACGCATTTTATTCCATTACGGGTCACCTCAAGGCACTCCTCAAACCCGCGGCCGAACAAAAATGGATCCCCCACCGTGAAGCCTAGCTACTGTCTTTCCCTCCCTCGCCTTGCTCACCAACACTTCATTTATCTCCTCCTGCTCCATAACATGATGCCCCAACTCCTTGCCCGCAAATATCAACTCCGCGCCGGGCTTAGCAAGCTTGAGGAGACCTTGCGGGATCAACCTATCGTAAACCAATACATCCGCTCCCCTTATAATCTCTAGGGCCCTCATCGAGACCAAGCCCTGATCGCCGGGGCCAACTCCCACTATGTATACCGAGCACATCGCTTCTTCTGCGCAAGCCCGGTTTTATCTTTATGGGATGAACGGCGGCGAGGCCCCCCCTCCACGTGATAAGAGATGGGGCAGGCCTCGCTCCTTCTAGGGGCTGGGGGGTGTGTTTTCAGGTCATGTTTTGTCGGTTTTTCACCCCCCCCTCGGTTAATTCTTTGAGGATGGGGGGCTGGGGGCCGACTACCCCCCCAATACCAGTAGGGGAAACGGAGTAGCGCCCGTAAAGGGGGCGTAACCCCCAAGACCCCCGGGAAACCCCCCCCTAAAGGGCGGGGAGGAGGTTGGCTACGTTTCCTTCTATTCAACCATTAAGGCGGGGGGGACGGGCGTTTTATTAAAGACCTCTAATGAGTTGACGCAACCTTTAATAGGGATGCATGATGATCCGCCAATGCAAGTGAACAAATACGACCTATACTTGGACGTGGACTATAGGAAATTATCCTATAAGGGGGGGTCCGTTACCATATATATGAGTAATGAAGATGTTACTAACATAAATGCAGTGGACCTAACCATTTTGAGGGTCAAAGTAGATGGACGCGACGGCGAGCATTCATATGATGGCAAAGCAATAAGCATCAAGAACCCCCCCGTGCGGGAGCGCGTCGAGATAGAGTTCGAGGGGGGGAAGGTGCCGGACCTATTGATGGGCATCTATAGGGCTCCATATGAGGGGGGGCTACATGATAACGACTCAATTCGAGGCGACGGGGGGGCTAGGAGGATGTTTCCATGCATAGATCACCCTGCATATAAGGCCATCTTCAAGGTAACCATAAAGATAGATAAGGACTTGGATGCTATATTTAACATGCCTCCTGCCCGGGTAATGGAGGAGGGAGGCAAGAAGTCATAGAGTTCCAGGAAACCCCCAAGATGTCCACATATCTATTATATCTAGGAATAGGCAAATTCGAAGAGGTGCGGGATAGACTGGGCAACATAGACGTTATTGTGGCGACGCCGCCCGGCAAGGCCAAGAGGGGGGGTTGTTTGCCTTGGACGTGGCCAAGAAGGTCATAAAGTATTATGAGGATTACTTCAATATACCATATATATTGCCCAAGCTCCACCTAATAGCGGTGCCGGAATTCGCCGCTGGAGCCATGGAGAATTGGGGGCGCCATAACGTTCAGGGAAACCGCGCTGCTGGCGGACGAGAACAGCAGCGAGGGAGAGAGGAGGAGGGTGGCCGAGGTGGTGGCGCATGAGCTGGCCCATCAATGGTTCGGCGACTTAGTTACAATGAGGTGGTGGGACGATTTATGGCTGAACGAGAGCTTCGCCACATTCATGAGCTATAAGGCAATAGATACGCTATTCCCCCCCGAGTGGAGGCATTGGTATGATTTCCTCCTCAACGAGACCGGGGGGGGAGCCATGATGAGGGACTCCCTCTCCACGACGCACCCCCCCATACATGTTCCTGTCAATAAGGAGGAGGAGATAGAGCAAATATTCGATGAGATAAGTTACGGTAAGGGAGCCAGCGTCCTACGCATGATGGAGGCCTTCTTGGGAGAGGGGGGGATTTCCGTAATGGACTCAGGAAGTACTTGAAAGCCCATGAATACTCCAACGCCGCTGCGGAGGACCTATGGAAGAGCCTGGAGGAGGCATCTGGAAAGCCCGTCGTTAAGATAATGGAGGCATGGATCACCAAGGCCGGGTACCCAGTCATCTCAGCATCGCTGGGAAGCGATGGAATCAAGCTCAAGCAGGCCAGATTCAAGCTGGCCGGGGATGAGGAGGGCAAGTGGCCGGTGCCGCTTACGTATTACTTGAATGGAGACAAGCAAGCCCAATTAATGGAGGGGGACTTGACAATAGGGGGGAAGCATTTCATCGTTTAAGCTGAACATCGACCAGACGGGTTTCTATAGGGCACGGTATTGGGATTGGGATGCCGCGTTAAAGGCAAGCAAGACGGCGATAGATAGGTGGGGAATCGTCAGCGACATATATGCCAACCTGCTTCAGGGCAGCGTGAAGCTCAAGGATTATCTATCCTTCATAACGAAATTCCACGAGGAGGAGGATTACTTGCCTGCATGGGAAGTCTCCTCCCAATTATCCACGCTATTCGCCATAAATGTATCTATACGCCCCCACAGCGCGGAGTTTCACGGAGCCCAGCTGCGGCTGTTGGAGGGGGGGAGAAGAGACCCCAACAGCGCGCTTTTAAGGGGGGGTATAGTGGCCAATAGATTGGCTCAAGTAGATGATGAGTACGCTAAAAGGCTGGCGAGCGATGTATCCAGGTTTGAATCGATTGACCCAAACATGAGGAGGGCAGTAGCCACTGCCTACGCCGTGGTGGGCGAGAGGCCCTTCGAGACCCTTGCCTCGCTCTACTTCAAGTTGAAAAACGATGAGGATAAAGTCAAGGTTCTTTTATCGATGATGAGCATACGGGACCCCCCCTCCGAATATGGATTGGCGCTTGGATTATTGCTGTCAGGCGACGTGAAGCGGCAAGACGTAGGCGCCGCGTTCTCCGCTGGTTCATATAATCCATTCACTAGGAGAATCACGCTATCTTGGCTGAAGGTAAACATAGATAAGCTGAGGAGGCTGTACCAAGCAACCGGGACTCTCTCCAGGATAATGGAGGCATCAATACCATTTCTAGGCCTGGGCCAGGAGGGGGGAATTAATGGCATTCCTGAATGGCTTGAATATCCCTGAGGCCGATATGGGGATAAAGGTGGGCCTCGAGCTCCTCAGCGTGTATGGGAGGCTGAGGCAATGATTAAGGCAATAATAATTGCATCAATAATGGCATTGGCGGTGGCCACCCTAATACATGCCTCCCAAGCAGTGATTGGGGCGGGCACGTCATTGCCGATAAATATAAGCGATTACTGGGACGGCTACGAGCTCTGGTTCAACATATCTTCCAACACCACGATAGAGGCATACATAGTGAATCAAACACAGTTCGGGGAAGGCAAATGGGGCAAGCCCTATATTGGAGTGAATCTGAGCGGAAGTAGGGAGATCGGGCCTGGGAATTGGTACCTGATAATAGAGAATCCGGGCAATTCATCTGCGGCGATCCTCTACTCGTATGGCACGATACCGGTAAATCCCTTCCTATCATATATCAACCCTCCCGCGCCCCCCCTTGGATTGGCAGATTACGGCATATTGAATGAATCGGGAACCCTCATTCCATATGAGGAATTGGCAAATGGGGCGGTGGGGGGGGAAGCCTCCATTTATTCCATCTACGTTAATGAAAGCAAGCCGATGGGAGCCGCGCCCCCCCACGCCGCCTCGCTTCAATTAAACGTGGTGCTGGCCGTGAATTCAACAAACGGTAAGGAATACGATTACTGGCTCCAGAACGTAATTGCCATCGATACATCATCCATGACGTACTACGCCATAGATAATATATGGAACTTGACCGGAAGCGGAGGGTTGAGCAACGACACTGTGAGGGGGGGAATGGGAACAGTCTTATCATCATCATCGATCGGAAACTATTATGCCTTTCCCTACTTAAATCAAAGCTACTCCCTGCCATTTCACGTGAGGTTGATCACATGGATACAGCGGGGGGGTAATGACTCGGTGATGGTTCATTTCGCGTATGGCGTTGAAAATAACTTGACCACGTATGATAACGTAACAATAGCTGTCCCCCCCAACATTTCATCCGCCGCAATAGAGGTGAACGGTTATCGATTGGTGGGGGGGTCAGGTCCATCTTATTACGATGCGGAGCTGGTAATTGTTGGGGATGGAAATGCCTCGGAGGCCGTGTTGGGCGATATAAATGCATCCCTTAGATTGCTCTACATAGTAAATGGAACTTATGAAGAGCCCAAGTCAATATATGCATTTGGCAGCGACACCGCCGAGACCAGCTATGGAGCAAACATTCATTATGCGGATGGAGGAGTGACGTTGGTTCCCGGCGCCGCTAAGCTGGGCATTCCATTCATAGTTAGACTAACCTTGTTAGGCCAAGATATCCCCCCCAACGCTACCGTGGACGAGGGGGTCGGCGAAATCGTCAACGCATCTGCATTGGTGGGCGGGGGGGTCGCCGCCATATACTTATTATCTATTTCTTAATGGATCGATCGCGGAAAGATACGCCACTACCTATGCCGCACACTCATTCCAGCTGAATACAGGCGGCTTGGCTATCGGGAAGTATAACTACGAAATAACCGTGATGGATTCTCGGGGCTCCACGATTAAGACAAGCAGCGGCGTAATAGATGTGGTTCCAGATCCATTGTTTAGGCACTCCATCAGCACAAGCGAGACAGATGCTGGGCAAACAATATACCTTAACTTAAGCGGAACCGCGGGGGGGGAACCACCATACACCTTTTATGTAATGAATAATGGCAGCCTGGCCGGGCAAATCACTGCAGCAAACGAGGTGACGTACCCCCTGGAGGCAATAGAGCCCGGCATTCACGTAATCGAGGTGATAATGCATGATAGAGGCGCTACGCCGTTAATTGGACAACCGACTTGAAGGTTAATCCTGACCCCACGTTATCAACATCAATAAATGCATCCAATATAGATTACGGGGGGGAATCGATCTCCGTGATCGCTAATGGATACAATGGAACCCCGCCATACGAAGTGAGCGCTTTCTTGGATGGGTCTCTCATAAACATATCACAACCTATATTGCCCGGAGCGGGCCAACATAACTTGACAATAGTTCTGACGGACTCCGCAGGATACTCCGTCGAGCGGGAGATCGAGTTAATTGTCAATCCCGATCCCACGGTAAACGTATCGATAACTCCCATCTCCAATTTCGTGTTGGATGACTATGCGGTCAAGGGAACGGCAACGGCGATGGGCGGGGGGGTCCCGCCATATAAAGTGGAGTGGTTAATGAATGGCCGCGTGATTGGAACTGGGAGCGAGATTATCGCAAATTTCACGGACATGGGCATCAACAATCTAACCCTGATAGTCGAGGATTCAACCGGGTATAGGCTGGCCCGCAGCTTTCTAATAGATTACGGATACGATGCGCCTCGCATAGCTGCTCTGGTGGGCATCGGCATATTGGTGCTGGCGATATCCATGCTCCTGCGCAGGCGAGGGAAATAGATACGAAGCTTTAAAAGCTGATCATCAACGATGCATTGACATGAAGATCAAGAGCAACGAAGCGAATTTCTTGTTGGTGTTGCTCATAATAGTCACAATGACCTTTGCCATGAGGGCCAGCAACAACATGGCCATGACTACTGTGCCCTTACTGGCAGGTATTTCCTTGGATATAATAACACGGAAATAGGCGCGCTATCCGCCTTGATGGGGTTGGGCACGTTCTTGGCAAGCAGCTTGATTAATGCTAGGCTGAACTCTGGGGGGAACGCAGGAGGATCTTCATGATATCATCGATGGGCTACGCCATAATACTGCCGTTATTCTACCTGGCCACCCCATTATCTCTATGGATATTATCCGCAGTGGCCGGGGGGGTTGTCATGGGCAATATAATGCCCAACATAATAACGTCGGCGGGGGGGATGCTTCCGGACAGGAAGGCCAGGGAACGCTTGCTATCCATTTACACGCTCTCGCTCAGCGTTAGCTTGGTGGTGGGCCCCGCCATCGAGTCCGCAATACTGCAGCACTTCAGCGTGAGATCATCGTTTCTCTTCTTTGCCCCCCCCTTCGGCGCGTTGGTGGCGGCGATGTCCCCCCCCTTGATAAAGTTCCCGGAGGGCGAGGAGCAGCGGAGCGGGGGGCCTCAAAGGTGATCTCCAACCCAGGATTCAAGACGGCGACGTACAACATACTGGCCTATAACATACCTTTCTCCACGCTGACCGCATTCGGCGGCATATACGCCGTCTCCCAGTTCCATGCAAGTTACTCCGAGGCGACGGGGCTCTTTTCTCTGTTCTTCATCACATCCCTATTGGCTAGGCTTTACCTATCCGTTAGGCCCATAGGAGGTGTTTGGGCTCACATGGCGATTTCCATATCGATGACCGTGCTTGGCTTACTGCTCATGACCGTGGCCGGAAGCCTAATTGAGCTAGCAATAGCATTGCTGGTGCTCGGCTTCCCCCCCATGGCTTGACATACCCCCCCTTGTCCCTGATATCAATAAGCAGGACATTCAAGCCCGAGGAGAGAAACGCAGCCAACAGCCAATTCTTCGCCGTAATGAGCCTGGTGGGCATAGTTACTCCAATGCTGACTGGAACGCTCGCGGATCTCATAGGCCTTAGGTACGTGTTCGGCTTATTGATAATATTCGTGTCTGCATTGGCCCCCCCGTTGATACGAAGGAATGCCAAGGCCGTGGACGAGGCCACTAGGTTGGTTATGTGATTGCAACCTGACCTTTAGTTGAAGAAATTAAAGCCATGAAGCTTCGCTCTTCTTTTTCTGATAAGAGATGGGGCAGGCCTCGCTCCTTCTAGGGGCTGGGGGTGTGTTTTCAGGTCATGTTTTGTCGGTTTTTTGTTTCTTGCTGGTCGACTCTCTGAGGATGGGGGGGGCTGGGGGGGCCGACTACCCCCCCAATACCAGTAGGGGGGGAAACGGAGTAGCGCCAAGGGGGGGGCGTAACCCCCAAGACCCCGGGGGGGGAACCCCCTAAAGGGCGGGGGGGAGGAGGTCAGACAAATAGATTATTTCCCAGCATGGACGCGATGTTCGATAACCACAACATTAAAACATAAGGGCAAACTTATTAAATCCATGGAATGGACAGGCAAATGCGCGAATGAATAAAGAGGAGTTGCTTTTAGTGTCATCGTCCTCCATATCCGGAGTTGCTTGGGGGGGGCCAACACGATAGTGGTGCCCATATACTTGACGCAATTGGGCCTTCCTCCCTTCTACGTCGGCTTGCTTCTCTCGGCATCCATAGTGTTTTCCTCATCGCTGGCATTTGCCTTCTCGATATTGGCTGATGCGCACGGGAGAAAGCGATACGCGTTGATAAGCAGGTTGGTGTCTGCGGTTTCCTTTCTCTTCCTCTTCATGAAGATCCCCCCCTACGCCTATATCTTCTCATCATCGTGGGGAGGAGGAGGTTTGGTTAATGCGATGCTGGCGGAGAAGACCAGGAACGTGGAGGGGGACTTGAGTTTGATGAATTCCCTTTCCATAGTATCATCCTTCATCGGCGCATTGCTTCCGCTCGGAGTTCCAATAAGGTTCATCTTCCTAGTCGACTCCGGAATAGCATTCACGTCATTGCTGCTCATATCCATGGTTAGCGAGAATTACAAGGGGGGGTCCGGGCACACGTCGTTTAAGGTAGATATTACCATGGGCAAATTCTCCACGGAGGCGGTTATCGGGCTGGGCGCCGGGATAGTTATCCCTCTCATGTCATTATGGTTCGAGCTGAGGTTCAATGAATCCGCCCGCGACATGAGCCCTGTCTTCGCCTTATCCGATCTAACCCTGGCGTTGACGGTGCTGGCAGCGCTAGATTGGCGGCCAGGGTGGGCACCGTGAAGGCAATAGTGCTAACTCACGTGAGCGCCATAGCTTTATTAATTGCACTGCCCTTCTCGCCGACTTTCCCGGCGGCCAGCGCCATCTTCGTCGTGCGGAATGCATTGATGAACATGGGTAATCCATTGTTGAGCTCCATGATATTGAAGCTGATGCCCGAGAATAGAAGAGCCAGCGCCACCAGCTTCATAAATCTCCTCAGCTCGATACCCAGGGCGGCCGGCCCATCCATAGGGGGGGGTTACTTGTTCGGGGGGGAGGGGGGGAACCTATATTCTCCATTCTTCATAACCGCGGGCCTCTATAGTTTGGCCACCGCCTTGTTCTACGCATTCTTCAGGAACGCCAGGTTGGAGGCGGTGAGGGTGTGAAGGCCGCCGTTCGTGTTCCGATAATGTATTCGATATCGATAAATTTTTTAAGCAGTTAATTTTCTCCCTAGCATGGATAGAGATATATTGCTAATATTAGCATCAAGGGTTCTTAGAAGCATGGCAGCAGGAGCGCTGGGCATAGCCACCAGCCTCTATTTATACAACGTGATCCACCTATCCCTGACATTAATAGGAATATTCTTCGGAGTCGGCGCATTCACCGCCCCCCCGCGCTATCGCTCTACTTCGGGAGGCTGGGCGATAAATACGGCAGGAAAAACATGTTGATGCTGGCCACGGCAATGCTTCCAACAGCCACCGCCATATTATTGCTTACCAGGAATTACGGTTTGCTCCTTGTGGCAGCCGCGCTTGGGGGGGCTTCGGCACGGCGGGCGCGTTGGCCAGCGGCAGCGTAGGCGCAGTGGTGGCGCCCATGATGACCGCCATACTGGCCGATAAGACTAAGGATAGCGAGAGAACGATGACCTACTCGCTCCTCAACGTGGGCTCCGGCTTGGCTGGGGGGGCGGCCGGCGTATTGATGGTTCACCTGGGGGGGTATTCGGAATCATTCACAATATCATTGATCCTATCCTCTATATCGTTGATCGCCATCGCGCCAATAAAGGATGACTATAGGCCCAGAAAAATCACCAAAACGAGGGACGGGAGAAGTGGCGAGAGGGATAGGAAGGTCATGAAGATGTTCGCCGCAGTGGGCGTGTTAAACGGCACTGGGCAAGGATTGGTGACGCCGTTCCTTCCCATATTATTCGAACTGCTCTTCCACGCTACCAAGGGCATGGTCAGCAACATATTCTTCCTAGGCGGAGTGGGGGCAGCGCTCATGTCATTGGCCACCCCCCCCACATTGACGCAGCGCATGGGGTTCGTTAATGCAATAATAGTGACGAGAACCATATCCACGGCGGCATTAGTGGCGCTGCCCTTCATCGGATATCTGCCCCCCCTCAGCAATGACTTGATTATCGCCGTGATGGCATATTTGGCCTTCGTTATGTTCAGGGTCGCTGCGCTGCCGGCCCAGCAATCATTGATGATGGGGGGGTTGGTTAGCAGGGAGCGCGTTCCACAACTGCTGGAGTGAACCAAGCGGCAAGGCTTTTTCCATCCGCGGTGTCCACCACGGCGTCCGGCGCGATGTTGGATTACTTGCCCATACCCATTCCCTTCACACTAGCATTGGCGGTGAATGTAGCCAACATATATCTATACAAGAAATTCTTTGGATCCATGGCATTCGACGGAAGAAAAATAAGCGCCTCGCTTGAGTGATCCCAGCTAGACATGAAGGAACTCAAGCTGCCTTTCATTTAACTGGAACTGCGGCTTAACCTATTACCGGCCATCCCTCCCTGGCCAACTCCCCCCCCTTGATTTCCTTATAGCTGAATATGGGACCATCAACGCAAACGTAATGCTTGCCTATATTGCAGTGACCGCAAAAGCCGACGCCGCACTCCATGTGCCGTTCCAGCGATAGGTACACATCGCCGGGATCCATGCCCATACCCAATAAATCCTTCACGGCATGCATCATCATCACCTCCGGTCCTATTATCAAGGCCGCCTCCCCCCCGCTCCTCAACTTAACCTTATTCAGCAAAGACGTGACGACCCCCCCCACATTACCCCCCCTCCACCCCCCCTCATCTCCCCCCCCTATCCACGGTCACCAATACATTTGCCTTACGAGGCCATTCCTCCATTAATAGTTCCCTGTATATTATCTCGCTTGGATTCCTAGCTCCATATAGCAACGTTATATCCTTGCGGCCGGCATAGCGATCCATGAAGAACCTTATGGGAGGTATTCCTATGCCGCCCGCCAGAATTACGTAACTATCGTATTTGCTTGGCCAGGAGTTTCCATAGGGACCCCCCCTGATCCCAATGAAATCGCCCACGCCTAATCCATGTAGCTTACCCGTCGTCCTGCCCACCCTCTTGAACGTGATCAGGTTCTCCCCCCCTGCAAGCGATATGGGCACTTCTCCATCTGTTGTGGATGCCATTATGAATTGCCCCCCCGGCATGGCCGAGGGAAGGGACCTATCAAATCCCAAGGTGACTGTATCGAGGGATTCCTCCTTCCTGGAAACTATTCTGCTCCTCAGCGGTATTAAGGTCTCTAGCTTGGCCATTCCCTTATCAATCACTTCCACTCACCCTTGAGAAGCGGGTCATTATGGATCGAATATCAATGTCCACGGGGCAGGCCATAGTGCATCGCCCACACCCGGTGCACAGGATGTAGCCATAGCGATCCCTATGATACTCCAGCTTGTGATAGAATCGCTGCTTGAGCCTTGCCTCCAGGGATTGACGCGGATTCCCGCCGGCCATCCTGGTGAAGCCAGCCCATAGGCAACTATCCTCCTGCCTGCTCCAATCCCTATAATCCACGGAGTAACAGAAGCAAGTGGGGGGGCAAGCCAGGGTGCATGCGCCGCACTCTATGCATTTGCCCGCCAATTCATTCCATATTGCATCATTCCATTTAAGTTCGTAGTCCAAGGATACCTTAGCTTGCTCGCTCAACACTCCACGGACCGCTTCACGCGCCTTCCCCCCCAGCAGCTCGGCGCCGGCGGGCCTCATGAAGTCGGCCGCGGGCAATTCATCATCATTCAATTCAACGAAGTAATCACCCCCCCCACATCGGTTAACTGCATCGAGAAGCCAGACTCGAGCCTCGGTCCTTGCAAGCTGCCGCAGAAGGCCTTGGGGGAGCAGGACCGAGTACATGCCAAGTTGGCCAGCTTTATGGATTTCCTCTTCTTCATATAGATGGCATCCACGAATGGACCCTTCAATCTGACGTCGTCCAGCATGCCTACCCCCCCTGCCGCCTCGCAGGACCTCGTGAAGTATATGGTGGGGGGGGAAGAGACGACGAATTCAAATCGAATATGCTTTCCTTTCCCATGAAGGGCTTTGCAAAGAACGTGGGAACAGCGTCCACGAACTCCTCTCCCTTACTCAAATAACCGTAAACCAGCGCGCCTCCCTCCACCTTTGGAGCAATCACTCGGAATCCAAGCTTCATCAAAAAGTCCACGTACCTGGGCAAATCCTCCCTCCTCAATAAATAATATCTCATTGCATATCTATTGCAGATCCTAAATAAAAGCATTACCTAATGAATTGAAAAACATTGTTATATATCAATATTTATTAACTAGTTTGAACAAAATAACTCATGGGAACTGCCAGGACCATTTGCCCCCCCTATTGCGGCGTGGGCTGCGGCATAATAGTGCAGGACCTGGGGGGGGAACCGTGAGGATCACGCCGGATCCTGATCATCCCATAAATAAGGGAACGCTGTGCGTGAAGGGATGGAAAGGTATGGAATTCGTTACCTCGCCCAATAGATTGACGAGGCCCCCTTCTTCGCACCAAGTCAGGCTTCGCGCCATATCCTGGGAGGAGGCCATTAGGATAGCGGCGGAGGAATTGACCAGAATCAGGAGGGAATATGGAGCTGATTCAGTTGCATTCATAAGCTCAGCCAAGGCAACCAACGAGGAGAATTACTTGATGCAGAAATTGGCCAGGGCCTTCGGCACCAACAACGTGGATCACTGCGCCAGAAGCTGTCACTCCACCACTATAGAGGGATTGATTAGGACGCTGGGCGCGGGCGCCATGACCGCCAGCATAGACGATATAGATGAGGCAGATGCAGCATTCATTATAGGATCCAACACCACGGAGCAGCACCCCCATAATAGGGGGGGCGCGCATAATAAGGAATAGGGCCAGGGGGGGGCTTAAGCTGGTAGTGGCGGACCCCCCCCGAGGCATAAAGCTGGCCACCATGGCTGACGTATGGCTCAGGCACAGGCCCGGAACCGATATAGCGCTGCTCAACTCGCTGGCCCACGTTGTGATAGAGGAGGGGGGGCTCTTTGATAAATCAATGCTCGATAAGGTGAGGGGGGGATTCGAGGAGTACGCTAGGGTGGTTGAGAAGTACAACCCGGAGAAGGTGGCTGACATAACGGGGGGGGTTGCGCCTGAGATGGTGCGGAGAGCGGCTGAGATAATTGCTGGGGGGGCAAACTTATGATGTTCTATGCCATGGGAATAACACAGCACGAGCATGGGACGGAGAACGTAATGGCGGTGGCCGATCTAGCGCTTATACTGGGCGCCGTGGGGGGGAGGAGGGGGGGGACTGGTGTCGCGCCTTTGAGGGGCCACAGCAACGTGCAAGGCTCCAGCGATATGGCTGCGCTGCCCGATTTCCTGCCAGGCTATGTGAGGGTGTGGGATCAAGGCAGGGCTAAGTTCGAGGAAGCTTGGGGATTCAAGATAAGCGATAAGCCGGGGCTTTACTTAACCGAGATGTTCAAGGCCGGCGTGAGCGGCAAGGTTAAGGCGTTTTACATAATGGGAGAGAACCCAGCAATAACGGAGGCTTGCGCCGCGGATGTCCCCCCCAAGGCCTTGGAGGAGACGGAGTTCGTTATAGTGCAGGACCTATTCATGACGGAGACGGCCAAGCATGCCACCCTAATCCTGCCCGCCGCTTCATTCATGGAGAAGGAGGGAACCATAACGAACACGGAGAGGAGAATCCAATTGATCAGGAAGGCCAGGGAACCGCCGGGGGGGAGGCCAAGCCGGATTGGGAGATAATAGTAATGCTTGCCAATGCCTTGGGGGGGTTGAGGGGGGGGTTCGATTACGGTTCTCCCCGCGACGTCATGTCGGAGATAAGCAGGCTAGTTCCTCAATACGCGGGGGGGGTGACCTACGAGGCGCTGGAGAACTATGGGCTACAATGGCCAGTGCCATCGCGTGGCCACCCCCGGGACTAGGAGATTATATGAGGGGGGGGATTTCCACGGGGGGGAATGGCCGATCTCGTCCCGGTGGAGTGGACGGCGCCGAGCGAGTGGGTGGACAATGACTACCCATTCATACTCACCACGGGGGGGAGGAGCTACTATCACTGGCACTCCGGGGGGGTCTTAACCCGGGAATCCAACATACTATCACGGGAATACCCGGAGCCCCTAATAGAGATAAACTCAGATGACGCCGCCAGGCTAGGGATCAGGAGCGGGGGGGAGCTCATTAGAATTGAGGCGAGGCAGGGAGCAATAACCGCAAAGGCAATTGTCACGGATAAAGTACCGCGAGGAGTGGTCTTCTCCACGTTCCACTTCGTCGAGGCGATTGTGAATAATTTGGTCGGGGGGGTGGAGCACGTGGATAAGTACGCCAAGATGCCTGAGTACAAGGTAGTACCAGTCAAGATAAGCAAGGCATGACCGATATGAGCGGGCGGGCAACCTAGCCCTAAGAATTGATAACAGCTTACAACCTCACCCCGCCCCCAATCGCATCCTTGCCAGGCAGGATCCACTCGCTCCATTTAATCTATCTTCACAATCAATTATAATATACAAAAATAAATACCGGCCTATATTCTATTGAGGATTGACAAGTCTGTTAAACAGACTTTCTTCAATATTTAAAAACATTCAAGTTGTAGAGTAGCTACGAAAGAGGTAAGAACAATGCACGCGCCTCATCGCGGTAAAAACTACATGAATCGGGTGGGCATCATGTTGTTGATGAGCGTGGCTTTAATGTGGGTCCTTTTCGTATTGATTTTAGCAGCGTTCATCGATCCATTTAGTTCAATCAATACAGTTTATAAAGGGGGGGCATCCTTTAGGGCAGTAAATCATTACTCGGTGGAGTTCATAAATTACACATCGCCGCCCTATAATGAAACGCATGAGGCGGGCGATTTAGCAAGCCTCATTGCTAAGGCCTTGGCAATCCACGGCATATATAATTATTCATTAATAGTGATGCTAGGCAATTTCGATTACTATGCATTGCTTGCCGTGCATGCTCATGGTAATATATCCAACATAGGCATCCTAATACGCGGTGACAACGCGGAATTGGATGCGGGCCTTAGAGAGGTGGTAATAAGGGAGGGCACGGCGAGGAGGGATTTTCACGTGGCGATACCACGTTTGTAGTTACTGAACGATATGTTATATATGACTTGACCAGTCCAACGCTTAGCAAGTACTTCCCCCCCGGTGCCGAGTTCTTCGGCGGGTACGAGAATCAGACGATCTCATTTTACGTCGCTGGCGTGCTAACATCATCGACGATAGCCTATGGAACATTTATCGGCGAATACGGCGAGTGGGTAGAATTGGAGAGCGTCAATAATGAATACAGGACCTTCGTGCCGTGGACCATTAATTGCGCCAACACGGATAACTCGGATCACTCGCCTGAATACCAACAAGCCCTCACGATATATGATGGTGCCGATTCATCATTTTACGAATGGCTGTCCTGCCCCCCCAGCAGCTTGGAGACTTGGTGGGTCATGCAAGCGTTGTGGTCCGTCAATTCAATAGCACAAATATCCAACAATACCTACTACAATAAGGGCCCCGCAATATGTGGAACATGCCCAGCACCACCATGACGAGCATAATGATCAGCCACCTAATAATAGCGAATTGCTCAACAATTACGGACGCAACATTCCCCCCCACGGCGCTCCTTCCCAGACATTAACTCCTCTCCCCCCGCGCACTAAGTTGCTGAGATTGCTTCCCGCAAAGCCTGAGATTCCCCCCCAAACTCCATATACAAGGATCACCTCCTAATCAAGTCACGACCTAACTAATTCATCCCCCCCTAAAACCCAAATTAAAGAGAACACGCAGAATAGACCTTCCGCTCCTCCTAAACTTTCATAAAAATAGATATAACTATAACTCCTTGGTAGCCGGGCCCGGATTCGAACCGGGGGGGTCGATGGGTCCAGAGCCCACCATCCTTGACCACTAGACGACCCGGCTCCTCAAATAAGGCGTGCCAATGCCCTTTTTAATTTTGTGCCCCCCCATACCCATCAATTCAGCGTGTAATGGCATAGATAAAGGTCGCTAAAAGCATGATTAAGCAACGCGCTTCCTAAATCCAGTGAAATCCACGTGCTTGAAGAACACGAATTAAAGGATGGGGGGGCTCAGCAACTATTGCAATTCCCATCACAATAGACAGCGACATCGATGCATTTAACAAGAACCAGCCAGGAAGAACCAGCCAGGAGACTGTCTGCGACATATCTGCGACATATAACAACCTACTGGTTAATCCGCTAAGATTGGTTAGCCATGGGGGGGGATCACTAACAGCGACAGGGCGTGACTTTTATTCCATGAATGATCATGATGAGGTCAGCGATTTAACGCGGTACATCCATTATCCTCTCTGGATGTGAATATACGTTGAGCTTGCTGCCCCCCTCACGAATCCCACCAGCGATATGCCGGCTAGCTCACACAATTGAACGGCGGACGTGGTTGGCGCAGAAATCGCCGAAATAATGGGAAACCCAGCAATGGCAGCCTTCTCGGCTATCTCATAACCAACCCTCCCGCTCACCTGCAATATCAAGCTTCTCGGATCAATGCCTGCTATCAATAACTTTCCTATCAACTTATCCACAGCGTTGTGCCGCCCCCCCACGTCCTCCTCCACGAACAATGGATCGCCATAGGCGTTGAATGCGCCAGCCGCATGTAGCCGCCGGTCTCCGAGAATATCCTCTGGCGGGCAGCCATTATCCTCGGCATCTCAATAAGCACCTTGCTATGGACCTTTATGGAGCCACCCCCCCCGAGAATTAACCCAGGAAGAGACCCGGCACCACAGACCCCGCAACTGGAGTTAACCATGAACTCCCGCTCCAAGTTGAAGGGTTTCGCCAAGTATATCGTCATGAAGTTCCCGCTCTCCTCGATATGTTCTATATCGTCCAGGCCTCCTATGATGCCTTGCGTGAACAGGAAGCCCACTGCTAATTCCCTATCATCGATGGGCGTCCTCATTATGTAGATTGTTCTATGCGAGCCGCCGTGAACGATCGTGAGCCTCAATGGTTCCTCCACAGCTATGCCATCATAATCTAGGAAGGCCTTGCCTTCCACGTACCTCAACACCCTAATCCTCTCACTCATGCAGTGACTCACCTATAGCCTTCATGAAGTTCAATAAAAACGATAGGCCTGCCATCACGTCGGGGTCGTTCAGCATTACAACCAAGTCCCTGAACCCCCCCTGGCCTTCCTCATGGTATCCGGGTCCAATTTGCTTAACGCTGAGAATACCGTGGAGAAGTTCTTCAAAAGGCTCCCATTGTTCTGAAGCCAATCGGCTATCTCGGACAATATTTCCTCCTTGTTATCCAAGACTGCCGCCGCCACGTCAAGCAGCCCTGAGTCCACCAACTTCTTCGCCAGATCAAGGATCTTATCTATTTCCGCTTCCTCGGTCATTCATCTATCACCTTGATGTAATCCTTCCTAGCCCACTTCTCCTCCACCTTGACCCCCCCCACCTGGGGAGTCCTCTCGGAGTTCCTGGGATTCCACTTGGGAAGAGGGGGCTCGCATGACTGGCACGATGCTAGCTTCTCTATCTTGACTGGGGGGGTCTCCTTATAGGCGGGAGTCTTGGCCGTTGGGTCCCTTTCATCAAGCGTGACCAAATTTACATTGGAATCCTTGTTATCATGTATGGAGAGGAATACCCTATTGCCGGAGACCCTGTTGGATATCAACACCTTGGTCTTTAACTTTCCAACCCTGGATTTAACCATAACCGTATCCCCCCCATTCTTTAACTCCAGCCTTTCTGCCAATTCGGGAGGAACCTCTAGAAACGTTTCCGGAACCTTGTGCATTATGCCCGTTGATTTACCCGTCATGTGCATCCAATGGAAGTGCTCCAACATCCTGCCGTTCACAAGGTATAGGTTGTATTCCTCGTCCGTCTCAGCCGCAATCACTGTCTTGGTTACATAGAACCTAGCCTTACCGCCGGGAAGCGGAAAATCATCCTTGTATAGAAATGGAGTGTCAGCGCCATCCTTCCTGACGGGCCACTGGAGACTCTTGAACCCATTCAATCTATCATAAGTCACTCCGGCGAATATTGGGGGGGCTAATTCGGAGATCTCCTTCATTATATCGGAGGGATGAGAGTAGTTCCATCCATATCCCATTTTATTGGCCAGTGCCTGGATTATCTCCCAATCGGGCTTGGATTCGCCGAGGGGGGGCTCCATGGCCTTATAGAACCTCTGTATCCTCCGCTCCGTGTTGATGAATGTGCCATCCTTCTCCAAGAATGCCGCCGCTGGTAGTATTACATGCGCATACTTGGCTGTCTCTGTCATGAACATGTCCTGCACCACCAAGAAATCGAGCTTGCCCAATGCCTCCCTTGTCTTTGCTTGATCGGAGTCCGCCAATACCTTGTCCTCCCCCATTATATACATGGCGTGTATCCTTCCATCCAATATGGCGTCGACCATCTCTGTACTGGGTATGCCGGGGGGGTTCCTTGGTAACTTACAATTCCATGCCTCCTCGAACCTCCTCCTTATTTCCTCGTCGTTCAAGGATTGATACCCTGGAAGGAAGTTGTAGAGCGCCCCCCACATCGCTGACACCTTGAACATTGGCGTGGCCCCCCCGCAATGGAAATGCCCCCCCGACGCATGGTTTGCCGTAATTTCCCGTCAACAATAGCAAGTTAGATATAGCAGTGGATGTCTCGCTGCCGTCTTGATGCTGGGTGATGCCCATTGCCCAGGCTATTGCAACTCCCTTGCTCTCATGTATCATTTCGGCCATCTTGATAATTATGTCCTTGCTAATCCCCGTGACCTCCTCCACGTAGTCCAAGGTGTACTCATCAAGCTTTTCCTATAATCCTCAAATCCCACCGTTCTCTCGCTTATGAACTTCTTGTCCTCCCATCCCTTATCTATTATGTACTTGGCTATCCCGTTCAATAATACGATGTCGGTCCCCACCTTGGGGGGTCACGAATAAGTCCGCCCTCTCCGCCATTTCATGTCGTCTCACATCTATGACGATCAGCTTCTTGCCGTTAAGCTTATGAGCTCTCTTTATCTTGCCAGCTATCACCGGATGAGCCTCGGCAGTGTTTGTGCCCATCAATATTATCAAGTCAGCGCAGGCTAGGTCGTCGGATGAACCGCTGTCCGCCCCCCCGTATCCCACCGTCCTTATCAGCCCCCCCGTAGTGCCGGGGCTTGGCAATACCTCGCGCAGTTATCCACGTTGTTGGTGCCTATTACTTGCCTGGCGAACTTTTGGGCTAAATATCCCTCCTCGTTGGAGGACGTGCAGGAAGCTATTACCCCCCCTATGGAGTCGGAGCCGTATTTATCCCTTATCTCCATCAACCTCTTGGCCACCAGGGAAAGGGCCTCCTCCCAAGTCGCCTCCCTGAAGTGATTGCCCTCCCTAATTAATGGCTTAGTAAGCCTATCGCCGCTGTTAACGAAGTCCAAGCCGAACTTCCCCTTCACGCAAGTGGCTATCCCATTGGCCGGGGACTCCGGCTTTGGTTCCACCTTGAGAATCTTCCTGCCCTTTGTCCATACCTCAAATGAACAACCAGTTCCGCAGAACGTGCATACCGTCTTGGTCTTCCTTATCAGGGATTTCCTCAATTGCTTATCTATATCGCTGACCAGCACGAAGGGAGAAAAACTCTTTTCCCCCCCGGCCTTCAATGCTGATATCAATTTCTCCTTGGTTTCCTTCTTAATGCCCGTGAAATACCCAGCCTCGCCCAGCATTGACTTCTCCATCAATGCATTTACCGGGCACACGGTGACGCAAGTGCCGCAAGACACGCAGGAGGAGTAATCTATTGACTTTCCATTACTCCACACAACCCTAGGAGGATTGGCTCCCCCCCAGTCAATCCTTATCACCTCATTGACCACCACGTCTTGACACGCCTCAACGCATCTGCCGCATAAGATGCACTGCTTGGGATCATATACATAGAATGGATTCGAATCATCTACGTCATAGGGTTTCGGGACGAAGTGTTGCGAATATATACCCAGCTTGGACACGGCCTCGTGAAGCTCGCAATCAACATTATTATCACAAAGTGTGCAATACAGTTCGTGGTTCCTCAAGATAGCCCCCCCAAATGCTTTTTGCCTCGCGCTGATTGCCCTAGCGGTATCGGTATTTATGACCATGCCTTGATCCACTAGCGTATCGCAAGCCCTCACTATCTTTCCATTTACTTCCACCGCGCATGTATCGCATGTCCTTAACGGGCCCAAGTAAGGATTATAACATACATGAGGTACATAAACCCCCCCATTGTTTTCGAGCAGCTTTAGGACGGTATCTCCTTTATGTGCAACCACTTCCTTATCATTTATCTTTACGGTGAAGGACACATTTGAGGAATGATATTCCATATAAAATCCTTTTATTGCTTGTGTAAATAAACAAATATAAATCGAAATATTTATAAATAAAAATGCTTAAAAACTGAGTAAAAATAGCTAAATTATGCAACCTCTCCCCCCCCAATAGCAGTGGGCTTCTTTGGCCTAGGGGGGGTGGGGGGGTATTACGTTTATGGCGGGAAGGAGTTCTTCGATTACCCCCCCAAGGAAAACAGCCCCGCGCTCAATCACTCGCTCGGGCAGTGGGGGGGCATATGGATGCCCGGCTTTCTACAGTTCCTAACCGGGATCTATTTATGGCTGGGATTAACGATATTCAAGGCATTTCAGTCGACCCCCCCGGTTCTCTATATGGCTGCGCTGGCGTTCACCGCATATGGAGTTCATTGGTTTGCCTTGGGATTGAACAAATACGTGGGCGGCGATGCAAGGGTGGACGGATACATGGCGATAGCATTCCTGTGGATATCAATAGTGGGCGCCTTCGTCTTCGGATACGTGGCGGATTACCCCCCCGTTATGATACTTTTCATTTTGCTAGCACTAGTTTATATATCCGACATACCTGCTAGTCTACTGCAATCAGCGTCCTGGACGAGGATAAAGGGGGGGCTCTGGCACTTGGTGACAGGCACTTGGCTAATGTATCTAATGTTCGCCGCAGCGGTCAACTTCGCATTGGGACTCCACCTACCCCCCCTTTAAGCGACCTAAAACGGACTAGGACTGCATTGTCTGCATGCCGACGAGTGGCATTGAATCGCGGCAATGCAAATAATGCAAATGGCACTAAAACCCTACCCAAAAGGGGAGCCGCTGAAGCCGCCTTGACCCCCCCAAAGGATAATTACCTATTTTTGTCACTCCATGCAGCAGCTCATCTTGCTTACGTCCCTAATGAAAGATTGAGCGGCCAGCTTTATTCCCTCGGCAATCGTCGGAAACACGTGGGCGCTATCTATGATGTCCCTATACGTCAATCCATGCTTCACGGCATATGCTCCCTCCATTATTATCTCAGCAGCGTTGGGCGACAACACGTGCACGCCGACCACCTTATCAGTCCTGGGATCCACCACTATCTTGAACAAACCATTGCTCTCCCGCATCAACCTGGCCTTGGGCACCGACGCCAAGCCAATAGACCTACAGCTACACCCACCCCCCCTCTCCGAGTACTCCCTCTCCGTGTATCCAACGGATGCTGCCTGCGGCTCCGTGAATGCCGCCCACGGAATCGACATCATGTCTATCCTCATCCCCCCCGCATGCTCAAACATGTTCTCCACCGCCGTCACCCCCCCTCCCTGGCCGCCAACGTCTCCAGCATCAATCGTTGGTCCACCACGTCCCCCCCAGCCGCGTATATCCTGGGATTGCTGGTCCTCAACGCGTCATCAACCCTCACCCCCCCCTTCGGGAGTACTCAACCCCCCCGGCCGCCTCCAGGTTAAGGCCCAGCACGTTGGGCAATCTGCCCGTGGCCACCAAAACCTCATCTGCCCTCACCTCCTTCTGACCATCAGATGTGACCAGCCGAATCACCTTCTCGCCTCCCTCCTCATATACCTTGGAGACCCTCGCCTTCAATTCAAAACCGATGCCCTCTCCCCTCAGCGACTCCAGGAGGGCCGCCGATACCTCTGGCTCCGCTTGCGGCAATATGGTGGGCATCGCCTCAATCACGGTGACGCGGGATCCCAGCCTCGAGAAGGCTTGGCCCAGCTCCAACCCTATTGCACCGCCTCCCAATACGGCCAAGCTCTTCGGCAGCTCCCGTAGTCCCCACACGTCGTTGCTGGTCAAGTACTTAACGTTGCGCAGCCCCTCTATGTCAGGCACGGCAGGGCTGGATCCCGTGGCTATTAGGAAGTTAAACCCCTTTATCCTCACCGCGCCGGAGGGCCCATCCACCAACACCTCGCTGGGCCCGGTGAAGGATGCCTTACCCTCAATCAAATCCACATTATCGTATTGGGAGATGACGTCGACGTACTTAGCCTTCCTCTCACCCTCAACCGCACTCATCAGCGATTCCATTAATACGCTGAAATCTATTCTGGTCTCCGTGGAGGAGATGCCTGGGTATCGCGGGTTCCTTTGAGTGAAGGCGACCTTGGCCGCCTCTATCAAGTACTTACTGGGCACGCAGCCCACATTGACGCATGTCCCTCCTAGATTCCCAAACCCAATCATGGCTATTGATGCTTGACCGCTCGTTATCTCTGATGCCCTTATTGCGGCCGAGAACGCAGCCGCTCCCCAGCCAGTATCACCAAATCATACTCATTCCTCACGAATCTGCCACCTCCCTCACCTGAGCCTATAGCGGGTCTTCGTGAACACGGGGGGGAGCACCTCCAGCTCATGGGGGGGATCCACCTTATC
Organism: Thermocladium modestius JCM 10088; assembly: GCA_001315925.1. Taxonomy (GTDB): domain Archaea; phylum Thermoproteota; class Thermoprotei; order Thermoproteales; family Thermocladiaceae; genus Thermocladium; species Thermocladium modestius. Next base: position 31,014 of record BBBF01000002.1, on the reverse strand, counting down.
TGTATCTATTCTAACCACCGCGGATCCATCCGACAGGGAGACCCTAACATCTATTACCCCCCCTTCCTTGCTCTTAATTCCGTTTGTGACCGCCCTAACGCAGTCATCACACGTCATTCCAAAAACCCTCATCTTTACTATTTTCTCGGTCATGTCTATGCATGCAAGCAAGGGACTTATATAGCATGTAGTAATTGATAGCGAAGCAACTACTGTTTTGAAGACCGCCCCCCCCTGCCACCCCCCCGTCCTCTTTTGTTATATCTCCAAAGCTTTATAAGACATCTACGCTGAGCAAAAGAAGTGTCGGAGAGGGCATGCATGATATACGCGGAGGACGGGGGGAGATCTGCATTTACCCATCACAGAAGATATTGAGGCTACTGGGCAAGGAGTACACGCTCTTGATAATTGGATTGCTGGGCAACGTGGAGGAGGGCATTGGATTCAACGAGATGGCGAGAAGCATAGGAAATCCAAGACCCAGCGTTTTGTCGACTAGGCTGAAGGAAATGGAGGAGGCGGGGGGGCTGGTTACTAGGATGGTCAAGAATACGAGGCCCGTGACGGTCAATTACGCCCTATCCGAGAAGGGACGGGAATTACGGAGGCTATTGATCCCATTATTCAGGTGGCTGGAGAAAAATGAGGAAGGAGTCGCCGAGCGAGGGTCAAGGAACCACGTCTATATAGATCCATCAATGTGAGCCACTCTTCCTTTGGGATGGGTCTCTCACCTCAATGCTCCGCCATTGTCTCTCCCTGAGAAGGGAGGGGGGGCATGACTTGATGATCAGTGAGAAGGCGATGCCCAACCCCCCCTCTTCACCGGACTGGGGAGGCATTATGATTCTCCTAACTATCCTCCTCAAATAGATCAAATAAAACGAAATTCTCCTCTCTTTCTTTAACAATAACCATCAATCAATGCATCAGGATTCGGAGGAAGAAAAGATATTTAGTCACTGCCTCGCCTGACCGCGTCCTTTATCAAGGCATCATATATCTTTCCCAATAGGTCATAAAGCATGTCAATCCTCTTGCTCGTCTCCTCCATCCTCTTATCCACCTTATCGCTCATCTCCTCCATCCTCTTAATCAGCACGCCCACCATTTCGTCGATCCTCTTGTTCGTCTCCTCGATCTTCTTATCAATTCTATTATTCATATCCATAACCATGTTCATAACAATATCGATCCTCTTATTCGTCTCTTCAATTCTCTTATCAATTCTATTATTCATATCCATAACCATGTTCATAACAATATCGATCCTCTTATTCGTCTCCTCGATCTTCTTATCCACCTTATCGCTCATCTCATTCATCCTCTTAGTTAACACATCCATCATCATATCCATCCTCTTATTCATCTCATCAATCCTCTTATTCGTCTCTTCAATTCTCTTATCAATTCTATTATTCATATCCATAACCATGTTCACAACCACATCAATCCTCTTGCTCGTCTCCTCCATCCTCTTATCCACCTTATCGTTCATATTCATGACCATGTTGATTATCTCATCCATCCTCTTATTCGTCTCATCCACGCTATTTTTGGTCTCTCTAAATAAACCCATCATTAGCACCACTAAATCCTCCATGGATAGCTTCTTGCCTTCCCCAATCTTTTTGAGCACTGCATCCATCGCCTTAGTGATGGTGGTCTCTATTACTGTCTCCACTGCGAAGAGGGCTATCAGCAGTGTTAAATATGTTTCCATGATAATTTATTCTCAATGTAATTGAATGGAGAAAAAAATATTAATTGAGAGGCGCAATACATTCATGAAGCCGTTGCTCGCCGTCCTAGCCATCATAATTATTGCCTATCTAGGCCTCTTCATATATGCCCACGCCGGCCACGCCATCTTCAGATACTCGTGGGAGGCTACTCCCTCACGTATGTCAGGTACCCCCCCAGGCTTCCGTGGCCCCCCCTCGACGTGTTGGCGTTTGACCAGCCCGGAGAATACCCATCGATTCAAGTCAACATAATGAACGCGCCCAAGCCGTACCCACGCGCCAATGCCAGGTTCTCGGTGTACGCTGTAGGACCCGCCGTGAACGGCTTCGTAGACGTCGGCCGCTACCTCAGCAATTCCACGAGCTTCTCCATGAATCTCGGCGGCTACACCGAGTACGCTGACGAGCTCGACCGCTACCTGGGGATGACGCCGGACGACGCCGGACCCTCCGTCACCCTATTCATAAGCTCCATAGGCTACTACGGAGGCTCCCCCCCCGGCGTCTCCACGGGCTTCGTAACAATACCCATAATTCCCGGCCTGGCCGAGGGGTCCATGATATATCTGGACGTGAACTTCAGCGGGATCCCCCCCAAGGCGCCCACATTAGCCATCAATGGTTCCCCCCCATGCGCTTCACGGCATCATCGAGCGCGCCGCAGCCCCCCCTGGCGAGATCTCGCTGGGATGCGTGGCCATAGGCAACGGCCCGTACCAGAACTACGGCGAGTGTTGGTACTGGGAATTAACCAAGGTTCTCCTGGAGGAGAACAACACGCCATTCCCCATAGTGGCGGGGGGGATGGTGAGACAAGAGAGGAACTACGCCGGCGGGGGGGGACCTATAACGAGTCCAACTACATAGCCAGCATAACTGCCGACTCCTTAATTCAATTATCCATTATCTCCTACACCAAGGTGGGCTTCTACTCGACCCTATCCATACCGACCACCACGGGGGTTAACATAGTGTCGCCCGGATACGGCTACGAGCTAAGCCTCCCCACGGGTAGATCCAGCTACATGCTGTTGAGCTATCAATGCGTCTTCGCAAACCCCAATTATGATTTTTCTTCGTCTTATTGTAGTTACTCGGGCATTCCCCCTTCAACTGCTCCCAGCCTCACGCGGCTTGGAGCATATGGAATAGACTTGGTGGGTTATTTGGAGGTGGCCAATTACACGGAGTATGAGTGCAAGGGACCGGTGGGCGATCCATGCTATGGCTCCATCACCCCCCCAATTCGGTGGGCAATAATGACGTGGTTCGCAGCGTATAATAATACGAGCGTGGGGGGGGAGCTCGAGGCGGGAACCATGAGCCCCCCCACCACCATGATGAACTACATTGATGAGTTAATGAACTACGGCGACCTCAATATAACTCTCCTAAAAGATGACGCGATATATTTAACCCTTGGCTCCATTGATTCCCAGGTAGCGCGACGCCGTTGTTTGCCTTGTCCGGCAGCCTTGGCGCCATGTTGAAGGCAATGGGGGTAGAGGTCCCGCCGGGCTTGGAGCCGTTCCTCAACTACTTGATTGTGGGGGTCTCCGCCCAGTCGCAGTCTGTGTCCGCCATCGGGTCCGCGGTCTTCATAAGCATGACGCCTCCCAAGTTCTCTGTCTGCACTAGCCCCGTGGACTATTGGTTTGATTATGATGTTTACATCCAGCAACTCAATGGTTACTACCCAGCCCCGGCCCTATACGTGGACTTCAATGCGGGGGGGCCTGCATTGGTTGATGCGCGAAGGCCAGCGGGGGGGATTCATTGATGATCATGGTTGACGCTGCCGCCAAGCGCTTGGGAGGAGCATCAAACTATCGCCCCTAAAGGGCAGGTTTTAGGTACCTTTAAATAATCAAAAACATGAAGGCTATCATGCAGTACGTTAAGCTCGGTTGGTCCGGAGTCAAGGTTTCGCAGTTGTGCCTGGGCACTTGGTACTTGCCCAGACTCGACGAGAGGGATGAATATGGGGGGGTTCATAAGGTCGACGTGGATGCCGTCATGAAGATCATGAAGAGGGCCCATGATGAGGGAATCAACTGCATCGATACTGCCAATAGGTATCATGGAGCGATGTCCCCCGTGGACCTCAATCACGTCGGTAATTCCGAGAGAGTCGTCGGTCAATTCCTAAAGACCGTGGACCGAGAGTCCATAGTGTTGGCCACTAAGGTCAGGGGGGGTCAAATGGCTGCCTGGCCCAACGGGGGGGAGGGGGGCTGTCCAGGAAGCATATTCGATGGCAGGTCAGGCAATCGCTGAGGAGCTGGGGTGGATTACATAGATCTATACCAGATACATTGGCCCGATCCCGACACGCCGAAAATGGAAACCCTCAGAACGCTCAACAACTTAGTAGAGGAGGGGGTTGTGAACTACATCGGCGAAAGCAATCATCCAGCCCACGACGTGGTGGAATTCATGGAGTTGGCCGATAAGCACGGAATGGAGCCCTTCGTTACAATGCAGGAGGTTTACAATATACTTAACAGGGATATCGAGAGGGATAAGATCCACGTTGCCAAGAGATATGGAGTGGCTATATTGGCCTACTCTCCCCCTGGCTCAGGGAGTGCTCACGGGCAAGTACGTTGACTTCAACGCGAGAAAGTGGATCACGCCCAACAATTCTAGAGCAGCAATATCGAGCAGCATGCAAGGGTACATGAATGACGGAAACCTCAGAATTCTCTTGGAGCTCAACGAGGTGGCCAAGTCAAGGGACATCACATTAGGCCAAGCCTCGCTGGCATGGTTGATCAGCATGCAAGAAAGGCTCGGAGTCAATATTATACCCATAATAGGCATCAGCAAAATGGAGCACTTAGAGGATGATCTGGGCGCCCTAAGCGTAAAGCTAAGCCAAGACGACTTGAAGCGGATCGATGACATCATAAGGACCCATTGATAGCTTAAACTCGGTTAATCTCATTCCTTTTCCTTTAAAAAAGCCTCGCCTATAGAGATTCCACTAGTTTTTCAACTAACTCTCTAACTTTTTCGCACATCCTTATAGCGCTCTCGCCGTCTATCTTCGAGTAAATTAATTCAGGCGGCGTTCCTGTCTCCTCATCGCCATACATAGAAGTTCCTCTTTCTTTGGCTAGAATCCTAGAGATGCTGGCCAATTCATCTATTTCATTTCTAAACCATTCTGGAAATCTCTCCCGTTCCCTCTTTAAAGTAGTTCCTACATCATGCCATTTCGGAGGCTCGACGCCGACCAACCTTAGGCTTGCCTTAAGGAAAAGCTCCACGGATTCTTGGCATTGTCTCATGGTAAATGGATAGTTGCCATCATGAAATGCTTCCCGGGCATGCTTTATCCTCTCCTCGGCTTGCCTAATATACGATCTGGCTAAGTCATCGTTACTTACCATGTTAATCGCCGAAGTCTATTATTTCCCCCCCAAACCTATAATCTCTTTTCCTCCAATACCACTTTCTACCAAGCCAAACCCTTTCGAAGCCCAACTCATTTAACTTTTCCTTAACCCTCTTCAATATATTCCCAAAAAAATTATCCTTATCGAATAGAATTACTGCATCTTCTACCATATCCATATATAATGGAGAGAAATGAGAGGCCTCCTCGGGGGGGGTCTTCATTATTGGCGAGAAAGATACGTAGTAACCTTCATCATAAAGTTTCTCCACGTCACCCATGAGCTGGAGCTCTACTTGCTCGAATATCCTATACCTTCCGATCATCGACTTCGGCAAACCCTCCGCTATGATTAAAAGATCTATATCGCTATCCTTTCTATTATCGCCCCCTAGCCACGCTTCCGTAAACCACCACCGAGTACAATTCATCCCTGAAACGGTTAACCAACAGGTTAAGCAATTTATTCAATAAAGATCCATAGGGCTCTTCAATCACATTAATATAATTTCCTCGTTCTTTATAAACCTATGCAATGGCCAATGCCAATAACCAGCCCTAGGATTGAGACAAGTGCCGACTTATTGGCTTACTTGTCCATAGAATGAAGCAAGTGGCCTAAGTCGGGTACCTCCAGCGGAGTCAAGTGTTCCAGCCTCAGCGATGCCACCGCGTTAGCCAATCTGCACGAAGCGATGGGATCTAATCCCCTCAACATGCCCGCCACATATCCCGCATTAAACGCATCGCCGGCGCCGACCGTGGTTATAATACTCCGAGGACTTGAGGGGGGGCCGCAATGGATAGTCCTATTCCCGTCTATGACCACCGCGCCTCCCCCCCTGCCCAGCTTGATGGCGAATACCTTACCTGCATTTCTAATCGCGTGGATGGCTTCCTCTAGGGAGGCGTGAAACAATGACTTGACCTCCTCCTCGTTTGGTAATACGACGTCCGCCTCCTCCACTAATCTCCTCGTCCTCTCATTAATGACGGGGCCCGGATCCAGGAAGACTGGGAGAGAGCTTCTTCTAGCCATCCTGGCGAGCTCCATCAAGGCATCAGCGGCAGCTCCGGAGAGCGCGGCATAGGTGCCATTGATGAACACCGCTCTGGAGCCCCGCAACGCATTCTCATCCAAGTCCCGCAAGTCAAGTCCAGCCCCCCCAACCCCCCCCAAGTACCCCCCCCACGAAGGCATGGCCATCGCTTGATATTATGTCATTGGATACCGTAGTAAAGCCATGAATCCTCCTCATGAATCCCGTATTGACGCCGGCATCCTTCAATGCTCCAATTAGGGCCTCCGAGAACGGGTCATCGCCGACCTCATCTATGACCGCCACCTCGAGCCCCCCCAGCCTACGGGCCAGCAATGCAGTGGCGCACGCACCGCCAGGCGAGAGGGCTGTCCGCCGAGAAACGACGAAGTCCCCCAGCCCCTATGGGCAATTTATCGACGATGTAATAGATATCCAAGACGCAATCAGATACGACTATTAAGTCGAATAAATGGTTAGGCACAATCCCAAGCCCTACGCTGGTACCCCGTCCAGTCTCCACCCCCATGAAGTACCAAGCCATGGCAGCCACAGCCCCCCCAATTGCAAACACGACGGCCGTCACTGCCAGATACGCCGCAACGGGCAAGTATGCAAGCAGGAAGATCACGGGTATCGTGGCGCCGAGAGATGACGCCCTCACCACGGCCGTAAACAATGCCCTCCTCCCAGTAGCCCAAAACTCTGACTTCAACGTATCCTCTCCCAAGTAAAACACGTTGGCGAGGGCGGAGAATGGCACGAACAACGACCAGAAAAGAAGGGGGGGCTCGCGAGTCCAAGCACTGGATGTCAATGCCATCAATGACGCCAATACAAGTAATGGAACCGATGATGCCAGCAACAATGCTCTCCTACCAACTTATCAGCCATCAAGCCCATTGCAGCGCCAGAAGCCAGCGATGCCAATGAGAATGCCAGTATCAACCAATTGGTCAAGCTAGGCATGAAATATGGGCCGAGGGTTAGGGCTATCAACGTGATGCCGGCGGTGTACGACCAACCCAGGAGAGCGCCTATTACCAACCGAGCAAGGCTGGATGGCAATGCAATGCTTGCAACCCCCCCCTCCTCCTCTTCTCTGGAGCTATTTCGCCGTAGTGCCTCGTCGCCTCATTAATGGCGTCATCCACCTTGCCCTTGAACTCGAGCCAGCGAATGGACTCGGGAAGCCTCGTCCTCAATATGTACAACATGGGAGCCGCAACCAGTATGGTGGCCCCTATGGCTATCCTTTGAAGCGAGGGCGATGAGATGTTCATGACCGCGAGAAGCGAAGCCAGAGCTCCGCCAGCGTTGGTGAAGTTAAGGATGAGGAACACGGCTCTGCTCCTATACCTCCTCGGGAAGTATTCGTGGGATGCGGCCATGATGATGTTATACTCGCCTCCCGTGGCCAGCAATAACATGCCTAGAAATATCAACAGAGATGAGTAATCATGGCTGAGGACCAGCCCTAAGGCTCCCACGACGTACATAATCAATGTTAGGTACAGGCTCCTCTTTCTACCTATAATATCCGCCACGGGACCCATGACAGCCCCCCCACCCACCAGCAACCACAGCGGCGGCCATATGGAGAGAAGAGCGGTGAATTCCCTCGGAACGCTCACCCACCTGTGGCTATGTAGGCAATAGAGTAGATGTAGGCCTCGATCGCCGTCCCCCAGGGAAAAGGTCAGGAATGCCAGGGAGTGAGCTCTAACCCACGGTAACTCCTCCACGACGGACGACACCTCATCCATAGACCCGGAGCTACGGTCCGCTTATAATGGATTCCGCTTCAAAGCTCTTACACGTAAAAGGAGGGCGGGATATAAAGGGCAATGAATTCCCATTTAATGGCAATGCCGTTCCCATCCGAGCATTTAGTGAATATAGGTTTTCCTCTTGGGCCAGGATAACCACGAGAAGGCCCGCCACGCAAGGGCTTGCATCTCAAGACGGCAAGTACTTATTATACGGCTCAGCTTAACGTTTTCTGCATTTTATGCATTAATTGATTGATTTATCCATAGTGATTATTCCGATTTGTTATGCCGAAGCTATCCATAATAGCATGGTCCGGAACCGCAGATAAACTGTATCCTGTGGCCATACTATCATCGGCGGCCGCCGCCAGCGGCTGGGACGTGGAGATATTCTTTACGTTCTGGGGGTTTGTTGTCGATATCCAAGAACTTCATGCAGAAGACCATGGAGAAGATATCGACTGATTATTCTCAATTCGCCGGCAACATGGCTAGCGCAATGCAGGAAGCGGGCCTGCCGCCGTGGTGGGACTTATTGAGGCAGGCCAAGGAGATCGCCGGGGGGGATAAGGTCAAGATCTATGCCTGCTCCACAACCATGGATCTGCTCAAGGTGAAGAGAGAGGATTTAGCCGACTTCGTAAGCGATGTGGTGGGCGCAGCCACATTCCTAGAGAGATCAAGCGATGCAAACGTAACACTCTTCATTTAATGCAAAGAAGAGAATTAACTATTTTTCTGTTGAATAATTAAATTTCAATTACTTGCCGGGGGGTTCACTATTTTGGCGATGATTACCACGTAGCCTTCCTCGTCCCTTATATCCACTATCTCATTGCCTGTCCTCTGTGCCCAGGCACTTATATCTGACTTGGCTGCGGGATCCGTGGCCAGCACCCTTATTACTTGGCCTGGAGTTGCTTGTCTAGCCGCCTTGCTTACCTCCATTACGGGCATTGGACACATCTTGCCACGAACGTCCAGGATTAACTCATCAACCATAGAATGAAGAGGAACACAGGCAATATAAGTAATTATTATCCATGCAATATATGCATTCGACATGCTGTTTCTATTACAATACATAGGTTGATCCCCCCCTTCCCTGTCCTGGAAAAAGGGTCACCCTCGATTACACACTCCCCCCACTAAAGCACCTACAGTTCAAATCCAAGCGAAGCCCACGACTTAATGGGAGGTCACCCTCTCTACATGGCCTAGAACACTTACTGGACAAGCGCCTATTATCGTGATTTTCACGGAGAAGACGTGGGCCCTCATTCTAAGGCAGTGGTACCAATCATAGTTTATCATGAAGATGCCGAGATTAAGGTTATGTATAATTTAGCAAAAACCACGTTCTTCTGGTAGCCGGGCCCGGATTCGAACCGGGGGGGTCGATGGGTCCAAAGCCCACCATCCTTGACCACTAGACGACCCGGCTCAGACATGGTAACTCCAAGGACGTTTTTAAGCACTTCGCTGCGAAAATAGAGCCCGCTCCCTTGTCTTGGAAGGGTGAGCCTCGCATTCTTTTTATCACGGTATTACTTCGGTGGAGTCCAGGATGGGGGTCGTATCTAAGGGCTTCCCTATCTATTATGCCCCCCCTCTCCATCAACGCCTCCGCCTTGGGTATTATGGATAGGATGGATTTTATTGTTTCCTTCGTTATCTCGTCCACCTTCTCGGCATCCTTGCCCCCCCAATAATTCTCCCTCAATGCATAGAGGCACCTACCTCCGCAGTACCTCCTATACTCGCATGAATTGCAGGGCTCCGGTAGCTCCGGCTCCATTAGCTTAAAGCCGGTTTCAATGTGGCCTAGCACTGCCCACTTCTCCCTTACCGCTATGGGGCACGCCAGTACCCTGCCATCAGAGGAGACGGCCACGGACCTGTACCCCGCACCACAGGGCGAGGCTCTATACGGTTCGAAGAAGTGAGCGCTTAATACCCCCCCTAGGACTGGAATTAATCCCAGGACCCTGCCCCCCCTCTCCAATTCATTAACGAACAATTCAACCAACCTCCTCACTCCAGGCAAGTAACTGGTCTCCGCCCATGACCACACATCCCACTTCTCGCTCCATATAACATCCAATTGCCAATGCACTTGATCGAACCCGGAATTCAATAAGTGAGTCACATCAACGTATATATCAGTCAATCGAGTCACCGCCATCCTTGCAATTATCTTCAGCGGGAATCGGCGTAGTTTGCTTAAGGACCTCATAACTCTATCATAAACCCCCTTCCCCCTATTCGCATCGGTGACCTCTCTCCTGCCATCTATTGACAATAAGGCCACGGACATCCTATTCCAATACTCGTCCGGGAGCAAGTCCACGAAGAACCCATTGGTCTGCACTCCCCATCGCACTGCGGGCAACGAATTCATGGCCTCCATCACGAATTTGGGATTGAGGAGGGGCTCGCCGCCGTAGAATATGACCGTGGGCTCTGGATCGTCTTCCATCAATTTCCTCAACTTGCTCAAGTCATAGGTAGTCTTGTACGGAACCACCCTGCTCTCAAACGAACCGCCGCAGTAACTGCACCTTAGATTGCATGCGCCGGTGGTCAAGAGCAGCCAAAGCACTGGATCGCTTGCCGCCAAGCATTTTTAATTGTTGGGTCCAATGTTCACTCTGCTTAGACGTCCTCGCCTCCCCCCCAATCGCCGGCAAGCCGAGCGCCTGCTCCGCTGCACGCCAATTGAGCGGCCTTTATGGGGGGGTCATCAACGTAGTTAACCGGGGCCGTCCTCCGTCTATCGAAGCCGTTTGGAAAGGATGCTGCCAGCCCATCCGTGGAGAAGTTGCTTCCAGTTAAGACCACTACGGGCTTACCCATCGCATATGCCATCAATACCTCTATCATTGTGCCCACCTCCCCCCCGCCCAGCGCCACAAGCACATCGCCGCTCCTCGCCAACGGCACCGACCTAGCCCTATACTCCATACCCGTCCTAATAGAGATAACGCCGGGAGGGGGATCCACGGATTCCTTCTCCATGGGAAGCATTAGAACCACCTTGAGCCCAAGGCCGTAGGCCTCATCCACGACCACCTTCATCAATCCCCAATATCCTCCTAGTATTAAGATGGGATTGCACTTGGCTGCTTCGCGCACAAATACCCTAGCCCTCTCCTCGTCCTCCTTGGAGTAATCCCCCCCACTGTGTGCTGCCACGGATATTTGTACATGCCTATTGATGGTCACGCTTGAAATCGAGCGGAGAGGCTTTTAACGTTATGGGAGGAACTCCCCCTCCCGCTGGGAGCATTACATTATATTATCTAATATGGCGTCTCATGACGACTCCTCTTGAGCGCCACTTAGTTCATCTAATTAATGCCGGCGTCAAAGCGGGCCGTCAATGAGGACCATAAATGCCAAGCGGCGATAGGGAGGGTGCAAGGTTTTTATTGATTGGATAGCGGGGTTTACGTGTGGCCGTCATAGAATTGATTAATGTAAGCAAGCGATATCGCCTATCGGAGTCGGTATACGTGGATGCATTGATGGAGGTTAACCTCAGCGTGGAGAGAGGAGAGATAGTGGTGGTAATGGGACCGAGCGGCAGTGGAAAGACTACCCTCCTCAACATAATGGGGACCCTGGATAAACCCACGGCGGGTAAGGTAATCGTAGAGGGATCAGACGTCACGGAGATGGATGAGGAGGATTTAACGAGGTTCAGGTTGAGGAGGATTGGATTCGTCTTTCAGCAATATAACTTGCTCCAAAACCTGACTGCGCTGGAGAACGTGGAGCTGCCCATGTTGATGAGCGGCCTTTACTCCAGGGAGGAGGCGGAGACCAAGGCCAGGCTATTGCTGGAGCTCGTGGGGGGGTGGGAGATAGGGCAGGAAACAAGCCCACACAGCTATCGGGCGGCCAGCAGCAGAGGGTCGCCGTTGCGCGGGCTATGGGCATGGATCCCTCCTTCATAATAATGGATGAACCCACGGGCGCAATAGATGCGGTCAGCGCAGCCCAGCTTTTATCCATAATACGAGCCATAAATGCCTTGGGGAAGACCTTCATAATAGCCACTCACAACCCGGATGTGGCGCGGATAGGCAAGAGGGTAGTAACGCTTAGAAATGGAAAGCTAAGCGAGGGCGGTTCCGCGGAGGTGCGAGCGGATGCGGTGGATATTAGGAGGGCGGCCGCCGCATATAAGAGGTGTTTGGACATAGATTTATTAGTTAACAAGAGAATCGGCGCATCCAATGAGGTGGATAGGATCGAGGCTGAGCTCAGCGTTATTTCCAGCATTGTTGGCGGCGATTAGCGTAGCGCTGGTGCTGCACGCGGGTTTTTCGATAACGTACACAGTTAATTACCAAGTTACTTACTCGCCTGGTCAGGGAACCAGCGCCTCCATAATATACACGGCGCAGGCCGTCAGCAATTCCAGCTATCCCCAGCAATTGATAATAGGCTTCAAACTGCCTCCCTATTCCACCATAACGTACTCCAGCGGTAATTCCACAGTAAGCGGTGATCTGGTATATTGGAACATAACAGTGCCGGCATACGGGGAAGCAAGCGTTCAGGTCCAGTTCACCAATCCGCTCTACTCCATCAACATAATTGACTTAAACCAGACGTTACTGGTGAACTCCACGTCGTATGATTCCTCCATAATAAACGGAGGCAACGGTACCTTGGTTCAACTATATTTGGGTTGATGAGTGAGTCGCCCGTTCCTCCCACCAACAGCATTTATTTAGTGAAGCAGGATGGAGTGGCCTACTCTTATACTCAAACCCCCCCCAGCGGGTTCGCAACGCTTGGCTCCACAAGCCTGGTCTACTGGCAATCATCTGGCAATTACAATCTAACCGTGGACTACAGAATAACCAATTTAGGGCCGTGGAGGAGCATAAGGCTTCAGCCCGTGGTGATAGTATCCACTTTGGACACTGGGCTTTATTCGAAGTACCTATCCCAAGCGATAGCTAAACTGAACTCCACCATTGCTCAACTGAGCAATTATGGAAAGTACAATGACTTATTGGGCAATTCCACGGAGTTGCTGACGGAGCTCTACGATTTATCCACTATGCTTAACTACACCGCCAATATCTTCAAGTTCTCCGCGGCGCAAGTAAATGAAACCACTGCTATAGAGCGATTGATTCAACTGCAGGCCGAGGAGCTCAGGGGGGGCTGTTCAGCTTGAATATTCCGCCCTTTATCAATTGAATTACACGGTGCCCCAGCTCAAGGAAGCCACATTACGGGTCATGAATAACGTGAGCAACATAATAAGGGAGATAAACACGCTTCAGAGGGAGAGCACATCCGATATAATATATGCATATGGGGGGGTAGTGAACTCGGCTAACTCCACCCTAGCCAACGCTCAATTTGCGTTAAAGCAATTATCGGCTACCGTTAACACGCAATACAATGCCCTATATTCCACATACCTCAATATAACGTCGGAGTTGAATTATTTGGAGACATTGATAAACGAGAGCAATATAAACTCAACTCAAAGGTTGGCCATGCTGGCAGCAATCTCGGCGGCCAAGACCTCCATATCCACCACGCTAGGCCTATTGTTAACGGAGCTAGGCGGGGGGGTTAGGCAGAACATAGCCATAACTAACGCCGAGCTGAGCACGATGGAGACAGAGCTGACGGGCGTGGGCAATCAATTGAGCCAACGCGGGGGGGTGCAGCTGACGTCGACCTTAACTAACATAAGCGACTCGCTCTCCAACGCGAATTCCTCCCTCTTCATATTATACAAGGCCCTCGGCGCAACGCAAAAGGCATTAAATTCATCGCTGGCATCGCTTCACGGCGCGTTAGCCAATGCTACGAATGCCGTGGGGCTGGCGGCGCCTGTGTACGGGAATTCAACCGCGGATTCCACTACGTTGATGAGGACCGCGGAGGAGTTGAGCAATGCTTCCTTGGAGGCGCTCAGGATGTACTTCAACGTGAGCGAGACCTTGCTGAATCTCAAGCTGGCCATAAATGGATCCATAGGAAGCGAAAGAGCCAATGCATCATTATCCATGGCTAAATACGAGTATGAATTGGAGAGCTTAACTGGGCTTCAAAGGGAATTGGAGAGCTATTTAGTGATAAACACCACAGCTCCATACTCATTGGACGTGGTGGTGACGCAATCATTCATTGTAAATCTCCCGGCTGTGGTGGATGAAAATGCATTGCTCTCCTTAATTAATTCCACCAACTTAACGGTTCCGTCCGATTCCCGGAGCAGCGGGATAACGAGGATTGGAGTGGGGGGGTGGCCGCGGGCTTGGCAGCGGGATCCGCCGTTGCCTTAATCATGGCTTTATCCTACGTGGGCCGCCGCGGTCATAAAGGGCCTTGGATATGATGTTCACCACGTCCAAGGTCACTTCCTCCGGCCTCTTAGATGCATCCACCACCGCATATCCATTCTCGTGGGCCCTCTCTAGGAATATGTTCCTTACCTTCTCCAACACGGTCCTTCTCTCGAATACCTCCAAGTCGCCTCTCCTCTCCAACCTACGCATTGCTTCATCTACATCTAAGTCAAGTATTATCACTATATCGGATCGGGGGGGATGTATTTGTGCAAACTTATTAGCCAATCAATGGACAGCCCAAGGGCGCCTTGATAAGCTATTGTGGACTCCATGTATCTCTCGCTGATGACTACGTCGTTAACGGCCAAAGCCGGAGATACCTCGGTCATGTAATGTATGGTTCTATCCGCTGCGAAGAGCAGTGCATAGATGGATGGATGGGGGCATTTGAGTCTCCTTCTTGAGGGCCCACGATCGAATGAGCCTCCCCCCCACCTCGCTGCTGGAGGGTTCCTTGGTGGCGTATATGGAGAAGCCATTTCCCTTAACTTGGAGACGGCGGAGGAAACTATAGTTGACTTACCGCTTCCATCTATGCCTTCTATTGCGACGAATATGCCATCCCCCCCACGGATGCTGTGTCCGGGTTTTTAGGTTTGGACCCACTATTAACAGCTATTAATAGTAAAATTTATTAACAGTTGTTAATATAACGGAGGCCATGAAGTCCAATATAAAGGTAGCCATAGCGGGCGTGGGCAACTGCGCATCCGCATTGGTTCAGGGCGTTACTTACTACTCTCAACGGGAGGAGGAGCGACGGGCGTGGCCTATAAATCCATAAATGGATACAAGATCCAAGACATAAAGTTCGTGGCGGCGTTCGACGTTGATGCCAGAAAAGTAGGAAAGGACCTGGGAGAGGCCATATTTGCCCCCCTCCAAATAATGCATACAAGGTAACGGATGTGGGCAAGGTGGGCGTACCCGTCAAGGCCGGCCCGCTATTAGACGGCATTGCGCCCGAACTCAGGGGGGGCAACGCAGTGCCCATTGTAGAGGGTTCCTTGGATGATGTTGTCAACGAACTGAAGGCAAGCGACGCCCAGATATTGATTAGTTACCTGCCCACGGATCCCAAAAGGCAAGCGAGGCATACGCGGAGGCGGCTCTTAAGGCTGGAGCGGCCTACATAAATGCCATGCCCTCCCAAATAGCAGTATCGAGGGAGTGGCAGGAAAAATTCGAGGGGGGCAGGC
Source organism: Thermocladium modestius JCM 10088 (assembly GCA_001315925.1). Lineage (GTDB taxonomy): Archaea > Thermoproteota > Thermoprotei > Thermoproteales > Thermocladiaceae > Thermocladium > Thermocladium modestius. The sequence continues at coordinate 15,466 of BBBF01000002.1, read as the reverse complement.
CTGCCATTGCTGGGCGATGATATACAGAACCAAATAGGGGCAACCATCCTACACAAGACGCTGGTGCACCTACTGGAGATCAGGGGCGTTAAGATAGTGGATACCTACCAAATAAACGTGGGAGGAACGCCTGATTTCTTGAACCTATCGTATAGAAAGGGTCAGAAGGAGAAGACCAAGACCGAGGCGGTGAAGAGGATGGCAGAGGATCAACAATTCGATGCATACATATCGCCGGTTGCATACATACCGTTCCTGAAGAGCAGGAAAATAGCCCATACCTTAATAGAGGCGCAAGGCCTTGCAGGAGTGCCGGTTAGAATGGAGGTAATGCTGGAAGTGCATGATCCCTGGAACAACGCCGGCATAACGGTGGATGTATTGAGGCTAACCAGGCTTGCCCTTGACAGAGAGGTGGGTGGTCCTCTGTATAGCGTCACTGCATGGGCGTTCAAGAACCCGCCAGTACATGCCCCCCCACCCGACGTGGCCAAGGCATGGGTTGACGATTTCATAGATGGAAAACGCGAAAAGTGATTGTTAAAAACCTCAGACATCCTCGGAAGGGCTTCTTCGACGGGAATGCAAGAAAAGATTAAAATAAACCCCTCACACTTAACGCATGATTAAGCAAAAACTAGATGCAATGCTTAGATTGATAGATGAAGAGGGGGGGCGGATGAATTGATATTGACGGATCCCTATGATATGGGTTATCTGCTGGGCTATGAAGATGCATTCGCCACAATCGCTACTAGGGACTCCATCACCGTTATAGCGCCGGTGCTCGACTACTATAGAGCAAGGGAGATGTTGGAAAGTGACGTAACTGTGCTGGGCTACGCCTCATATAAGATGAATGCTCCCGACGATATAAAAATGATAGATAGGGAGGAATTGATGAGAATGCTGATAGGAGGAGGAAATAAGGTGATAGAGGTCGACGATACGAGGAATTGGTTGATAAGCGAGGTGAGAAGCAAGGCACCTAATGCAGCTATAATAGATGTCCGCGAAAAGATACTGGATGCCAGGAGCATCAAAACCCAACAAGAGCTAGATCTCATGAGGAGGGCCGCCAAGATAACACTGGAGTCCCTCGGCGATGTATTAGAGGAGGGACTGCATGGCAGGAGGGAAAGGGATGTAGCGGCATCTATTTATAGGCACATGATAGAAAAGGGGGGAGCGATGGAGTTGCATTCGAACCCATAATAGGATCGGGAAGGAATGGGGCAAAGCCCCCCATCACACCTACAGTGACAAGATGATAGACAAGACTGAGGCGGTGGTGATGGATATAGGCGCCAGGTATAGGCTATATTGTGCCGATATAACCAGAACCATGTTATTGGAGGAAAGCGATAAATTCGCAATGGATGTATACCATGCCGTTAAGGATGCACACGATCAAGCAATAAAGGCCGTGAGACCAGGAGCAAAGGCTAGGGATGTCGATGCCGTGGCAAGAAAGGTGCTGGAAGAATATGGATTCTCCAAGTACTTCATGCACAGCTTAGGTCACGGAGTGGGGGGGGTGGAAGTCCACGAGAAACCATTCGTCAGCCCAAGCAGCGATGACGTGCTCCACGAGAACCAAGTGATAACCATAGAACCCGGCGTCTATATAAGGGATAGAGTGGGGGGGTCAGAATAGAGGACATGATACTCGTCACATCATCTGGCGCAGAAATTATATCAAAGTGAGCTAAATATATTTATTCATGGCCTCCCATAAGGGGGGGAATTATCATTAACCAGGACCAAAGTGCAGCAAAACAATCCAAAGTTGAGCCCATTCTATTTATTTTAATCCTTCACTGCTTCTTCTCGAGAACTATCTCTATTGCAGCGACGTTCCTGTCCTTTCCGCCTTGCCCTTGAACTCTGTCGCTGGATATCCTGGTCTCCTTTATATCAACTTGGCCTTGAAGGAACCTATCCCTTACCATTATGGCGGCGGACACTGCCCTGGCTATAGCTCCGCCCCCCCTTGCCTTCAGGGTAACCCTCTTGCTGCCCTGGTTGAACTGCATCACCGTTGCTATTACGTAGTTCGTGGTTGGTTTCTTTCCTACCAGTATCGTAGCTTCTTGTGGAGACGCCATATGCTGTCCGCTCTCTCCTACCCATAACCCTTTTAAAGCATTGCGTTCCAAATTGATGCCCAAAGCCTTGTTAATTACAGAACCATGTGGCTTAAAATCACCTTTCAGTCGATTCATGACAATGGAAAAATACATTACATTAGTTACCCGCATTCAAAGTGAGCCACCATCAATTAATGGTTAGTTGTTGGCATTTGCCGCAGAATATATCATGTATATTCCCAATCCTTTTATGGCGTCCCCTATCATTGGTATCACGACCAGCTTGGTGGATATGAGCACTAATAGTATAGAAACCACGAATATGCTCATGCCCACCGCAAACACGTCTGTCCAAGTCTTGCTGAATTCCCTGAAATCCATCCTTAACAATATCCCCCCCGTGGCCTCCTCTATTATGTAGCCAGAAAAAGCGAAATTATGCCCGAGAATTCATGCATGTGGCCCAAAATCAGTCCTATTATTGCTAAAATCAATGCCAAGGGAGTGGCGTATCGAATGAAGCTCATTGCATGCTTGGTTGACTTGGAATAGCCATAATAGGCCGGAAAACCCAGTAATAATAGCACTATTAAGATCGATATATATGGCCAATTGAATATTCCATATATTCCCACGAAGTAAATAAATGCCAGTGCCACTTCTATTAACGCTGCCGCGACCACGCTAACTATTAAGGCCAGGTTCATGTATTTGTCAGCTGCCATAATGATCTGGCATAGCTGTCGTTATTATTAAGCATATCGCATCGAGTTATCCTAACGGTCTTGCATTGAACTTATAGCTATTCAATTATCTTTAATATTATCATTTACATATATTCTAATATATATTGATAGGAATATACTGAAAATAGGTATTTAAATGGGTCGTTTTTGAGGTAATATCATGAGAGGAGTAAATCGTCCCCCCCTCTTAATAGCTATCGTGGTGATAGTAGTTCTAGTCATAGCGATCGCCGCATACTATGTTGGGACAAGCAAACATCCCGTTTCTCCGACATCCTCGACATCGACCACCACCTCGCCGGCTGCCGTCAGCTCATCCAACATAACCTTGACCGTGGTGACCTTCTCCGGCGAATCTGCACAATTCATTCAATATGCCGGCAATGAGTTCCATAAACTACATCCCAATATATCCGTAAAGGTTATTCAAGAACCATTCAGCAACTATATAACCGTGGAACTCACGGCCTTGGAGGCCCATTCCACACAATATGATATAATTGGGTTTACCTCTACATCAGCATTGAGGGTTGCGCCGTATTTAGTCAATTTAGCTCCTTATCTCAATATGTTCAATATGAGCGATATAATACAGCCCCCCCAGGAAGCATTTGGCGGCTTGTACTTTAACACCACCACAGGTCAAGAGGAGTATATAGGCATAGTGTACGAGACGGCGGTTTATCTGCTGGCGTATAACTCCACCATCTTCGATAATCCAACGTTGGCCAACGAATTCCAATCCCAGTATGGAGCTGAATTTAATCCCCCCCAGACTTGGCAGAACTGGACGACCGTATTAGAGGTAGATAAATTCTTGACAAGTAATGGAATAACGAAGACGGGCTTATTAATAGACGATCATGCTGCCCACGGGATAATAGACGCATTCCCAGCCGTGTATGGATGGTTCTACGCCAGGAATTCCACGTTAAACCAGGGAAATGTGGGAGGCGTTCCAACATTTAATATAATGTTCATGGGCAAGCCAGCCCCCGGTTGCTCCTATCCACTGCCATCATTTAACTCCACCAGCGGGTTGCAAGCATTGGAGGTTTACGGCCAGTTGGTCTCATACGAGCCGCCGCCTAACGTGACCGTCGTGGAATACGACAATTTGCCCAACTTATACGAGGGAGGCGCCCCAGGCGCATTCATGTTCAGCACGCAATTATCGTATCTCTCTTCATCTGCCTACAACCAGACGCTGGTTGCTCCGCTTCCCGGTGGATATGCCGAGACCGGCACGGACTTCCTGGGCATTAGCAAGTACTCCCTGCACCAGCAAGCAGCCGCGGAGTTCCTGGCCTTTCTAGTATCGCCTCAAATGCAGGAGGATGCCTACCTACTCTTCCATAAGTTCCCCGTATCCAAGATGGCGACCAACGCATTGCTCTCCAATAGCAGCATACCGCTTCACGATAGATTAATAATAAAGGGAATATACGAGGCTGCCTTGAATGCATGGGCTAATCCACCCAACATACCCATAACATACACTGATCTAATACCACAGTTTAATTCGCAGGTTTACAATTACTTGCTGGGAACGGAGAGCGCTCAAGCCGCGCTGAAGCAAGCTGCGCAATCATGGACCAGCGACCTAGTGCAGACCTACGGTCCCTGCAGCAGCTAATGCGATAATTTTAGAAAATAAAACATTAAAATAATCATTTTATGGGTCGTTCCAATGAATAGGACTTGGCTATGGCCATACGTCGCCTATGTGGTGGGGGGGTTCGGCCTCATACCGATGCTGGCTACCTTTTATTTGGTGGGGGGGCAAATTTTAGGGGGGGGTCTTGCATGGTTTTCCAATCAATATATTCAATATCTCACTGATCAACACGCTGGTATTCTCCATATCGGTGGCCGTATTTGCGGTCTTAATGGCGTTGGCATTAGCGGTGAGAGTGGATAGTTTGCCGGACAAGTGGCAAACTCCCCCCCTTTCCCTCCTCATCTTGCTTCCCTTCACCATACCATTCACCGCATCTACCCTCGTGTGGAGAACCATATTCGACGCCAGATATGGACCGATATATTACGTCTTCTCCATACTGCACTTAAAGCCGATAGATATGATAACCGTGCCCAACTTCTCCATATGGGGGGGAGTCATCATCGTTGGAATATGGAGCTCCGTATCATTTGCATACTTGATAATACTGTCCGGCTTCAAATCCATCAACAAGGAACTAAAAGAGATATCCATGGTTGATGGAGCTACCATGTCCCAATACTACTCCCAAATAGTGATCCCATATTCGTTTAAAAGCATTCTAACGGCTTTTCTGATAACGTTGGTCCTTTCTATGGGCAATTTCGACACTCCATTCATATTAACTCAGGGAGGACCCGGTTACTCCTCCACCACCCTACCTCTCCTGGTTTACCTAATGATGTTCTTCATGGGCAATTTCTCAGGAGGGGGGGAGGTCATGGCAGCCGTGTTGACATTAATGGCAACCGTGCCGGCGGTGCTTCTCCTTTTGGTATTGAGGGGGGGGAGAGGGGGGGTGGGTAAGGATGCCCAGCATTAAAATGCCGGACTTAGCTTTCCATACGATTCTCTGGGCGGTAGCGGCAATCATATTGATGTTCTTGATAATGCCCGTCTATTGGATGTTCTTGATAGCCTTTAGACCGAACAATTTGGACTTCACCTTCCCTCCACTCCTATACCCCACTCACGTAACGTCGCAGTATTTCTTGGAGGCGCTCAGGGAGTCCGTTCCCTACATAATGACCAGCTTGGCGGTGGGTTTGGTCGCGGCCACAATATCCACAATATTTGCGGGAGCGGCCTCCTACATAATGGCAAAGCGAAAATCATACAGCTTGCTGTTGCTCTCCATATATCTATACTCTCTTCCGGCCACCAGCTTTATTTTTCCATTATTCGTATTCGCATCAAGTGTTGGACTCATAAATACCTGGTGGATCTTAATGATGGGCACCCCCCCGATATTTACCATAACCATGGTGGCGTGGACCATGTTCAACATATACCAAGACGTGCCCGACGTATACGAAGAGATAGCTCAATTGGAGGGTACCTCATCCACGTATATATTGTTTAGGTTAATAATGCCAATAACCATGGTTCATGGGCCGCCTCCTTCATATTGTCATTTATATTTAACTGGCACTTGCTGTTTTATCCATTGGTACTAACGGAGACTCCGTGGCAATTCAATTTCCCGCCAACCGGTGCACAGACTGTTACCATATTTGCTGCACTGGCGATAGGAAATCAAGTAGTCGATTGGGGGCCTCCTGCCTCGGCGGCTTTAATAGTGGCATTGCCAGTCATGATACTCAGCTACATAGTTATGGGTAGGCTACTCAAGGGATTTAGCTTTGGCGGGATTAAGGGATAGCAAGACCGCGGAGAAATGCATGCCCTACACGCCTAACTTCTGGGTTTCTTGAATCAAGTAATGTATGGGCCATCAAGAAGGGGGGGACGCCCATTTCCGCATAATAAATGGCCTCGCTCCATGGATCCCCGGTTGATATTGTTCCCCAAAGCGATTTTTGAACATCAGTTCCATTAAATCCGTTTAGATCGAAATCCCGCTTAAGAAGAATATCTGAATCAAAATCGCCTCGCAACTCGATCAAATTCAAATCATTCCTCGTGTTAATATTGATCAATTCACCTGAAATGCCCAGCTTGGCTGCGCTCAATAAAAGAAGCCTAGGCACTCCTCTATATATATCGGTTATTTTATTTCTTCCATGGATCTTCAATAATTCAATTAATTTACGACCCTCGTCGACTTTAATCGCCATTACCGCCTCCAAGGCGCCGTTAGGTAAGATAAACGTAACTACATCAAACCCATCCACTCTCCCAATAATTCCGAGAGAGACCGATCAGTCACTCGAGGCATATCGTTGGGCAATATCAATGCTATATCTCCACTGCATGACTTTAGACCTGAAAAAATGCCTCCCAACGGTCCCTTAAAGCCCTCATCCACGACGAACCTAGCTCCCTGCAACATGGAGTAACTGGATGCCCTGGTCCAATCATTAACTGCGATTATAACTTCACTCGATACGGCAGAGGCCGCGGAAAATGCTCTTTCTATCATGGGTTTACCATCCACCAAATACAATGCCTTATCCACATGTTGCTCCCCAGGCAATTGAAATCGGCGAGACTCCCCCACCGCTCAATATTATTGAACAGACTCCCCCGTGGCATACTAACCATCCCCCCATTAAGGCGATTATCTCCGATTCTCCGGCGATCCTATAACGGTCGAAATTACTGGGAGAAATTCAAGCCCCCCTAAATCTACTTTCTCCATGCATCGTTAACTTGCCATACCCACGGCAAGCTAAACCGCTCACCTCTGTAGATCGCGATGATCGTTTCATAGATGCGGTTAACACTGGGTGCATTTTTATTCCCTTGCTTTAAACATATTGGTAAATCTAGAATAGAACCTGCCTAAAAATTGCCTAATCCATATGAATAGAATAATTCAATAAGCATTTTCTAATGACGCCCTCGATCTCCAACGCTGCCTCCCCGCCCAGGGAACCCAGCATTGGCTTTATCATCTCGGCATAACGCTTGATCAAGGGAATGATAGAGGCATTCTCCCTTGCATAAATGCATGCCCTTAGAAAGGTCGCCAATTTATCGCTAATGGCAGCTACCTTGGCCTCTTTGCTGTCGCCCATGGAGTACTCCTCGAACTCCTCGCCTAATCCCAGATCCCTCGCTATCCCCTGCTCCATGCTGCGCCAATACGACATATCTATTTCCCTCACATCCCTAACCACATCGCCTAATCTATATTCCGCCACGTCATGTATTAGTGCCAGCAATGCGGCCCGTCCAACATCCAAGCCCAACGATTTTGCGAGTTGAGCGGCGATTAATGCGGCCAGAAGGGAGTGCCTTCCCACGGTTTCTGGATTCATTATTCCCCTGCTGACCCAGCCTATCCTGGGAAGCAAGCAGAGCGCATCCACAATTTTGGGCAACTCATCCAAGTCCATTTATTGGGATCGCTGCTCCTCATTTAAAATATTGATGCCGGTTTCCTTATCGAAAATCTTTATCTTGTTTGTAACCGCTACCACGAATACCTTCTCATCTCGTGGAATGGGCGCCGAGGCCGATATCCTCAAGGTGTTGCCTCCTATATCAACCACTACCGTGAATTTACCCCCAGCATACTCGCTTATCCTGACTACTCCCCCCCATCCAAGGGGGGGAGACTCGCCCGGCGAGACCTCCTCATCCTTCTTCACGGACATATCCTCAGGCCTGATGCCGAGAACCGCGGCCTTTAGATCGGACTTCACGGGAAGGCGAATTAATAGATCGTTAGCGGTGAACTCCCCCCCGCCCTTTAAGGTGCCTTCTATTATATTTATCTCGCCTACAAGATTGGCTATTGCTAAGTTAGCGGGCTTGTCGTAGAGATCCATTGGGACTCCTATTTGATTCATTTTTCCATTAAATATAACCCCCCCGCCCTATCGGCTAGGCTTAACATGTCGGCTGGATCATGGCTGACCAAGATTGATGTTATGCCGAACTTCTTATGTATATCCTTGACCAAGGCACGAGCCGTTGCCCTTAATCTGGCATCCAAGTTGCTGAAGGGCTCGTCCAGTAAGAGCACTTGAGGTTCCTTGACCAAGGCACGAGCCAATGCTACCCTCTGTTGTTGTCCCCCTGATAGTTGACGCGGATATCTATCCAGTACTTTATCTATCTCAAGCATCTTGGCCACTTCCATTACCTTGCTATTTATCTTATCCTTAGGAACCCTCTTTATCTTGAGGGGGGAATGCTATATTATCGAATGCCTTCATGTGAGGATAAAGAGCCCAATTTTGGAATACCATACCGACGTTCCTCTTATTTGGGGGAATGAATATCTTCTTCGATGCGGACGCCACCAGCTTATCTCCTATCCATATTTCCCCCCCATCCGTCGGCTCCTCTAAGCCGGCTATTAATCTTAGCGTGGTTGTCTTGCCTCCCCCCCCACTGGGGGGGCCAAGTATAACGAAGAATTCCTCCGATTTTATTTCCAGGCTTATGTGATCCAACGCCACTACGGTTTTCTTTCCCTTGCCGAATACCTTAGTCACATTATCTAGCAGTACCTTGACCACATGCCGCTTGCTTCCTCTCATTAATAAAGCTTATCTTGCAATGCTTAATACTCTTCAAAATCATTTAACTCAATATTTATATTCATCGTTAAATAACAAGTTATATAGTTATGGCTTCTGATTCCACCATCTTGAATTCAATGCTAATTCAATGCTTATTGAATGATTTCGCATCATCGATTAATTTTCCCAATTCGTCTATTACCGCAACGTCGCTTAGATAGCTTTTCAACTCATCAAATAATGCCTTATTCTGGGCGAATCTATCATCCATTAGAACGACGTATACCCTATCCCTCTCCGACCTGATTCCCCCCCTTCCTATTGATTGCTTTACCTTAATTAATGCATTCCATGTATATACTATGTGCCACGCCAATTGCCTATTGCCTATCTTAGCGCTCAAACCATTCAATATCATTTGAAGAAGTCGCTGGGCTCAGGGTATGGAACGCCCACTATAGCGATGGTATCCACCGCATTTCTATCGCCTACCTTAAATTCTATTCCCTCTATTAACTTGCCGCCAGCCACCCCCCCCAATATCAATTGATGCGGATCATCGGCCAGCTTATCCATGACGCCATCTATTGATGTGCTGGACAGTTCGGTTATTACATTGCGCGAATGAATATATTTTCTAACGCGCTTCATGACATCATATGATGGAAAAACCGCCAAAAGCCCAGCCTTGGTTGAATTGAACAAAGACTCTATTGCTTCAGCTATCTTGGAATACATGGATTCATCCCTCATATCATACTTAGTGGTGACGGCTGGATATATTACGGCCCTTATATTATCCATGCTTATATATTCATTCAAGGGAACCCTCACCAATCGATAATCATCCCTTAATCCAAGCATCAATTTAATGTAATCTACGGGAGGAAGGGAACCACTCATCAATATGTATTTATTAACCTTCTTGAATACCTCGCCGCTCACTATGGATGGATCCAGCAATTTGCTTAACACCGCATCGCCTTCCTTGCTGGGTTTATAGAATAGCCCACGGCCCTGAAGCTTGGTTATTATGAATGAATAGAACTCCAATACCTCAGTCAACGGCGATGAGAAGAATTGCAACCCCTTGGTTCTCTTCCCCTGCATTATATCAGCGTGAATCGCCTTTAATGTATCTATGCCATCAAAATACGGCAAGACATCCGATGCATCTATGCGTTTCTCCTTGAATGATTCTTCATCCTCCATAATCTTTTCCCTTAACTTTCTAAACATAGTTAAAAGAGTCTTAAGCGATGACATGGCCTTAATCCTGGCCTCTTCATCAGTCAAGTACTGCTTTACCTCATTTATCGATGCACGTATGGTATACTCAGTTAATTGAACCGTGTTTAAATCGATTATCGATGAAGGAAGGTTATGTACCTCATCCACGATCAAGATGGAGCTCTCCAGGTTAAGATCGACGGTCTCCGGCCTATTCATCGCAAACAAATAATAATAGGATAATATCACCAACCTGGCCTTGTTGGACAGCATACGCGATGAATCGTATGGACAAAGACCGGCCGCACAGAACCTCCTAACGTAACTTGACGGTGAGCTCAATTTTACTCCCTGTATTAAGGACTCCGGTACTCCCTTCATAGTTCCCTCGTAATATCGACATTCATGTTGAGACTTGAGGTAATTGCATTCCATTAAGAAATCCTTATATGCCAGTTTCTTTGAAGAGGTGAGACAACACATATCCGCTCTATTCCTTAGCAGCACGTAAGGAATAGCTATGCCTTTCCTCTCCAATAATTTGGACAGCTCCCTCATAGGCGCCTGGGCCTGGTTCTTGGTTCTTATCAGGTAAATCACGTCTAAGTCCCTATCCATCGCATAAGAAAGCTGATGCCAAGGCAGCAGCGGTTTTTCCAACGCCAGTTGGAGCCTCCACCACTACGTTTAATCCCTCATCTAAAGCATACAATATGGATTCTATCAATTTTTCCTGTGGCTTCCTGGCCGAATCATAGGGAAAATATTGCATTATCTTCGACAACTTGGGGAGGCACTGCATGTATCGTTTTAAACCTTATTGTTCCCTCCGGCCTTGAATGCCTTTTCAACCAATTTAACTTTCTGCAATCATCGTTTACTGCACGATGCTTAGAACTTGTATGGGGGGGACTCAGTCGTTGGGGGGGAAGATATATAGATCTTAGGTCAATGCTTTGCCGGCCGCATATATAATGCGCAATTCATGGAATAACCAGTCTCGAAGAGGTGATTAGTGACTTAAGGAACGGCGAAGTAGGAGGCTCATTAACGTATTTCCAGGCCATTATCTGCCGCGTAATTCACGATTATGGAGGCTTGATCTAGGGAAATGCGGCTTAACCCAAATCCCTTGCTGCACAGTAATGAGTCTAAATCCGGGGGGGAGTAGTAATTAGCGATGAGCGTAAAATCCCGGTCAAGTCTCACGTGGGAATTACATTCCCGTACCATAGGAATTATCAATATGGGTTGAGGGGGCCCTCCTTAATATATCACGTAGCTCCGTGGCTCCAATTATGATTCCTTTCCTAGCCTCACCCGATAAAAAATCCTTTATCAAATATGCAATGCTCGATTCATCGGGCAATATCCTTCTCACTGCATCGCTCTTAATCAACATATACCTGGATTTATCCATGAATACCAGGTAGATATTTACATTGTGCCTATAACCATGGGAGACCATCATGGCTCCTTGAATGAATCTGGAATGTAGTCCTATGTATTGCAATGCTGATTGCGTGGATGTAATTAAGATGAACTCGCGCATCAGAACAGCGCCGGTGCCATTACTGCTTTATGAATCTGCCTAAGCGTCTCTGGCTTCTCTTTAATTCGCCCACCATCTTTTTCATCAATTCATATTGCCGAATCAGTTCACGCACGTCCTTCGGAGTGGTTCCCGAGCCCAGGGCTATCCTCTTTATCCTGGATGCATCGAGCACGCTTGGATCCATCAATTCCTCTCTAGTCATGGATCGCATCACCGCCAGCCAACGCCTCATCCTAATTTGCGCATCCTCCAATTGATCGTCATTAAGGCTTCTCATGGGAGCCGGCAGCATGGTCATGGGAAGCATCTGCAAGAGCTTGCTTAATGGCCCTAGTTTGGTCATGGATTCCAGTTGTTTCATGAATGTGAGCATATTGAATTTGCCTTCGCTTAACTCCATCAATACCTGGTCCTCTTCCTCAATGGACTTCATTCTCTCCATTAATTCCTCTAGGTTACCCATGCCGAGCAGCCTTTGGACGAATTTCTTCGCATTGAATAGCTCTACATCCTCCAAATACTCGCCGCTGCCCACGAATTTTATCTTGGCGCCAGTCCTTACCACCGAGGCCAATGCACCGCCGCCCCGCGACGTGCTATCCATCTTGGTCAAGAAAATGGAATTTATTGGCACGTTCCTATTAAATGCCTCAGCCTGAGCCGCGGCTTGTTTTCCCATTGTTGAGTCTATCACTAATACTACCTCATCGGGCGTCACAGCATTATATATCTCCTTTATCTCCTTCATCAATTCCTCTTCATTTCTATGCCTACCAGCGGTGTCTATTATTATCAAATCGACCTTCTCCTTTCTCATCTTCTCAAGGCCCTTCAAGGCTATGTCCACGGCATCCTTGGAGTTGGGATCTACGTGAAATGGAATATTCAATTTCTCGGCCAACTGCCTCAATTGATCATGAGCCCCCCCCGGCCTCACGGTATCCGTTTCTATTAATCCAACCCTATACCCCTTCCTGGAAAACCAGTAGGCCATCTTTCCAGCAGACGTTGTCTTGCCGCTCCCTTCGGTGCCCACCAGCAGTATAACGTATGGTCGCTTGGTTAACTCCACCTTGGCCTCGGTCTCTCCTCCCATAATTGATATCAATTTATTATAGATCAAGTAAAGCAGATAGTCCTTACTGGATATGCCGGAGGGCGGCTCCTCCTTCCTATACTCTTCCTCTATGGATTTAGTGAGCTCATAGACCAACTTAACATCAACATCGGCTTTCAACAATGCCCTCTGTAAATCCTTCAATACTTCCTTGAGCGTCTCCTCATCTATATGACTTGCCCCCCCCTTATTTTATCGACTAACTTGCTAAGCGAATCCGTCAAGTCCTTCATCAAAATCGCCTATTAATACGCTTGCTCGTATTGAGGCTGGTACTGGGCCGCCAGGACTTGAGATAGCTTACCCCCTTATTAAGATTCCATATGGTTCATATATATCAAAGGCCAATTTTATGGGTTGAACCCTCATCCATCTCATCTTCCTTATATACATGACTCTGTATATCTCATGGGTTCTCTCGTCCTCATACAGGTGCATTATTATCACGCCGCTTGCCAAGTACTCCTCCACTCCAAACCTGCTTATCTTAGTGGTTTCCCCCCCAGTTGGTATCTCCGACGTTATCAGCGTCGTGACGTCCTTTAACTTCTTCAGATTAAATACCAATTCCCGCATGTACTCCCTTATCCAAAGCACATCCTGATGGCTAGTTATCAATAATGGAGCAATGGGATCTATCACCACTCGCTGCGCGCCGTACTTCCTAACGGTCTCCACCAATATCTTGGCTATATTCTTGGGATCTATGGATAGCTTATCATCGCTAGCATAAAGTCTGAAATGCGTCCTGAAATCATGCATGACCAGCTTATTCTGCTGCTCATAAGGCTCCAAATTCCAACCCAATGCATCCTGAACGCCTCGCTTCACATCCTCGCTTGGCTCATCCACTGTTATGTATATTCCAGTCTCACCCATCTCGGCGCCCGTTTTCAAGAACTGCAAACTAAAAATGGTCTTACCCATTCCGGCTTCTCCTGCCACCAAGTAAACTTCTCCCTTCTTTAATCCACCTTGCAATATATATGTATCTAGGTATTGAATGCCCGTGGGCGTTCTATCGGTATATGGGCTATAGCTATACATTGTGGATGCATAGGGATCATAATAATTATTACCGTAGTAGTTACTGTCATAATAAGTTGGCTGAGCAGATGGAGCAGTGGAATAATCATATCCATTCCCATTGTCCTGAGACGCACGTAAACTCCTTACATTCATTTAGGTCTAATTCGAATATAATACCTTTTTATACTTATCCGGAATTGTTTATTTCAGAATTGAACTTAATAAGAGGGGGGATTCTGAAGCCGCACTTGAGCTAGTGGGCTCCATCTTCTTCAATACATCATGGACTTCCTTGATGGTCGCGCTGAGTTTCTTATCCGTGTTAACTTCGTCCAACTCTAGGCAATTATTGAAGAAGGAATCGACTAATTTATCTAGTATATCCTTGGGAACCGCAGTTAATGCTGTCTTATATAAGTTGGGCAATTCATTTTTGATGAAGGTTATCAAATCATCCACCGATTTCCATGAATCCTCGCTATTCTTTATTGAATCTACAAATACATCTATCGCATATCTCCTGTCTGCATCGAGCTTTTTGAAATCAATCGATGCATAGGCCCTATTCAAGCAAAACCTGACGAACCTATATAACACTGGATTTACCTTGCTCATTAAACGAACGATAGGATCTCCCCCCCTTATTATTCGTTTCCAATATGACAAAAAGACCCCCCCATGATTCCCACTAATCTATGAGCAATGCCTTAGAATTTATGTAACTGACCCTTCATTATCCCTGACTCCTGCCCTAAAGAGCGATTGCCCTTTTATCATGCTAAAGCTCGCGTCTCGTGAATTGAACAATGGCACTGCCCCGCCTCTTCTCGCCATTACCTTTAAGGCTGCGAATCAATTCTATCCCATCCTAGGAACAACACGACAGGCCCCCATTACCATCATCCTCATCCCGCATCCTACAACCTGTCCTCTAGGAAGACAACTTTATTAAAATCCATAGAGAATCCAATTCCATGTCCAGCGATGGAGAGATCAAGGAGATAATGGAGCTGTTGAAGTCCATAAACGATAAATTAAACGCATCTGGAATAGGTTTGCTGGCGGAAGCCGATGCATCCACTAAATTCGAGGAGCTGATAAAGCTATTGATGGAACCCAAGGTAATAGATCTAATTCATAAGGCAACCCAGTTATTGGATGCATTAAGTAAGGTAAATCCAGCTACCATAATCCTATTATCAACCTTAATAGGCTGCATCTCTCCATCGTTGGATATCGACGCGATAGCAAATGCACCGAAAGCCACGTTATCTGATTTGATCAATCAATTAAATGAAGAAGATACGCAACGAATGATAGGGCTATTGATCAATATAATTAAGCAAGCATCGGTTTGCATGAAAGCCATACAATAAGAAATAATCTCTTCCCAGCAACTTATCGCCCCAGATAATACTAATCCCGTTCATTGCTTCATAAATTGCCTTAGGATTTAGGCCCAGCGCCAGCTGGCCTCCCTCACCCTGAAGGATTCCCTGATAACGCTAATGTAAAGTTCCGTCCTTTGGGGGGGGTGGGGGGG
>BBBF01000001.1 GCA_001315925.1 Thermocladium modestius JCM 10088 | reverse complement strand
CCTATCATTGCCACTAATGGCTCACGACCATAAAGCCGCTTAAACATCTCGGCTTATCTATTTTTGCTCGCTAAAAACGGCAACATCGAGATTATGACCGGTATACTAAATATAGGGGACGCCAATGCATGAGCGAAGACAACTATTAAGGACCAGGCAGGATTGCTGGCCTCCATAAAACTCATGGTGAATGCCAGGAAGGACATCACATAAACCGCCGGAAGCAACCAAGCACTCACCTTTATGGAGCCGTCAAGGAAATCGCGGATCGCCCCGCTTAATAGAAGTGCGGACATACAGGCACTGAACAAAAAGAAGAATAACATGGATAAATAAATGGAATACAATAAATTAGCCGTCGCACTTAGAATAATCATTGCCAATAAAAGCAAGTCCCTCTTTAGCATCTCTCTCTTCGCGATTTTCCAGGAAATGAAGATAGCCAATGCCGTTGATGCTAGATAGTTTATCATAACTGACGCCTCCCTCATATAGGTTATTAGATATCCTATGGTTACTCCCGCATTGCTGCCGCTAATGGCTGCCACAAGCGGAAGCGTAGGAGCTATGAGTGGAAGCGTGGGTAGGTCCACCCACGTTCCTGCATTCAACAACAATGTGAGGAAGATGCCCGTGAATTGAACTCTCCATTTCTTATTTCCCACGAGAGGCACCAAGGATATCAAGTACATCAATGGAAATAATAGAGAATTAACGGATTCGCTGGCCACCCCCCCGATTGCATTCGCAATTGCATTATTAGAATAGAAGAATCCCAGCTGTATCTGTGGAACTATTATGAGGAGGTTGGGAAGGTTGCCAAATATAGTCTCCAAGTATATTATTCCCATTACTATTTCACCCGCTATTATGCCTATGGCCTTCAACCACTCCCCCCGCACCTACCTGCATACAATGCAATTAGAATTACAGGGGAAGACGCTATGGCAATTAATGGATTGACTGGGATAAGTGTGACTGGAAGCATTGAGGCAAGGGATGCCAATATGAACCTACAATCCTTTCTATCCAATACCTTGCCATACATATACGATATTATGGGCATAATGATTATAATGGCTATTGCTGCATATTCCTCGGAATTCATTGGATCAGCCATATACTACGAACTTTCCATACATGCCCGATGATGCATGCCCTGGAACAAAGCACAGATACCAATAGGTACCTGGTTTAGTTGCGTTGAATTTCAGCAAATAGCCGCTGTAGGTATTGGACGATGCAGGGGGGGATAGGCCGTTTATAAGTAGGGTGGGCGGCATTTCGGAGCCTGGAAAGGCTGGTTGATCCTGGTTGGGCGACACGGAGGCTGGGTACGGTGGTGGAGTGGATGTGATGCCGAAACTATGGTTGAGATAACCGTCATCTATCACAGCTATTATCACTGTGGAGTCCAACGGCACCTCTATTGTGGGATTGGTTAAATTAAATAATTGAAATGTTAATATATTATTTGGAGGACCGGCCAAAATAATTAAGTAGACGGTCTTGTTTGTGAAAGTAATAATATCAGCCGATTTATTTATGGAGATCCCTGACGGTCTATAGGACACCAATGACTCTAATTCCGCCGAGTTCACCGTGAATGCACCGCTAAGCGAGCTGAGCAACTCAATGGGGGGACTGCGTTGAAGTGGATGCGCTTGATGTAGAATTGACTGCTTGAGTAGATGTGGAGTTAACGACTTGGGTGGAATTAGAGGAGGTAGATGGTGTTACTTGACTGCGGGGAGGATATAGGTATATCAATGTGCCGATCCCGGCTATTAGAGCTACAATCACAACCATAGTTACGTAGACGAGGTGCCTATCCATCATGGCAAACGATGCGGATGCTTTATAAACTATCCATCGCTAGTCAAACAATATGAATAAGCGATATTAACTTCGATCCCCTCAAAGCATCATTAACATTGTTAGCTATCAACGAAACAAATGTAAAGCCAAATTGATGCCCCCCCGCCTTAATTGGCGAGGCTTGTCTTCCTTTTATAATTCTACTCATTCAATAATTGTTCATTCTATATATATTTCTGCCATCATGGTCCAATGACCAGGGCCGCAGTACTCTAGGCACCTAACCAAGCGAGGACCTACGTGAGAGAATTGATAAACGAAGACAGAGACGTAATCTGGACTAACTTGTGTCTGAAATTCAAGCGTTCCATCAGGGCTATATAGACCGAAGTCATGATTTACGTCACTGACGTTAACAAGAAAACTATAGGAACATTCGGAGACACGGTTAGATTCTTGGCAGCCATTAATGTTCCGTTAGATGCCACGGTATAGAAATCCCAATACCATTGACCAGCATATACCACCACTATTTTTATCTTGCCTTGATTCTGGAGAGGCAATAACTCGTTAACATCTTGCTGTATTACGTTGTTACAAGCCGCGGCATAATGGCCCGGGGCTGCATATGGACATTGAGTCTGTAGATTGGATACTCCGAGCGAGTTAAGCGTATTGGCGGTCACGGTCTGCGGCGTCGTGCCCACCAATGCAATATTTAATATTATTATTGATACTATCGCAACTAATATCCAATATTTTTCAAATCGTTCCATTTTATGCCTATAGCGATCTTGAGATGAATCGTCCATATTATGCTTGGCCCTCGTGGCCACCCATATCAATATACCCGCACTTATTATCAATAAAATTGTGAATATGTCAGCCAAAGTAAGAGGGCCCAACCCTATATTTGCTGCATATGGTATGGCCATAACCATCATTGTTATTACCGATCTTTATAAATGGAGGGTATATGTTCATAGATAATTAACTCAAACAAATTATTTTTAAAAATGATATAAAAAATATTCGTTTAAAATTACAAATAAATAACAACCGGTTATAGCTTATTTAAACCATATTAAAAGCATGGATATGGCCCTGAGAAGCGAGTCCTACGATTCCTTGGAGAAAAAGGCTGGCCGTATTGCTCTCAAGTATCTTTTTACTTGGTTTGGCATATTCCTTGCAGGGGGGATTGATGGGGTTAACCATGAGATCCCAGCAAGCCGATTTGATTAGCATAGGTACATCTCCCTTCTATATATTGATGACAATGCATGGTCAATTCATGTTCATAGGACTGGGGGGGACCTTCGGCATGATGGGCGTTACTTGGTATGTCTTGGTGAAGGTTCTTCACGTGGACCTGGATTACAAGCTAGTCGACGCAATTTTCTGGGTGCTTGTGATGGGATTTGCGCTGGTTGGCATAAGCGGTTTATATGGGGAATTTGCCGCTGGTTGGTACTTCCTTTATCCCCCCCTCCCCCCCTTATATGCTGCGCAAGATCAATGGACTCTATGGGGAGTTGCCACGTTTTCGCTCGGAGAATTATTAATTGGACTGGGAATAATACTATATACAATTGAGGTATTAATTGTGGTGGCCCGGCGAGGCGGCAGAGGCATAAAGAATTCATTAAGCGCTATAGTCAGGGGGGGCTTGGCTTTGATGGTGTGATGAAGAGCACAGATAAGTTCGATGTATCGATCTTCCCATTAGTAGCGGACGCATTGGATATGTTGATAGCCACTATTCCGTTGGCAGCGCTGTTGGTAGTGATGTTCATAGGATCCACTATCGATCAAAACTTTGGATTAAACGTTGGCCTTGCAGACAATATGTTCTGGTACTTCGGCCATCCAATAGTGTATCAATTGCTATTCCCGGCAGTGCAGGCATGTATCTCGTTTTCCAATCATACTCTAATAGAAAGTGGGTGGGCTATGCAACGACGGGGGGGGCATATGGGTCCTAGCTGCACTAACCAATCTACTGGTATGGGGGGGTCATCACTTATACCTATACCCGTTTCAGCCGCTGCCGGTGAACTTCCTTGCCCAACTCTCCACAATGGGCATCTCAATAGTATCCGCGGTATCCATCTATTCCTGCTATCAATGACTTGGAAGGGCGGGATAAAATGGGATCCCCCAATGCTTTTCACCTATATGGGGGGGATATTTGCATGGCTAGAGGGGGGGGATTCAGCGGAATAGCTCAAGCCATGATAGGATGGAACCTATACCTACATAATACCCTCTGGATAGTCGGCCACTTCCACCTGTTTGCCTTAATGGTGGTCGCAATGACTGCAATAGCAATGATCTATTATATAGTGCCCCGAATATATCAAGGAGTTAACCTATACGATAAATGGAGCAAGGTGCATTTCTGGATGAGCTTAATAGGAGGTTACGGCTTCGTCAATGTATGGATGGCAGAAGGATTGCTGGGCGTCCCGAGGAGGTACGCATATCATTATTTGTTAAGCGTATACAACATACCTGTCCCTAACCTAGACTTGCTGGGCGTAATATTCGCCACCATATTGGGAATAGGCCAAGGCATATTCGCATTAAAACTATTCAATGAATTGGTAATCAAGAGAATAAAGAAGATCGGAGTAGAGGTGGAACAATATGCCTGAGAAAGAAGGAGAGAAGAAGGAGGAGGTAGACTTGGTGAGGAGGCGCACGCTAAAGGCGCTGGTAACGCTGGCCGGCGCCGCCATGATAATTAGCGCGGTGCCGCCCATAATAGAGGAGATAATACCGCCGGTGAGCGGCTTGACAAGCTTTCCCACGTTGAAGTTGTTGGATCCCAGCGGCAACCCAATAAAGGCAAGCAGCATACCTCCAAATACGTCTTACCTATATGTGTTCAACTATCCATTATCCAATGAACCCAACATGTTGATAAACATAGGCGATCAACAGGGAAATCCAGTGAACGTGCCGCCCACTACAGTAACGGTGCCTCAAACCGGAGCTACATACGACTTTCCCGGCGGCGTGGGGCCGAATAATTCAATAGTGGCATATAGCGGTATATGCCAGCATCTAGGTTGTCAAACTCCCTTGATATCCTTCTACCCCCCCAATATACCCTCATGCCAACCAGCCCAGACCAGCGCTGGATCCCTTAAGGGAGTAATCCATTGCTTATGCCATGGAAGCACATATGACCCGGCCAAGGGCGGTGCGGTGGTGACGGGCCCAACCGTTAGACCATTGCCCTACGTATCGCTCAAATACGATCCAAGCACTGATGAATTATATGCGGAGAAGATGGTTGGTCCAGTGATATATGGACACCCTGGCTTCGGGAATCCGACCGATTCCGTAGTAAACAACCCGATGGGTGACTTACAAGGAGGCTCCCCAGTAACCCAAGCAGTTGTAAATAACCTAGGAAAGCTGTCTCAATGCGGGTGATGAGGAATGGAGGTCAACATAAGAAAGAAAGTTGGCCAGGCAATTGATAAGGCCAAGAGCTTCGATTTCTGGGCATGGCTGGATGAGCGGGCTAAATTAAGCGAGCTACCGCTGGTGGGAACGCCGGATTACATGTTCAAGCTTGGCTACTGGACGGGGGGGGAATGACTGCTGCCGCATTTTTCTGGCAAGTGATAAGCGGATTGTTATTATTGATGTATTATGAGCCCGGCAATGCATATTCATCAACAGAATACATAGTTAATAATGTGGCCTTCGGCAAGATATTGCTGGCATCACACTTATATGGGGCTTATGCATGATATTCTTGGCATTCGTCCATCTATTCAGGAATTACTTCGTGGGCGCCTATAAGAAGCCCAGGGAGCTCCAATGGGTGCTCGGGGGGGTTATCATGGGCGCTGCCGTTCTCGGCACAGCATTCTTCGGGTACTCCTTGGTAGGAGATACCTTGTCAGTGGATGGCGCTGACGTAGCGAAGGGCCTCCTTCAAGGCGCGCCGCTGGGAAGCTTGCTGCTCAATATATTCTTCGGGCCCGGAGGAGAGACCGCTCAATTCACCAGGGTATTGGCATGGCACATAACGCTTGCCGCATTGGTGGCGTTATTATTTGCACTGCACTTGGGATTGGCTGAGCAGAATGGAGTCATGCCTAGTCCCAAGCTATTTAATTATAAATCGCCGGCCGAATTGGATAGAAAGGAAGCGCCAAAGTGGTGGCCCAACAACTTCCTTTACACTGCTGCAATACTCTTCTGGGTCTGGGGGGTTCATATTGATAATACCGTCCATACTCTTGATGCTCCCGCAAGGCTCCATACCCATTTTGCTATCTCCATTACCAGGACCATCTCCTACCAGTGCAGCCGCGGCCAGCATACCGCCTTACCCATTGTGGTTCTTCTTGAATGTTTATAAAATAGTTGATTTTCAATTACCACTATTCCAAGGCGGCTCCGGACCATTCATAGCAGTAACGGTGGGAGGAATAATACCGCTGCTATACCTATTGTTATTGCCCTTCTTGGACCGCAGCGATAAATTGCACCCGTTGGATAGGATGGTTCACACGGTTATAATAATATGGCTGATAACGGTATGGTTGATAATATATGCTATTTGGGGGGGAGCCTTGACGCCTGGACTTCCCATACCGCCCATCAGGGTGGCCGAGGTGACGCTAATTCCCACAGCAATAATATTGGCAGGAATGGCGTTCGTATATGCAACGTGGAAAGGACCTAAGCCCGGCAACATGAAGCAACCTACGCTGAGGGAAATCGCTGTGAAGCGGGCATACGCTACCCTGGTTCTAGCTTTCTTAGTGGCAGTGGAGGTCATAATAACCGCCGCACTGTGGAAAGTATTGCCTGATGGTTCGTTCGAGCCCATGATAGGAGTATTGGTTGGAGCCGGTTTGGTTGTATTCGGCGAAATAATAGCACTATATAGGTATATAGCATACCCGCCCAAGCCTGGGCGAAGTAAATGAATCCATGGTCGATATACTTCGTTTATGGCGGCGCCGCCGGAATGGTGGCGGCCGTGGTTCTCGTAATATGGCGCTACAAGGCAACTAAGGAATTATCAATAAAATCATTGTTATGGTTGCTCTACATCCTGGCGGCAATGTCTATAATGTTCGGGGGCAGCTGCCTACTACTTAGCTAGTCCCAATACCGATAATCTATTCACCGCCATACTTATAGCTAATGTATCCATGATCGCTTGGCTTGTATTCCTGAGCGGCAATACTGGCAGCGACCGCGTAATTGATCGTAAGCTTTCCACTGTTGCCGTGGCGGTTGGGGGGGCATTAATAGGCGAGATCTTGATGGGGGGGATAACCTACACATTATACTTCAACGGCGCAAGTAACGATCTATTGCTCAGGTCCCTCAATAGTCCTTGGTTCATAGTGCCCATGACCGTGGAGGCGGGCATAAGCTATGCATTAAATAAGAGAAATGGAGGATTATTGAGCAAAATAGCTCCTCTATGGATAATCAATATGTTGTTTAACCCCCCCATAATGATGGGGAGCTATTGGTTCGAGCTCTCGCTCTCTGCTTCCGCCATCATAATGACCATTACAATAATTATCATGCTGGATTATCTTCATAGGCACAAGGTCATCCATGATCATGACATACATGTATTCGTAGGCGCAAGCATAGTTATGGCAATTATGATGCTGGTTCAATTACTTGCATATATTGGATTCATTCCATGGATCTCCTACGGAGCAGCCGTGCTTGTGGACATGGCTTGGTACTTCGTGGTGTACCTCAACGATGATTTAATGGGTGGGCGAACTTCATGGCTGACAAAGCCCGTTATCTTGGCATTATCCCTTTCAGCTATATTTGTAGCTGAGGCGGCCATGGGTGGAGTGATTTCAATGGAAGCAGGATGGCTTGACGTAATCCAGCTCAAGTCATTGCTTAACCCCCCCATTAGCGTGATCGGTTCAATAGAGTTCATTTCGTCATTATCCTTGAGCCCGGGTTTCTTAATTATGATGGGGGGGATAGAAATGGGATGGTTAGTTGCTGCAAAGATGAGTGAATCGCGTAATCTAGAGAATAAGGTAAGGATGATCATGATGATGATGGCCTATGTACTCTATAGCATTTATATTCCAAGTTTCCTCCCAACTGTTGGTAAAATATCCTTATTTGGATTGGAGCATGGGTCTTGGCACTGCTGGACCCCCCCTTGCTCCCTCGCTTTTAATAGCTGTGTTGGGCACCTATGCCATAAATGGCATCCTGTCATTCCTTTTCGGATCAAGACAGGTCTGTTCCCTAACGTGTTCCGCAGCTTATATGTGGCAAGGCACATTCTATGATGATCTCAAACAAATACGATTCAATGCTGGAAATCGCCAAGTACCGCGGGGGGGAGTTATACGTAAGATACATGATGCATTGATTACATCAATAATGCCTCTTCTAATAGCGCTGGCTGTAATCTCTTACATGGACCAAACAAAGTACTTAAACGTGACCGCATGGGGGGAGTCGATCCATTGGTGTTGCTTTACTTGATCTCCTTTGGAGTTATTTGGTATGTGATGTTCGCATTATCGCCGTTGCTGGGCACTTATAATTGCGTCACGTATGGATGGTGTCATTGGGGAGCGTTCAATCAATTGATAGGCAGGCTCGGCTTTTTCAAGTTGGTGGCGAGGAACCCCCCCAATGCATGCATATCATGTAAAAGCAAGGACTGCATTAGAGCATGTCCCACGGGTAACTCAAGCATGCCTGGCAGCTTCATAGCCAAGGGGGGGTATTATAAGAGCATTACTTGTGTGGGCGTCGGCGAGTGCGTAGAGGCTTGTCCCTACGATAACATAGAGATGTGGGACGTTAGGCGTTCGTTGCGACTTCGCCTTCCCATGTTGAAAAGCACGAGTTCTACCTAGGTCCCGCTCAAATACGCAGATATTTCCATAATGCTTGGTGCATCACTCATTAATAATGAAGTTATCGTTAATCAATAATTAATATTAAATTATTGAAGTGCTAGGACTCCCCCCCTTAAACTGGAGGTGTTGGATTTAAAAAGGCAGATGCTTGCGTGATTTAATGAGCATACCTGCCAATCCAATGATAGCTCTACAGACGAGACCCGTTAATCTATCCTACGCATCATCATTTTTGAAAACTGTTGGATGTAATGTCGATGATTCAATCACCCCCCCAGTGATAAGGACGGGCAGGGAACCGGAGATAATGATAATGAGCGGGTTTAATTTCAATGAATATTTAATATCGAATTCCTTGACGTTAATGGCATCATCGTCTTGCCCCCCCACCAACATAAAGAGGCAATTGTTTCCTCATGTAGATGACGCTGTATATGTACCATATGCAAATGGTGGGGGGGCGTTCTCCGACATAACAATGGATAGGGGGGGACGATTGGATGAGGATGGAATAGATGTATTCAACGACTTCCTATTGCTGAATTCCAAGTACTCCTCCTACATACATGAGCTTATGTGGAGACTAAAACCGAAGCTCACATTAATAGTGACCCTAAACGAGGAGGGGGGGGATGAGATGTACAAGCCCCCCCATGCGCATTTTCTAATGGAGGGATTTAATGTGCATTTAATGACGCTCCCACAAGGCTTACCTCCATATGATGTAGCGTATAGGTTGGCCAGGCATATACACGATACATTGAAGGTCGCGCTAGAAGGAGAGGCATTTACTCCCTATAAGGCAGAGGTGACTGCGGAGGGCGATCTAAAGTCATTAAGCAGACTGTTGAGCGTTCATGGAATACCGTTTGAGCAAGATGGGGGGGATAGGTTCATAGTCACAGTCATAAATAGGTTCACCGATCAATTGCTTCCAATAATAGACCATTTCATTCCAATATATTCACTATCAGTACGACGGCTAGCTCAATGAGGGATAAGACGCCCATGCCCATTAATGCAGCCCGCTCGCTGGATACGTAGAATAACACCGCGGCTGAAATTAACGGCAAGACCGCCACTAAAACGGCTAACCCTATCAATATTATCATGAATAATGGCAGCGTACCCATGGTTATCTGCTTCATAAACGAATTTATTGTGGTATCCAGCAATCCAACCCCCACCATTATGGGCATAACCTCCAATATCATTATTGGAAGTAGATTCAACAATGCATTTATTCCAAGCACTAACAGCAACGGTGAGGAAAATGCTAAGTATAGGATAAATGATAATAACACCTTTGATTCCAATATCTTCTTCCTGCCTAACGGCAGCATCTTGAGCAAGTAATACCCTCCCAGGTCCACCATATAGGATAGATAAACAATCATCACGGTGACTATGCTCATCATCAATTCAAACGGCATGATGCTTATCAACACAAGCCTAGGACTAAGGTATTTATATGGAACTATTAGCACCATTATCAGGGATATGATACCATAGGCTATAGGAACCATAGTCATCATCAACAATCTGCTGGATCTATATATTGCCTTCAGTTCCTTTAATATCATGGAAACAACCAAATTTCTCTTCCTTAACCTAATAGAACCAACGCGCGAAGCCAAACCTCCCTCCATGAACAGCGATCTATAATCTATCCTCGCCAGCAATGATATGATTGCAAGGGCTGCTGCTGAGTATAGCACGACCGATGCTATAACAGGGGAAGCTGGAGATAACTCAGCCGACACTAAGTTTATTATTGGGACATATCTAATCAAGGACAATGGCAGCTCAACTGATGTGAAGATCGCAGTGGATGTGGAGTATTCCATCATTATAAGAGGAAGGAAGCTGCCTATCATTAAGAAGGCTATCATCACCGCCGAGACAAGCATCATCTGCATCATGGAAGATGAGCCCTTGGTCAGCACCATCATCATTATTGAGAAACACGCAAATGCATAGATTATTGCAGCTGCAGTTATCAATGGCGATAAAGGAGATAAAAAGAATGATAATGCAATACCGACCACAACATTGGCGGCGAGCGGCGCATCCATTACCCTCAAGGTAGATCCTATCAGGCCACGTTGAATTGACTCTCTATCGATGGGAAGCACCAAGAAGAAATCCATCAAATATGTACCTCTAATGGAATATAGCAATTGAAGAGTGTCTATTAAGAGAATGGAGAACGTATACGAGAACACAGTCAATGGATATGAAGCGGAGAGGGCCACTGGATTTAACTGACCTACTATATGGGCAATGGATTGCCCCCCCGGCATTGAGGCGGTGGATCCCAATCCCTTCACGAACGTGGCCGATAGCTTTATCAGCGCAACATCCACTACATACATGAATATTATGAAAAGCGATATGAAGGCCTTCTGGATATAGGATATCTTCATCACCCTCCTCAATGCGCTGCCTTCAATAATGGTTGGCAACCCATGAAGTCTAGAGCCTACAACACCCTGAAATAACAATTCCCTATACATTAATTCTCTTATGCCCAGTTTTCCCGTGATTTCCCGCATAGAATCACGGCATAAATAAATGTTCCAGCGGCGAACCTACGTGAACTTATAGTCAACAATCACCGCCATTTTGCGGGACTCATCAAAAGGCTTAAGTTATTGATTTCCGCTTAGGACTGCCTTAACGTATTTATCCATTTCAGTCTCCTCCAGAACTAATTTCTCCAGTTTATCCTTGCTTAATTCTGAGGAATCCACTATATTAAGCACTGCGCCATTATTGATTAGAATCACCTCGCTGCATAATCTCTCGGCCACGTCTAACATGTGAGTAGCCATCAGAATGGACCTTCCATTATCCTTGTATTTATTTAATAATTCCCGCAATATAACGATGGAGCTATATCCAACCAATTGAAAGGCTCATCCAATAACAGAACTTCAGGCCTATGCATCAATGCCGTTACTATGGAAATCTTTTGCCTAGTACCTATTGATAACGATGAAATCAATTTACGTGCCTGCGCATCTAATCCAAAAGCATTCAATAACCACTTAATCCAGTCGCTATGCTCAGAGCCCAAGCCTCTTACCGACGAAATGAATTGAATTGTCTCTTCAACAGTCAACGAGTCAAATAATAGAGGAGACTCAGGAACGTATCCTACTATTTTCTTGAATTCATTACTGCCGGGATCCATTGGTACCCCCCCATCTATTTTAATAACACCGCTGAAAGGCATTAATCCCATTATCGATTTTATAATCGTGGTCTTGCCAGCGCCATTTGGGCCCAAAGGCAGGCTATCCTTCCTCTCTTGACGTTGAACGATATATCCTTTATTATGTATGTGCCGCCTATTGACACCCTCAATCCATCAACGCTCAAACCATCCATTTCGTTCGGGATAATGCCTTATTATTTAAAAAACGTTAGCAAATAGGCAAGTGTTAATACATTGAGTTACGGGCAAAGCATGGAGACCATGCCAATCCTAAAGGACTATTATTCTAAGCATGCCATCAAAAGCCTTATTACTCGCATCAGGCCATGTCTCCCAAGCGAGATATAGCTTGATCAAAATAATTATAGGAAAAATTTAATAGTATGTAATAGCCATGCTCCAATGGATGCAGGAGATGAGGTAAGCAAGGCAATACAGAAGATACATTCAGAGGTAATGATGGAATTCATGAAGGATTGCTCCGGGCTGGAATTCACGGATATAATCAATTGCGTCTCCGAGAAGCTGAGGGGAGCCGGATTGGAGGTGAAGGATATACGCATGCTGGATTTAGATGGAAATCAAACAAATGAACCTAACGCGGTCAAGTACGTGAGAGCGGTCGCTATGGGTAACATGCCTAACGTGGAGCACATATTCACATTTGCAACAATAAAGAGAAGAGATAAATTCAATGTATTATTCATGCAATCCGCTGTCAATTACAAGTAATTATTTGATCCCCTTCACAGAACCCAGCTTTGATATAATGGAGATTGCCCGTTTGAGCAGTTCCTCCGTTGATTCGCGGCTCTTGGTCTCCGCGTATATCCTCAGCTTCGGCTCGGTTCCGCTTCCCCTGATCAATAACCAACTTCCATCCGCGTAAATCACCTTTATCCCATCCATTCTAACTACCTTGCTTACCTCGCCGAGACTAGACAGTGAATCAATGATGGCATCTCCATTTGATGCAACGAATTCCTTTGAGTTCTGCATAGCCATATCTATCCTGGACGAATACATGGTCCCGCATATCGAGGTGATCCTATCCAACTCCACGCTTGCATTGCCATCTATCAACGATGCAAACAAAGAACCACTGTATATCCCATCTTTCTCGGGTACATGCCACGAATACGCCAAACCACCGCTCTCTTCTCCTCCAATATCTATTTTTCCATCTATTATTAGCTCAGATATGTATTTTATTCCAACTGGTGTCTCATAGAGCGGAACCCCCAAACCGGGACGCTAAGCAATCTACCAAGTGAGTTGTGGCAACAGTCCTTCCTAATCCCCTCCTTATTAATCCTAAATCGTTCAACTTGTTAATCATGATCGGTATGATTCTATTTGCACCGAGAAAACCAAGCCCCCCCTTCACAGCAACTGCCAATCTATCTGCATCACCATCATGGGCGATGCCTAAGTCAAAATCACCACTTGCCACTGCATTTATCATCTCACCCAAGTTCCTCTCCTCAGGCTCCGGCTCTAAGCTCCAAA
Organism: Thermocladium modestius JCM 10088; assembly: GCA_001315925.1. Classification (GTDB taxonomy): domain Archaea; phylum Thermoproteota; class Thermoprotei; order Thermoproteales; family Thermocladiaceae; genus Thermocladium; species Thermocladium modestius. The sequence continues at coordinate 113,500 of BBBF01000001.1, read as the reverse complement.
AGACGAATCGTGAAAGCCATGTATCTCCTTTACCCTCATGCCCAGGGATTCCAGTATCTTGGATGTATATCCAACAGCTGCCCCCCCATGCATTGGATCCACTATTACGTTGAGGGATTTATTGATGTCAACCCTGCTTTCAAGCCATGATAGAATGTAATCAATATATGGATCCTTTAACGATACGGTAGGCATTGATTTGCTAGGCACATCCCTTATCGACTTAATTATATCATCCCCCCCCTCGTCACGTATTATCTTCTCTACCTCATCAGTGTCATTGGGAAAAGCTGAGGAACCGGCCATAGTTATTATCTTGATGCCGTTATATTGAGGCGGATTATGGCTGGCAGTTATTTGAAAGCCTAGGTGAAAGCCCATCGATTTAACAGCCCAAGCAACGGTGGGGGGGTGGGGGGGTGGGCGAGTCCACCACCAACGCATCAAATCCATGACTAGCAGCTATCACCGCGGCTACCTCGCGTACTCCTTCGATTTACGCCTGGTATCGTATCCCACCAACAAGCGAGTCGCTCCATACTGCCTACTCCAATGCCGCAACGCAGCCTCAACTATGGTGGCCACCACCAATTCATTAAATGTAGAATCTATTATTCCCCTAACACCATCCGTGCCAAATCTTACGTTCACGACTATGACGAAACGCTGGAGAAATTAAATATTTTCCAGAAAAGGACGAGAAGTCCTAATAGAATTACCATCTACTTAAAGCAGCCATTTTTGAATTAACGTTCATAAAGGAAAACATGAAAGATAAAAATACCTTATTTTATTTTACCTTAATTTTACCTTGACTTACTGTTTCTTTTTCTCCTGAGTCCCTTCCTCCTTCTTCTTCTTCGCCACCCAAATCACCCAACTATAGAGTGGGATCTCCTCATATTAAATGTATCGATAACTATTTTTACTTTATTTTTAAGTGAGAAAAAACTCTTTTTCCCATTTTTATTGAGGATCCTATTAATTAATATACAACCTATAACCGTGTTTTTTCTGCTATAACTATCGTAGAAAAACACCATCAAATTGAGCAGACCTATGGTCAGTATAAATGATAACCAAAGCCGTTGCTAAGACACAATAAATGCTAAATAAGTAAACCGCTTTAGTAATAGAAAAATATATTGCATGCTGAGCCCTCCAATACTTGAATGCTTTTGTTGCTGGACTATGCCTCATTGCTATAATTTTCAGAGCATGCAAGCCTCGCCCTAGATTAATTCCATAAGGTGGGGGGGAGCAGGATCTACCACCGTAATGACTAGCAACGGAGTAGCGACAGTAAAGGGGGGGTGTCCCCCCAAGACACCAGGAACCCCACCCCTTTAGAGCAGGGAAGAGGTCAGAAGAAGAGACTGCCTTCTTCAAAGGAGAGAGGAAGTCAGGGCGAAAAATATACCTATATTCGTTCTACCAATGGGATCTCCTAAATTCTCCCTTAATTCAGCTTTAAATAAAAACAATTATATTATTTATTATTTCTATTTTTCTTAATTTATAGATATTTCGAGAGCCTCTTCTCGGCCTCCTCCCAATTCAATACGTTCCAAATGGCATCTAGATATGCATTCCTATTGTTCTTATATTGTAGATAATATGCATGCTCGAACTCGTCAACTATCAGCAAAACTGGTAACTCGGCTATGTGTTGATTGTAGTGGTTCTCGAATGTGGTGAAAACCAAATTGCCGGTCTCCGGGTCATAGTATAGCGTTGCCCATCCAGAGCCGGGAAGAGACCTCATCACCTCGTCAAATATCTTCCTGAATTTATCGTACCCTCCATATTGCTTCGTTATTAGATCAGCTAGCTTGCCTCCCGGTTTTCCTCCGCCCTTGCCGCTGGGCGCCATGCTGTGCCAATAAATTGCATGCAGTTTATGGCCGTTTATGTTGAAAAATAGATTTCTCAGCAATCCTTGTATATCGTAGCTCGTCACATCACCTTTCAATATCTTCTCCAACCTATCAACAGTTGCATTGGCACCATTTACATAACCTTTGTGATGTCCATTATAATGAACGTCTATTACCTGCGCACTTATGTGCGGCTCCAAGTCGCTTGTTTTATATGGAAGCGGAGGTAGTTCGTATCTCTTGAAGAGGTTTGCGCTAGACATGGTTTTGTCCACCAGTTATTATTTAAAAATGTTTTTTCTAAACCCACATTATAGAGTACGGCAATGCTTAAAAAGCTAAGTGAAATGGAGGGATCTATAAATGGATCATTCACATACACGCTTAGAAGGCTGATCCATATATTTCAATCCAATAAGGAACTATTATCGAGTCAAGGATGGGTGGTCGGCGATCCATACTCCTATTCTTGGTGGGGGGGAGGAATGAGGACTCCTGACGAGATAGCCATATCGGCATTCTTGGTCCAATTAACAAAATGGGAAGTGGTTAGAGAGGTCATGATGAAGTTGAGGGAAAACGGCATTTCAAACGTTGAAGAGCTGAGCAAGATGGATATAGATGATATAGACAAGGAGATAAGTAAAGTTAACTTCCACAAAACCAAGGCACGTAGGCTAAAGGCCTTCTCAATGGAGGCAGTTAAGCTAGGAGGAGTGACCGCGCTGGTATCCCCCCCTATCAACGAGGAAAAATTATTGGAAATAGAGGGAATAGGCAAGGAGACCGCGAAATCACTGTTGCTATTCATATCCAATGCACGGGTTTTTCCTCCATCCTCCTACTCCGCAATAGTCCTTGGACGGGTGATTGGAAGGCATGTGAGCCAGGAAGAGGCGAGCAAAGCGGTGGCCGAAGCCTTGAGCGATATATATGAATTGAAATTAATGCATGCCGGATTGATCTCAGTTGGAAAAGCTTACTGCAACAGGAAGAAGCCAAAATGCCATGAATGCATATTGCGAGATGTATGCCATTATAAACTTAACACTATCTCGTATATCGACCGCTGATTCAATGCATGTTAAAGCAGACCGCAATTCCGTATAAGTATCTAGTATTAAAAACATCCTCTTCCTTTTTGCCTTCTCATCTACGTCAATTAATGTCCCCGCTTGGGCTGCGAATCGACCTAGCATGAAAACTCGATCCCGTCTCTAGATAATGATAAATGCCACTGACCCCTAAAGCCTAAGGGGGGGTGAGGCGCGTCGCTCTTTTATCGATGCCCTCCGTGGGCAAGACTTAAAAACTAATCCTAGCGCTACGACAAGTGAGCCAAAAGGAGGCGCTTCCCAAATATTTTCTAGAGGCGTACAAGGAGATATCCGGCTTCATAGAAACCGTGCTAGATAAATTGAAGCCGGAGGAAGTCAATAACTTCATTGATGAATTAATAGAGGCCTATGTGAGCAATCATAAGGTAGTTGTGGTGGGAATGGGAAGATCCGGCTTGGTAGCACGTGGATTCGCTATGAGGCTTATGCATTTGGGCTTTAGATCATATGTGCTGGGCGAGACAATAACCCCCCCTAGCATCGGAGAGGGGGGGGATATAGTAGTGGCGATAAGCGGCAGTGGAACTACAAGCCTAGTAATAGAGGCTGCAGCAGCAGCCAAGAAGATGAAGTCCACCATAATCGCCATCACCAGCTACAGCGATTCGCCGCTGGCCAAGACAGCTGACTCATTAGTGGTCGTTCCTGGCAGGACAAAGGTATCGCGAGTTGATGACTACTTCGCTAGACAGATACTGGGGGGGCTTCATGAACCATTAGCGCCGTTAGGCACGTTATTCGAGGATACAACAATGGTATTCCTGGATTCCGTGGTGGCCGAGTTAATGAAGAGGCTAAATAAGACGGAGGAAGATATGGAAAAAATGCATGCAAATGTGGAGGTACCGTGAACACAAGAGTGGAGAAATCATAGATATATGGAATACAAAAATGGATTAGGCCATTAATCGGCGGTCGGCAATAGACTTACCGTTCCTCCTCAACCACGGTAACTCCTATGTTCATTAATCTCCTGAATATCCCGTCCAAGAACTTGACGTATATTCCTCGCGGTCCTATGAACGCGCCGAATTCCTCCCTCAGTGTTATTTGCAGATCAGGGCCTGCAAAGTCGACGTCTGTTATATGCTTTCCAGCCCAACCTAATGGATGAAGGACTTTTATCCATTGCTTGAAATCCAGGGACATCTCAACGGTTCTTATCTTTAAGTTTGTCTCCTTCTCTATCTCCTTCACCCTCTCTCCTCCTTTTCCAATAACCCTCCCCCCCAAGTTTCCTTCCTTGGCTATCACCAATGCATCCGGCGCCTCCGCTTTATGCTTAACCTTCGCTTAATATCATTGAACACAACGGCAGTGACTATATCGGCATCAGGCGCCGCCGACCTAATCGCATCCAACAGCTTGCTTTCCTCTCCGGATAGCCCTCTCTTTCTAAGCCTTAATTCCAAAACCAACTTAAGACCCCTCCGCGCTCCAGGCCTGACTATATCCTTTATGCCAAGATCCACCACGGCTGCCTTCTCCTCGTTTAATAGAACTTCTCTCATCAACGTGGCTCCATCTCTTTCCAAGTTCATGGGCTTCTGAAGAATTGAGTCGCCGGCTATCACTAGCCTGGAGTTATTACCGGTTCTAATCAGCACCTCCGCGGCATTCTCAGGAGGAACATTCTGAGCATCATCTAGAAAGATCATGCAATTATCAAATGTACGTCCCCCCCTCAAGTAATCTATGTCGGTCACCATTATCTTGCCCTCATCCATCAATTGCTTGATCTTCGCTGGGTCCTCTATAGTTCCCATGATATCCAGCATATAATTTGACGATAATTTATAGAAGAGCTCGCCTAAAAGCTCAGGAGCCACGGACTTCCCCCCCGTCGTCACGTCTATGAGGGGCCTTACCACCACCAACCTCTTATATTTACCTGATAAAATGGATTCCAGTCCATAAGATAGAACCAAGAGACTCTTGCCCGTGCCGCTGGGCCCAAATACCCCAACTATCTCATTATCATCATCGCTCAATAAATTCACAAGTCTTTCTTGACCTATGGTCAATGGCTTTATCTTCATCAATTTTCACGTTAGGCATAAACCAAGCATTATAAATATTTCCGGCTAAGAATCACAGCTTCTTATTTATCATTAGAGAACCATGGAATCCAGCAATTAATTACTCTTACAATTACCAAAGTGGCAGCGTAATGTGGATTCATGAATTACATCGAAAGCGACCATTACCGCTAATTTGTTCCTAATCAAGAAAGCAATTGCTCCCCTTACCGTAAGAGGCGGATTTACGGTTTTACGGTAATTTATGAAATGATCTTCATTGATACGAGCGATAAAATTTATGTATTGCCGACGGCGGAGGCAAAACGTGGCGCCGGGTGAACGGCTCGGTGGGCCGCGACTGCGCTTAACTAAAGGCAGGGAAGGCCTGCCTTCCAAATATTTATTATAATGAATCATTAAATGTTATTAACATAGTTAAATATTTAAAATTCAATAATTATTAATGCTAGTCAATGTACGATAAGGCAACGATAATGCCCATAATATCCGCGGCAGGAGGCACGGGCAAGACAACCATAGCTCTCCTTCTCTCACTTTTCCTATCCAATTCGAATTACCGACCTATTTTAATGATAGACCTAGACCCCACTGCCGGTCTCTCGATTAGATTAATGGGAGATAAAGCCTATTACTATTATGATAATAATGGAAAGACCTTATCGAAGATGTTCACCGATTACAAACAGAACAAAACGATCGATATAAGCCAATACGCAATACAAATAAAGGAAGCAAAGGCCCATTTCGCGGACTTGGAGGTAGTGGAGGATCTATATGATGTATATCTACTGCCTCCCGGCGAGGACTTAATGGATCAGTTCACCGACTTCTCCACCACCGGAATAGGAATACCAGAAGCGCTGTGGGGATTATTGAGAAACTCCAATATAGATAAATTCGATTCAATAATAGTCGACACGGCGCCCTTCTTCGACATGAGATACACACTGGCCGCAGTGCATGGTTCTGACAAAAGCATCGTGGTGGCCAGGCCCACTCTAACCGATCTATTCAGGACTAAAAGAATGATTAACGCAATAAATAGCAATTTAAGGCTCTATGGAAGAAACGTCAATTATTCGCTTCTCTTTAATGTGAATCAAAGCCTTCTTGTGAAGGAGGCGGCCACGCTTATTGATATGAGGATTTCAATATCATCCAAGGGTGGAGGGACCGCTGGAAGGGCGAAGCCAGATATGGAATTGAGAAACGCATTAAACGACCTTGTTAAATCAAATAGAAGCTCCCTTAACATTCTAGAATCGGCATTGAGTTATTATAAGGATTATAGCGACGAATCATTCCCGAAAAAGAAACTGCCGGGGGGGAACAGTTATGGCGCGGCTTGCCGACCGGTTCAGGACGCATTGAGATTCCATGGAAAAAACATAAAGTGTCCATTTGACGTAGAAGATGATTAGTGACCTATTAATTCCCCCCCTAAATGAATTCAACGCCGCCACGATGCACTATCGCAGCCATTATTCCAAGCCCCCCCGCAATCAATAGTGGAAGCTTGTTTAAGTGCTGGGAGGGATCCCCCCCATCAACTACGTGGATCAACCATACTTCTTCAATCCCCCCCAATATTCTTCTATAGGCCAGTGCCTGGCCTATTCCATCATAGAAATGCGAGCCCATCTTAACCTCGGCTGCCCATCCATTTCCCAACACATCAACCTCTATGCCATCAATCACTACATGATAACGGGCCATCAATCGACGGGCCAAATACCGCTGTATGCAATATTCGTTGGAACACATGCCAGGCTTGATCCCAAGCACCGCATCCTTCACCGACGCATTCATGGATTTACTAAACAGTGCACCCACATAAGGCCATTTCGCAAACAAACCGCAGATTCAATGAATGCCAGAAGCATGTTGGGTAAGCAATTCGCCTTGGTCAATGCCTAACGAGGGAGCAACAGCTTACCGCTTCCTTAGTCACATGGTTAACTGAATTAAGGCCGCGAAGCGTCACGTCATCTCTAGCTCCTGCATTGAAAGGTTCTTGAACTCGTATTAATAATTTAAAATCCAGGTAAAAGAACCATGATTTCATGAATGGCAGCAAGAAGACAGGCATATATTTAGCGGCCTATACAGTTGGTGCATCCAGCAATTATTTCTTCGTTAAGGATGGCCTATCGTACTCGCCCCCCCCGCTCATCTTCATGTCATTACGATACGCCATAGCTGGCGCATCGCTTTTGATTCCCTTGATTGCACTTCGCAGATTTAAGCCATTCATGAATCTGGATCTATTTCTTCTATCCCTCTTCACGACCCTCAGCACTGGTTTCTGGTCGTTTGGATTGCTCTACATTGATCCAGGCACATCGGCAGTGCTCAGTTATACAATGCCCCCCCTCTTTGCCTTGCCTTTATCCATGCTTATTTTGGGGGGAAAGACCTGGCAGGAGCAACATAATTGGCATCATAATAGGATTTTTAGGCGTCGTAATTTACTACCTCTCGTTCCTGGGAAGCATGAAGTTGATCGGGGCCATCCTGACAGTGATCAATGCATTCTTCTGGGCAATGTATAGTACTTACTTCAGAAAGCTAGGATCGAGGGACCCCCCCCTAACAGTGGTTTCGCTTCAGATGCTGATCAGCGCAGCTATGTTGTTGATTCCATCCTTTATATTTGGCGATCGCTTGCTGATGAGAGATAAATTCATCATTGACTTACTGGGGGGGACGGGATTGATGGGGGGGCTCCATGCTCTTCCTTTTATGGAACTTATTGATAAATTCCATGGGAGTATCAAGGGCTGTTGCATTGGTTTTCCTGGTTCCTGCATTGACGATAGCAATGGATTATCTATTGCTGGGCATGATACCCACGCCGCTGGAGCTGATTGGAGCTGTCGTGATGTTCATTGGAATTTATGTAAGCCAACGGCCAGCCTTGACCAATGCTGCTACTTCATCTCCATGAGCAATTCCACGAAGCCCGTCCCTATCGGTATATACTTCCCAGCTATTACGTTCTCCACGACTCCCTTGAATCGCTCAGTCTCTCCCCCCTCAACGATGCCTCCACCAAGTTCTTAACCGTCACCTCGAATGCAGCCTTGGCTAACGGGCTCTCTTTCATGCCGGCGACTCCATGCCTACCGACTTGCCTGACAACTCCGTCCCAAGTCATCACATCAGCCACCATCATCAAGTGCCTCACATCCACCTCCAGCGACTGGCTCTGGAGTATCTTCTGTATCTCATTTATTATGGCGCTTCTGGCCGCCTCTATGCCGAGAACCTCAGCTATCTCATGGATGTCGTTAGTGATGGTTCTCCTATGATCAACGCCCTCCGTTAATAAAACCGCCTCCAGGTTCGTTCCCTCGGTTTGTATTATGAATTCGCCCTTTTCCTCTATCACTACCGCCTTCTTTATTCCCTTTATTCCCTTAACCTTGGTTTGCAATATTCTATCCCGTATCTTCTTCAATTTGCTCAACTCCGTAGTATCCACCTTAACCATTATAGTGAAACCATTCACCTCTATCTCGCCGCCCTTGCCCTTAGCCCTATCCAGCACCTTTTTCACGTCATTCACGCTTATTCCCTTATACTTCAATTGATCCTCGTTGAGCTCAATTATTATGGTGGAGGCTATGTAATCTATGCTGACCGCCTTCGCTATGTTCTCTATCGTGGTAGCCTGGAGCTGCTTAGCCACCTCCAATGCCTTTTCCTTGTCCTGCTTTATTGAGTCATCCAAGTAAACAGTCATCATGGGCCTCTCAGGCTTCTTCCTAGCATCTATCACCTCTATCAATCTGGGCAAGCCGAGAGCCATGGAGAACTCCCTCAATCCTGCGAAGTGAAACGATCTGAGAATCATCTGAGTCGATGGTTCTCCCACGCTCTGCGCGGTGACAACCCCTATAGCCTCTCCGGGATCTATCATTGCCTTCACATATTCTTGAACCAAGAATTTCAAGGCCTCCTCGAATTGCTCCTCGGTTAGATTGACGGCCTCGGCCTTGGCTAAAAATTCATCCAATAGCTTGGGCGGGACAATAGCCCTAAGCTTCTCCACCTTAGCCTTTATTTCCTCAGTGGATAAATAGGTAGACATGTATGCGTTGGTATTCAATAGCGGTTTATAAACTTTGAGAACTAAGCTAAACCCATCCAAGCAAGTAATGCGCTCTAAATCATTATTATTTTATTTTATCCCTATCTCAGTTTTATTTCCAGCTATGGCTTACCCATGGCTATTGCGTTCCTCGTGCAAGTAGCCGTGCATAGCCCGCATCCAATGCAGAAATCCACAATCACGGCAGGATAACCACCCTTCATCTTTATTGCATTACATCCCAATCTAACGCAGTCGCCACAAGCATCGCATTGCTCCACGTTAATTATGGCCTTATTTTCAGTTGGGATTATCCTTCCCAGCCTCGCAATGCCCAGTTCCTTCACAGCGGATATTATGGAATCACACGACTCCGATCCAGAATTCCCAATGATCAGTACTGCAGCCTTATTGCTTACTTCCGCTAAGAGAGATTCATCTACGTCCTCCTCCCTTGTAATGCCTATCACGGTCCATATTCATAACCCATCCTGATTATCTCGTGGACAGCTATTAAGGGTTTGTTCACGGCCACGTCTGGAACCTCAGATGACAGCCTGGGCAGGAAAGCCGTGGGCCTTGGATTGAAATTGCCCCCCCTACCGCTGACGTTAACGACCATATCCCTCCCAACAACCACTATGGGTACCCAACCTCCACCATGGGGGGGTCATAGAGCGCTTTATAGAGACAATACAAGGCAAAGTCTACTATATCTACTGGATCCCTAGATCTCACAGTATTGTTCCTAGGCCTTGGTTCCACATATGAGGCGTCAAGCCCTAATGATCTTAATCTTCTTATTCCCCATTCTGGTCTTTCCACGGATGCAGTGAATGACAGCCCCAACCATCTATACCCGCTTATCCAGTTCTTATTAAAAACGGCTCGCCTCCTTCTCTGCATTCTAACTGCCATCGTCCAATCCAACGATTCATCGATTACGATCACGTATGGCAATTGAACCACCTCGCTATAGTCAGCGGCTTCCTGAGCCGCTATTCTAACTTGTTCCATACCATTAGGTCTAATACATATGGTACCTCCAGGGCACTCTGCATCGCCCATGACAATTATCAATAGAGAGCCGCGGATTGGCATAACCATTGCTTCCCAATCCTTTAATTCAAAGGAGGGCACCACTGCCGCTGCCTTAAGTCCCAGCATTGAATCCACGAATCCCCCCCTAAGCAACGCATCTCCAAACCCATCGCTCCTCAATGAACGGCTGATAATTACTGAATCGAACACGCCGTCGCCATCATGAACGCATTTTTAAAGGTGTTAGTCCTCCCTATATTTACCGCCGATTGGATGTCTATGGACTATGGTTAAGGAAGGTCGTGAGGCCTCATCCGACCTCCTTACCTTGAAGGCTATTTTGTTGATTGTTTCCAACTTACTTCCAGCCTTTAAGGAAAGAGGGCTTCCCGAGACCTCAGGGATTACGCCACTATCAACTTGGGGATAGTTGATCCATTATTGTTGATTGTAGTGTGAGACCTGAATTCGTCACTGCCTGAACTGTATAGGTCCCATCAGATAGGGGGCTGACTGCAAGTGAATGACGCTATCAATATGTTGCCCACAACCGTTTCGTTTAGCTTAGATGGGGGGGATGCCTCGCCATTTCCATCACCGCTGGGAGTGGCCGTGCATATAGTCTCTCCATTGATTGTTAAAATAGATGCTTCCGTTATGTATATGCTTGTATCTCCTACATTCTCAACAGATAAAGTAACGCTGGTGTGATTATTTATCATCAATGTCGCCTCGGTTATCGAAGCGGCTGGCAATAAGTTTATTGAAGCGGCGCCCGTCTGAACCCTGGACTGGTATCCGGTGAACCATAGATACAAGAGCACAGCGGCTATCATAGTTATTAATACGAGCATTACGGATCCAACCATCATCCAGATCCCCCTCTCTTCTCATGAATCATACTCTCATGTTTCCATTAATATATCTTTCTCCATTAATCCATAAAACCAGATTACCTTTCTATTTCCTCGATAAAGCGCGGGCCCGGGTTTCTCCAGCGGCAAGTGCAATTATTAGAGATTAGAATTAATAGAAAAATAATTCGTGAGGAGACCTCATTCTCCTGACCACCAAGACTCTCTATTGCTTGATCGTTAGGATCTCCTCTCCGAATTAATGGCCTCAATTTAATTTCAATCTAGAATTTAAGTTTATAATAATGCAGGGATGCTGATTTTTCAATGAAATCCAAGCTAATAGTGGAATTTGCATTCTTGGCTGTAATGATATTATTCATTTCAACTATTTTGGTCCTCAAAATAAACGTGGGTAATCTTCAAAAAAATCAATTAATGTACTCTAATTTTTCGATTGCAAGAGATCCGGCGGGAATCAAGGAAAGCAATATAACGTTCGCAGTCTACTACGGAGACGCCGTCAATGAATCCGTGATTAAATACTTGAATAACTTCAGCATGGTAATCTTGGAGCCGTGGGCTTTCAATTCATCTACGCTCGCCGAAATACGGGGGATAAAAATAGCCTATATAGATCTCGGGGGAATACGATAACTCCTCCTTAGGATCGTGCTATATAAATGCTACTGAGATATCGTTGGGCTATGATGCTTTCTGGGATCAAGTCATAGTAAATGCATCAAGCCCGCTGTGGCAGGACTACATAATGTGTGAAGTTAAGTACGTGCTCAACGAGGGCTTTAATGGGGTTCTTTTCGATGACTTGGATGTAGTGGACGAATACCCCCCCAGCGTGGGTGGAGGCATAATACATATATTGAACGAGACCAAGAATTCTTACCCTGGAATAATAATAGGAGTGAACAGGGGATTCGATATACTGCCCAACATAACTAAATACATTGATTTCGTCATGTATGAGGACTATGGTACTCAAGTCGTATCTCAAGGCAAGGTAAGCTTCGTGGGCAATGAGGATTATATAATTCAAGAGACCTCAAAAATAAGGGAACTCAATGTAACGCTTCTCGCTCTGGCCTATGCAGAACGGCCTGGCGATGCTTTTTTCAATTTCTCTGAAAGGCTAGCCGCGGCGGAGGGCATCCCATTATACGTGACCAACTGGAACGTAACTGCCCTCTGGCCTCAACAATTCATTCCGCATAATACAAAGACCAAGTACCCCCCCATATCTAAATTCACCTACATAATTTTAAGGCTCGAACACTTCCTCTTTACCAGGTGGTATCTAATCTTCTCTATTTCTTAAGATGTGGTATCCTCACTACAATACGAGTTACCCAAACTTGAGGGGGAGGCACATCATAATTATTTAGGAGTTAAACGACTTGCCAAGCGGAACGTGGTCAAGTGCTCAAATTCATCTGGTATTGCCTTGCTAATTGCTATTTCCCTGTAAATTAATGCCGATGGCCTCCATAGTCGCCTTTTACTAGCGTAATCAACTTGCAGCAGTCCAAACCTCATCTTGAAGCCGGAGGCCCATTCATAGTTGTCGGCCAGCGACCAATGCATGTATCCCCCCCGTACATCGACTCCCTCACTCATTGCCTTATGCACTTGATGGATGTGGCTGACCAAGTAATGTGGCCTCCAAAAATCAAGGGAATCCGCTATTCCATTCTCGGTTACGTATATGGGAATGCCATATCTACTCCAGTATTTAATCAATACATCATAAATGCCCTCAGGATAGATCTCCCAGCCGAAGTCACTGCATGGCCTGCCATCTCTACTAATGGAACCGTTGCAAACATGACCGTAGCCAGGCACCACGGCGTATGAATCATTGCCCGTCGATCTAATCATTAACCTGGAATAATAATTGACCCCGATCCAATCTAACCTGTTTCTCAAGTCATCTCTATCCCCATCCCTCGCCACCGCATCCAGAAACGACCACCTGGAATCCCTTTCCGCTAACTCCACGGCAGCGGCATCCTTCTCCGTCAACGGCGTGTACGAATTATTGGCATATATTATGCCGACGGGCTTCTTGGTCATCAACTTAATCGCATCATATGCACGCGCATGCGCTCGGATCAAATTTGAAGTGGCTTTCTTGGCCAAGCTGGAATCCAAGCGGCCAGGCGGGAACCCGGACTTTATACCGATATAACCACTCCAAGCAACTACATTTGGCTCATTCATGGTTGAGTACATATCCACCAAGTCGTCGAATTTCCAGGATACGTATCCAGCGAACCTGGCGAAATCCACGACCGTCCTCGCATCAATCCATCCTGATGGCCCTCTTAGATCGCCATTTCTGACCCTTATTGGATCATGTATCCAAAGGGGAAGGGACCAATGGTACATGTTCAAAACGATGAATATCCCTCTCGACTTCAAATCTTCAAGTATATTCCTATAGCGATCCACGGCCGCCTTATTTACAGCCCCCCCATCCAATTCCTCGAGATCGTGCCCATCAATATCGACGTGAATTACTTCGTCTCTCTCCATATTAACATTGCTCTCAACTGGCCTCGGCATCCCTTTAGGAAATATCCTGGACCATTCAATGTTTATCCTGGCGGCGTTTAATCCCATTTTCACGGCATCATCATGAAATGCCCTGTAGAGGCTCCAATACGCAGGTCCATTCTCTGGCAAATCACCACTGACGAGCCCTGCCGTTATATTATCTCTATCATGAACCCAGACGAACCAATCGCTGTTTGGATCCTCATCTCCTGGAAGTCCCATTTCGGATTGAAAGCCAGCTTGAGACCAACCGAACTTGAAGTCCTTGGGAAACAATGTTCCCATTTCGGTTGCTCTTGACCCAGTTAATTAAAACTAGCCTTTAAGATGGAGCGCCACGTCGTAATCCATCCAAGGGGCCAGAATGGGGAAATACATACCAGAAAAGTTTATATAGAACCGTTTCTGGACGATGTTAGCTATGTCAGCTCAGCAATCGCAACCTAAGACGGGAGCTCAAGGCGTTCCTGTCTCAATATTAAAGGAGGGTAGCCAAAGAACCGTTGGAGCGGATGCACGGAGGAGCAACATAATGGCAGCGAAGGTTGTCTCCGAGATACTTCAAACTAGCCTAGGACCGAGGGGAATGGATAAATTGCTAATAGATGCGTTTGGGGGGGACGTAACAATAACGGGAGATGGCGCAACGATCCTCAAGGAAATGGAGATACAGCACCCTGCCGCAAAGCTCTTAGTTGAAATAGCTAAGGCCCAAGACGCCGAGGTGGGCGATGGAACCACCACTGTGGTTGTCTTGGCTGGCAAAATGTTGGAGAGCGCTGAGAGCCTGCTCGACGAAGGCATACACCCCCCCTCCATAATAATTGATGGATATAAGAAGGCTATGGATTATGCCTTAGAGGCAGCCAAGGGAGTTGCAATTCCCATAGATATAACCAAGAAGGAGGAATTGGTAAAAGTGGTGGCCAATAGCTTAGCAGCAAGGTAGTTGCTGAGGCCAGGGATTACCTAGCCAGAAGGCAGTTGAGGCGGCTCTAATAGCTGCTGATAAGGTAAACGGAGGATATAATCTAGATCTTGACTGGATAAAGGTAGAGAAGAAAAAGGGCAAGAGCTCTATGAGACTCAATTGATACAGGGAATAGTACTGGATAAGGAGGTCGTGCACCCGGATATGCCCAAGATGGTGACCAATGCCAAAATAGCCCTGCTGGATACTCCATTGGAGATAGAGAAGCCGGAGTGGACCACTAAGATATCCGTATCGTCTCCCCCCCAACAAATAAAGGGATACTTGGAGGAGGAGACAAGCATATTGAAATCATACGTTGATAAGCTCAAGTCGATTGGGGTCAATGTGGTGATAGCCCAGAAGGGCATAGATGACACTGCTCAGCACTTCCTCGCCAAAGCAGGAATAATGGCGGTCAGGAGAGTTAAGAGGAGCGACATAGAGAAGCTGGCCAAGCAACCGGCGCCAAGATAGTGACCAGCATAAAGGACATAAAGCCCGAGGACTTGGGAACTGCTGGATTGGTTGAGGAGAGAAAGGTTGGAGAGGAGAAGATGGTGTTCGTGGAGCAATGCCCCCCCAATCCCAAGGCGGTTACCATACTGGTCAGAGGAGCAGCAGATAGGATAGTTGACGAAACTGAGAGGAGCCTTCAGGATGCGCTGCACGTGGCCAGAGACCTGTTCAGGGAGGCCAAGATAGTCCCCCGGCGGCGGCGCGTTCGAGATGGAGATATCCAGGAGAATAAGGGAGTACGGTAGGAAGCTGCCCGGTAAGGAGCAGTTGGCCGTACTGAAGTTCGCAGAAGCCGTTGAGCAAATACCGGTTATATTAGCGTTGACTGCTGGATTGGATCCCGTGGATGCAATAGCAGAGCTCAGGAAGAGGCATGATGCCGGCGAAATAGATGCCGGCGTGGATGTATTGAGCGGAAAGATAGCCAGGATGGGCCAGATGAACGTATACGATCCATTGATAGTTAAGGAGCAAGTGATAAAGAGCGCAGTGGAGGCTTCAATAATGGTGCTTAGGATAGATGATATAATAGCGGCGTCCCAGAGCAAGGTGGGTGGAGGAAGCAAGAAGAGCGAGGGCGGCGAGGGAAGCGAGGGTTCTAAGGAGGATTAAGCAGAAACATTTTTAAAATAATCTATTTCATTGCTTTTTAATTATGGAGAATGGATTACCCTATCCTCCCCCCCGCCTGACCAAATATGAAGTAGCCAAGATGGTAGCCATACGAGCCAAGCAATTGGCAATGGGGGCTGCTCCCCCCCTAATTGATGCAAGAGCCATGGGCCTTCAAGACCCGATTCAAATAGCAATAGAGGAATTTAAGGCCGGCAAATTGCCGTTCATAGTGGTGCGCAGTCTACCTAATGGAAAGAAAATAGAATATACTATTGATGAATTGAAAAAATAGAGGAATCCCTTGAATCGCTGATGTAAACTGGACAGCCTTAAAGGATAGCGATCAGGCATCATCTATAATCGATGACAAGCTCCAGTATTGCTGACACAAAGCAAGTTATAAAGGGGGGGAGTTTAATGATAACTTGGTTGATCAGCCAACATTAAACTGGAAGAAGCTAATTTGAAGCAACCAAGCTCCTTAAATCGAACTCCTCGCTTACCAACTGCTTGCGATGGCTGGATGCGTCGAATTTATTAATTATCAATTTATTGAGTACCTCCAGCTCTCCGTAATCCCTATTAACAGCCAAGTATCCGATTATGATCCCCCCCCGCCTCAGGTAAATGGTGACAAACGATGGTTTATTCACGTTGCCTCTCACCAATTCCTCGTCCCTATTAACAGCATCACCGGCGGACTCCAAGTGCAGATCGAATACGTCGGACCATATTGTGGATAAGAAGTCATATCGCGATCTAGATCCTCTCATATTTGCCGCCGCTAATTTGCCTGTGTACTCCGCATTGTTCCAATGCTCTATCCTACGCCTATCGCCGGTTACTGGATCCAGTATATTGGCCACATCGCCAGCCGCATACACTCCGGGGGAATTGGTCTCCAAGTATTCATTAACAATAATTCCATTCCCAGTTGATATGCCGCTCCTCTGCGCCACCTCCGAGTTGGGTATTATTCCGATTGATGCAACAACTAGATCGGTCTCTATTTCTCTGCCATCTCCAACCACCGCTAGGTTTCGTTGGAACTCCCTTATGGTTTCGCCCAATATGAAGGAAACCCCCCCCTGGCCTCAAAGTATTGCTGCATTACCATTGCAGTTTTCTCATCCATGAATCCACTCCATATTTGGGGGGGCTTGGCCTCCACAACCGTAGGCCTTAATCCCATCATGCCAAGCTGGCCGCTAATTCCATTCCAAGAAACCCAGCGCCCACAACTAATGGGGGGGCCTTGCTTCCCCCTCGCCCTTTCCCGTATGGAGCGAGCATCATCTAATGTCCTAAAATACGTCACGCCGACCTCAGCCTCGCCGGGCACTCCCAGCTTTCTAGGCCTTCCTCCTGTCGCAATCAATGCCTTGCTGAACTCAATTGTAGTTCCATCACTTAATATAGCTATTCCTTCCCTGGAATCGAGGGATTCCACTTTTTTCCTCAGAATCACCTTAACTCCATGCTTATATATTTCCGGCTCGAAAAATATTGATGACTCATCCACCTCTCCCCTCAGATATGTCTTGGAAAGAGGCGGTCTATCGTAAGGGGGGGTAAACCCTTCCTCGGTTACCATCACGACGGATCCAGCATTAATTAATTGTTTCGCAGCACTATGTCCAGCCAACCCTCCTCCAATTATCAAGTAATCTATGCGATTATTATCCATTTAATTAAAAGCAAAATAATTTATTTAAAATTTTCTAGTTACTTCTCCGCAATTGCGAAAGTCCAACATTAATTTTAGCAAAAAAGCCAATATATTAATTTCATCTATTGACCTCCTTAACATTAGGCCTCGGAATTGCAGGATACGGCAAATACTCTATCCCGGGCCTATTGGTCCTGGCTTGTGGATACAATGACATTAATTGATATGCCTCAGGCGGCACATTGGTGGATACCTTAATACCCATATCCCTTAATTGCTCAACCGTGATTGGGTAATCATGCGTATAATAGCCACCCACTAATTTATCGGCTATTTCTTGAGCCTTCTCGTTGCCTACCTTATCCTCGATTCAGCAATTTTAGCCTCCATGCTGGCCAGAAAATATCCCTTGTCATTTCATGTAATTATTTTTCGCAATATTTAAAGCCTTTGACCACTACGCCCTGCAATTGATCTCCCTGCTCCGAAGGCGCATTTTACGGCAGTGACTCGATTAATACGACATGAATTGTATGATGCGTGGAAACGCATCCGATTAAAAGGGGGGGAGGCAGGGGGGGAGGCAATACATGAATTGCAATGATTTGATCGTGGTGGTGAACAATGTATCCAGCATAACCAGGATGTTGGACTTCGTCAGAATGGTTTATGGATTTGGAGTGAAGAATTTGGTGTTGACTAGGGTGTATGGAGCAGCTGCACAGCAAGGAGTGGGGGGGGAGGCATTTAAGATAGCAGTAAGGCACTCGGCCTCGCTCCTGGTTCTCCCAGATGCGCTGGATGCCATAAACCTGCTTGCACCGGATAGGGTGGTAGTGTTGCGGAGGATTGGGGGGGGAGGAACAGTCGATTTAGCACGGGCGGTTGAGGGGGGGGAGGAAAAATAATGATAATAGTAGATGGCTCCGATCAAGAACTGAAGTTACCCAACTCAATAGAGGCCCACTCCACTCAATTTAACGTGGGCGGTATCGCTATGCTGGCAATAGGGTTGGATAAATTAATGCAATGCTTAAATAATGGCTAGGCAGCTGAATCTACATGGAGTTCTCCTTCACTCAGGAAGAGGAGCTATTCCGAAAATCCGCGCGGGAGTTCGTGGATAGATACGTGAAACCGAATTGGATTGAATTAGATGATGGAAAGTATAAATTGATAGATATAATCCAGCGAATGGGGGGGAGGTGGGGGGGTTGCTGGGCATACCGTTCAGCTCCAGGTATGGGGGGGAGGCGATGGTTCCTTCACCATGGTGGCCTTGGCGACGGAGGAATTAGCATATGGCGATCCATCGCTCGCCACTGCAGTATATTATCTTCTAAACAATGCTTGGCCTTTCATGGTTCAACGACACGGCTCCGATTCAATTAAGGAGGAAGTGCTTCCATTGGTGGCCAGTGGAAAGGCCTTCATAGGCATAGCGAGCACAGAACCCAAGGGGGGGAAGCGACGTAGCATCATTCAAGCTGGAGGCCAAGAGGGGGGGGAAGTAAATGGATATTGAACGGGGGGGAGAAGAACATAGTGACGGGCATATCGCTGATAACTAATTATTTGGAGGAGGGGGGGTTTCGTCACGATCGGCAGAACCGGGCCCATTGAGGCAAAGCATAGAGGATTAACGGTTTTCCTCCCGCTCATAAAGAGACATGGGAAGACCATGGAGGGATTCGAGTATAGCGACTACGAGGAAATAGGTAGGAGAGGGCTTCCCACCGGCCTATTGCGGTTCAAGGACTTCGAGGTGGAGGATTCCCAAGTAATGGGGGAAGTAAATGGTGGATTCAAGATAGCCATGGAGGGATTCGATCTGGCGAGAACCATGATAGCCGCAGCATCGATAGGAGCAACCAAATGGTTATTGGATGAGGGGCGGAAATGGATAAAGGAGAGGCAAGTGTTCGGGAAACCCATCGCATCATATGAGGGAATAAGCTTCAAGTACGCGGAGCTTGCCACACGATTGGAAGCGGCCGAGCTGCTAATGTTCAAGGCGGTATGGGCAGCTGACAAGGCGTTTCTGAGGGGGATAACGTCGATATACTGGAGGTGGCCACCCTAGGCGCTATGGCCAAGATGACCGCTGTGGAGTTGGCCGTCGATGCTGCGCTGGAGGTAATGAAGTGGTTTGGAGGCATGAGTTACTTCAAGGAATTGCCCGAGGCCAGGGTTCTTCTCTCCGCCCTCAGCTACTACGTGGGCGCGGAGGGGGGGGCCGCCAACATAATGAGACTGATAGTGGCGAGGAATAAGATAGGCAAGGAAGTCTAGCCCGAATCCTTACCCTTTTTAAAACGAAAAGTGGGCACATCATGAGGAGGGATGAGTTGGCCATAGCCGTGAGTTGGACCTTGTGGGGGGGAGTGGGCTATTACACATACTATCCCTTTCTCTCCATATTTCTTGTGAAGTTCATGCCGGAGACCCAATTGGGACTGTTCTATACCATCCTAACTGCCGCCGCGGTACCTATACCCATTTTAGGGGGGGCTGTGTTGGGCAAAGTGATCGGAATAAAACGCACAATGACCCTAGGCATGACATTATCAGCCTTGGCCTAATGACCCTAGGCTTTGCCAATTCCATGACATCAGCATTATTTTCCTTGGTACTCTACTATCTATTCTTCTTATCTCTCCCCACTTCTACGCGTACATGAGCAGCATGGGAAGAGGAACCATAGCGAGGATTTGGGGAATATCGATTCTTCCTTCGATAATAATGCCAACCATCGGAGGGTACGTGGCCACAGCGCTTTCCTTAAAGATGGATTTCCTGCTAAGCGGGGGGGCGGCCGTGCTGATCTCCGCCGCGCCATTAATTACGATAAATGATATTGCATCTAATCACAATGAATCCTCAAAGACCTCCAGCTTGATCCCTTTCCTGGTGATACTGCCAATAGCGTTGGCTTCCCCCCTATGTATATTTGGTGGATAAGATCATTTACAAGTTGAGCTACTCCTCAATTGGGATCATAGCCACAATAGCTGAGTTAATGGGAATGATCTCTGCGCTGATTGGTTCTAGGATAAAGAGGAACTCCTTCCTAGCAGTGAATATAGGTCTATTTTCATTAATAGGATTATTGAGCATTAATTATATATTCGCGGTCTTTTATGGCTTTTGGGAATCCATAATACCGCTATCACTTGAGGGGGGGGTTAAGGCCAGTAGTCCACGGGATTATGCAGTGATAAATTCCATGCAGCAACTAGGATGGTTATCCGGCTACATATCGTCCGCTGTCTTAAATGAACCCATAGTAGCCGTTCAAGCATCGTCGTTGATCTCAATCTTAATAGCCGTCCTTGTATATATTTATGGGAAAGAGGATGCAAGTCCGTGAACGCCAAATTCCATAAATAGTGAACGGAAGAGACACGATGCCGCCAACATTACTTTATTGACGGAGAGGACGGGCATGCATTATGCTGTCAAGGACGATAAATAGACCCTCTAAGCGATGCTTCATCAAGTCCTTAATGGATCCTTTATGAGGGAATAACTGCATTTCTCATAGATAATCACTGATAAGTCTCGCCTTTTATTGTAAAACTCATTGCAATTGTTGAGGGATAGATACAGACAATATCCTGGGATGTTGTAATCTAATTATATCTTCAATGCTTATCTCAAGCAAGGTTCTTGAGTCTCCACCCCCAGCGTACACTACTCCCCCCATTGAGGCTAACTCCGAATCCAACACGGAGTCTAGGGGGGCAGATCTATTGGAGGGACCCCCCCGCCAGCCTCATACCCGGTTAACTTGACTACCTCCTCCCTAGCAGCTAATCTAATCTTCCTAGCCCCCCCCAATTGTTTGGCCAACGCGTTTTGATTCACCTTCCTTGATCCTCTCAACATAACGGCAAGCGGCCTTTCCAAATCATCCAGGAAGATCACGGTCTTCATGATTCTATCAATATCTATGCCAAGGGAGGCGGCGGCCTTCATAGATGTGGCTGCATCTCCGACTACCATCAGCGTGGCCATTATACCATTCCTTTTAATGAAGCTCTCCAGATCGCTTGGTCCCTTCACGAAAGCTCTCCCCCCCTGCTCAGGTAGCCTCTACGCCAAACCACGAAGAAAGCAACTACGGCTATTATGGCCACTATTATAGCTATTAATATTATCGAGTAGACTGATGCGACAACGGTGGCCGGCACGGCATCTATGAATAGGTGG
Organism: Thermocladium modestius JCM 10088; assembly: GCA_001315925.1. Taxonomy (GTDB): domain Archaea; phylum Thermoproteota; class Thermoprotei; order Thermoproteales; family Thermocladiaceae; genus Thermocladium; species Thermocladium modestius. Next base: position 91,919 of record BBBF01000001.1, on the reverse strand, counting down.
CCCGATGAGCCGGTTATTATATATAGGCTGGCCCCCCCTATCTTATATTGATAATCGCCATCCGGCAAAGATATCACGGCTGTTGGCCCGACTTCCGTGAAGGTTTGATCTAGGTATTGACCATTAAACTCGCCTCCGCTCACCGTTATGCTCCATTCCTTGGATCCCAATAAACCAATGTGATTCACAGTTATATACACATCGTAATAGGCGGTATTGTAGGTGAAGTTAGCGCTGGCCGATGAACCGTTAACAACGACGTTAGCGCTTGTGGGAGCCGGAGTCAAAGCCTTGCTGTACGAGCCGTACTGGGCCGGCGATGCAGATATAGAGTAGGAGCCGTCGGGCATGTAAAGAGTGGTCGAGTTGGGCAACTTAATCGATATGCTGCTCGTTATTGCAGAGCCGTTGAAATCCTTTCCGCTTAATGAAATTGCCGCAGAAGCCCCCCCGCTCAAGCCATTTGTGCTTATCTTTAATGGATACCTATTCACCACGTATTGATCGGTGATGTTAACGCCGCTTCCCCAAACGGATGCTTGAATTCCCCCCCCTTAATTGGAGTTGCCACATTAGAGTAACTTCCCTGGGATGCCGGGCCAAACGATATGCTATATCTACCATCTGGCAGGGAAAGGGAGAGGGAGCCGGTCACGGTTTCCACCATATTCACGCTGGATCCATTTATGATGGAGCCAGTTATGGAGATCGGGTACGTTAAGGTAGATGAGTTCACCGAGATGTAGACCGGGTATGTCTGAAGAGCATACCGAATTACGTTGATGGGGCCCGCATGGCCTGATGCCGTCGTGGATTTATAACCGAAGGGCACGGTCGCGCTGTATAGATATGATCCTTGAGGAACATATAGTTTAATTACCTGCCCCCCCGGTCCTAAAAACGTTATTATGCTAATCCCATTGCCGGAGAAGGAGGTGCCATATACGTTGAGTCCCCCCCACGTGAAGTTAAGGCCCAATCCCTCCTCGCCGAATGTCAATGATTCGGTGGGTATGAATATTGAGGAGGGACCGCTCAACACTATGCTTCCGGAAACCACTGGAGCCGTGAAGTTGGGGAAATCGACGACATAGCCGTACTCCCCCCCGATTGGAAGGTAAAGCATGATAGATGAGTTGGAGGTGGTTATGGATTCCCCCCCATTAGATAAGTGAATGCTCCACTTAAACCCAGCCACGGCCCTATTCCCACCGAGAGCTGGTAGGTGGGTATCGTTATGGTTACCGTGGAGTAGTGGACGACAAAGCTTCCTATATTGATTGGATACGATGTATTGGATGGAAGGTAAAGCGATGCACTATATATTCCATTGCCCAAGTAAATAGTAGCGTTCGGACCCGTGAACCAAGTGGGACGTGCACCGTTCAATGATAAACCCCCCCACGTGGAATTGCTGCCCGTCACAATGGTGACTGGATAAGTGCCTGTGGAGCTGGGCAGGTAATTGATTATATCCAATGAGCCGCCGGAGGGCGAGCCGGAGAGGGATAAATATATGCGTTGGGAGTATGGATTTATTGCCACCGAGGTTGGTTTGTTTTGAACCGGTATTTGCACCGCCGTATCGTAGCCCATTGACAGGAACACGGCGTACAGCGATTGGCCTTGAACTATGTAGAGGATGTTGTTGAAGGGGGGGTCCAACGCCAGGCTGGAACCGCCTATGGGTATTGTGCCCACCACGTCAAAGCCCTCCACAACATACGTGGCAGACGACGTCAAGATGTAAACCGTTCCAGTATAATTATTTATAGCGGCCGCCACGGGTGCGCTCGGCAAGTGGATCACATATACTACTTGCCTTGATGTGGCGTTTATTATGGTGACGGTGCTTGCTCCCTGCGATAATACATAGACTAAGTTATTCGATGGGTTAACGGCCACGGATGAGGGCGACCAGTCAATGGTTGGCGATGATCCCATTATTATCAATTGAACATTTGTGCCCCCCCTCACCACGGCCAATTTATTGCTGGTGACTGCCGCGACATACGCCACGTGAGTGAGGGGGTTAACGGCCACGGAAATAGGGGGGGTCCAGGGAAGCGGCACCACAGTGGTGGAGCCACTTGGGCTCACCTCGATTAACTCATTCTGTTGAGGGCAAGTTACATATAATGTCCCAGTTGATGTATCGACGGCAACATCGGACGGCGATGCGCACAACGTGACGTTGGCCACGGGTCTCCCGCTCAAGCTTATTTGATAATATCCTTGCGGATTCAGGGCATAGATGTACCCCAAGTATGGATTTATTGCAAGCACATTTAATCCAGGATACGAGTAGAGAGATTCATTGAATAGCACGGAGTAGGTCACGTTGAACTGCGCAGCATGCAAAGTAACGGCCATGCTACTGCTATTAACGCCAAAATTAAGTAACGCATGGGAAAGGTTCCTATATTTATATTTAAGCATTCTCTTCCTCGACAAAGATCGCTCCATGGACTTCCCGCCTAGGTTATCAGACGCTGTGGAATCTATCCTCCTACAAATGGCGCTCGGCCATTTTTCTTAAGCATGGGAGAAAGGCTTATATAATAATTAGGGCAACCCTAATGAATATGGTTACCATAAACCTATGGAACCCGCAAAACGTGGATTTCATAAGCGCGTTGATAATTTCATACTTGCTGGGAATAGTGCATGGAGTTACCCCAGACGAACATACGTGGCCAATAACCTTCTCCTATTCGGTGGGCACATTCAGCGCTAAGGGAGGAGCAAAGACCGGGCTCACATTTTCGGCTGGATTCACCGCCCAGAGGGCAATATTATCGGAGCTGGCCTACCTAGCATTGGCCGGCCTATTCATGACCACCACTGCATTTGGCATTACATACATAATGGTGGGCATAGCCATGGCGGCGGCTGGCCTCTACATATCAAGGCATGGGGAATACCTTCACTGGCATTATCTAGAGAGGAAGCTGGGCATATTAACGGGGGGGATACATAAGAAGGGGGGGAGCCAAATACAGGAGGAGGAATTAAAGCACAAAATAAACCCAGCGGTAGTAAATGAAAGGGACCTCACGAAACCCGTTCCTGTGAAGCTGGCTCTCCTCCACGGCTTCATAGCTGGCTTCGGCTTCGGCGCATTTGCATTGATAATATACACCGTGTTAGCTCCATCGATGCCATCTCCCTACCTAGGCTTCGTGCCCGGCCTGCTCTTCGGCTTAGGCACAATGACGGCTCAGATAATGTTTGGCACGTTATTTGCAACTTGGTTAACCAGGATGAAGAATCTAACAATGGCCGGAATAGCCGTGGTGGGAAAGACGATAACCACCATGGTGCTGGAGTACGGGGGGGGCTGGCATTCATCATAGCAGGAGCCGCAATACTGGAGTGGCCTCAACTGCTTAATTATAATATAATAACTCCCATAAAAGTACATAACCTGCATTCCCTGGGAGTGGGATTTTTCCTGGTAATTGTCGTAGTAGTGATATTCGGGGTGCTGGGCTATAAGCGGGGAGTGAGCAATGCGTTAAGGCTGGGCTTAGTTAGGGCACATATTGGTCAGCAGCCTGGATCGTAAATCACGCATCATCAAATATAATTCATCACTCAATAGAACCGGCCTAGGTCTGGAATTAAGTATTTCCAGGCAATCTATAGAGGCCGATCTGAGGTGGCTACATTGAAATGAACCTCTTGAGTTCCATGTTTCTCTGCATCACGTTAAGGCTCCTGGACAACATGTAGTTAATCAATGGCCATTTATATATTGTGACCCCCCGTTTATCTCGTATTCATCCATTGACAATACAAGGTAGCCGGCGGTGGAAATCACGCTACGCGAAGCCAGCTTGGCGACTACCTCATCATGATACTGCCTAGAGACGAAGGGATGCATTAGGACCAATCTATCGAATCCATATTGTGCGTATCGCTCAAGCGATGATAATCCCATGTGAACGCTGCGCCTCGCATCGACGTATTTATGGGCTATTGTCTCATTGTCAGCTATAACCAATAGATCCACGTTTTCGTCAAAGGTCATTCCATCCATTATCCATGTCCGCATCAATACATCCTTTATAGGGCCCACCATATAGAAGCCGACGCCCTTAACAAGCTCCGCGAATCCCTGCTCCACACCGCCTAGCTCTGCGTATGGGATGACGCCGACGCCGAACACTTGCATGGGCAGTACATTGATGAACTCCTCCCCCTCCAGATCAGGACATATGGGCCTCACCCAGTAAGTCCACGAGAAGAAGCCGGGCAGAACCACCAACCCACTCACCTCCATTCCAATCCCGGCCTCCACCAGATCTCGGCCCAATTGGGATCCTTGGAGCATCAATGTTCCATTCAACGTGACATAAGCCTTCCCCCCCTTCGAATCAACAACCATGCCTAGTTCCAAATATTTGCACACCGTACGCATGGTTTCCTCGGGCAGCCCGGCTATCCTCCTCATCAATGCTCTGTAATCCTCATTCCCCCCCAAATCCTTGAATGCATCCACGTGGATCCCGGCTAAGACCAGTCCTCCGTAGATTAATGATGCTTTAAATTTTTATTGGATGGAAGAAAAGAAAACGGGCTTGGAATACCACATGTTATTTATCATTAATCGATGATTTAACCACTTGGGATATATCCAGTACCTTGACTTGAGATCCTTTTGCCCTCGATGCCTCATCCAACATGGCATTACAGAATGGGCAAAGCGTTATTATGGTGTTTGCGCCCGTAGCCTGGAGTTGCTCGAATCTTTCATGGCTTATCCTTTTCCTCTCAGGAACGTCGTACCAGTAATTGGCGCCGCCGGCGCCGCAACAGAAAGTGTTTTTACCATACCTATCCACCTCCACCAAATTGCCCAGCGCGCTGGCCACTTCGCGTTGGGGGGGCTTCACCACATCGTTGTTTCTAGCCAAATAACATGGATCGTGTATCGTCAGCTTATCGACGTTTATCTTCAATTTTAACGTACCACCTTTGATCAATTCATTTATCAACTCCACATGATGAATGACTTGGACGCCCGCCAATCCAAGTTTGGGATACTCATTTCTAAACGTGTTGAATCCATGGGGGGGCAAATCGTCAATATCTTCTTGACTCCATATTTCTTGAATAAATCTATGTTGGTCATGGCTATTTCCTGGAACCGTCCCTCCTCGCCCAACCTCCTTGCGGGATCTCCACAACAGGTCTCCTCATCGCCTAGAATTGCTATTTTATCAAGCATGCCAGCCCCCCCCTCAGTATTTCAATCAATGACTTGACTATCTCCTTGGCCTTCGCATCAAAGCTACCCATGCAGCCCACCCAGAACAGGTACTCAAAGCTGGGATTTTCTTGAACTGTCTTGACCCCCCCAAGCTCCTTCAACCAATCATGCCTACCTGCATTGCTCATGCCAAGGGAGTTATTGGATTGCGAGAGATTGAGAAGAAGACCGCTTTTCTTTTGATCCATTCTCATATTCATAACTAAGTTCCTCCTCATGTCTACTATGTAATCGACGTGCCGTATATAGACGGGGGGGCAGGCCTCCATGCATGCACCACAAGTGTACATGCCCATAATTCATCATCTGCAATTGAACCATCAATTAACTGATTCTTGCCGGCCACCTCAAGTCCTTGCTTCACCTTGGTGATTATCATCATTGGAGAGAGAGGACGGCCCACCGCATAGGCTGGGCAATTATCTTGGCACCTGAAGCAATCCGTGCATGCCAATGCCTCTAATTTATCCAGCTTGGGGATCTCGGATGCGGATGTATATCCTACTTTGGGCATCTCCGGGTTTTCCTTCTCCAAGATCTCCCTTAGATCGAAGGGCTTCCTCAACTCGCCGAGGGGACGGCCATAGCTTAGAATGTAGTTATATAGCCCTAATATTGAGTGGAATATAGCTGTGGCGGGGGGGAGGATAGCTATCAAGAGGAAGGCAATGGGGGGGAAGTGGGAGTAGTAGAGCGCGTAATAGCCATCCCTGGATATGTGCAGGAATGAGAGCATGTAGGCATTGGGCATGAATACCGCGTATTGAGTGAGATTCCTTCCCGTGAATCTATAGGATTCTATGAATGCACCGCTTATGGCCAAGTATATCAAGCCCAGCAGGAAACCTATGTTACTATAGTACTCCATGCCCGTATACAGTTCCCGCCTCTTTACAACCCTATATATGCCCAATATGGAGCCCAGCACCATCACCCAAGCCGTCACATCCATCACGAAGCCACTATAGGCAAGGAAAAGCGGGCCGCAGTATACTTGCTTAGAGAAAAATATACCGGAGTATTGATTTATGGCCACCAATATGGTCCCTATTAGTGACGCGACGAGCGAGTAGAATATCATTAAATGCGCCGCTCCGCCCAGCTTCTCCTCTTTCAGGAACTTCCTATGGCTTAGTAAGTCCTTTAGAAACGGAATCCATGCCTGATATCCCTTTAATACTATTGATATGAATTCCCACAATCCTATTTCATATTTTCTTAGTCTCACTTGTAGAATATAAAAAACAAAACCACGGATAGAACGGCTAATCCATATACGGCTATCATAGATGGAGACCGTGGCAAACCATAGTATTCTACATAGCATACCTGTAAATTATTCATTGGAAGAATAGCCGAGTAAAATCTTTAAAAGCATTGCCTCCCGATCTATTCATGATGATGCTGAGCCGACTGAGCCCATGATGCCTTATGAGCCTGCTGACTGCATCAAAGAATTGCCACGCATCTCGCCGGAGCTCCGTCTACGCCTGCTATAAGTAAGGGCAAGCAGTATAGTTGAAATGATTTTCCCACCAATGTCTTTAATTGACTCGATACGTTCTCTATTATCACTATGCCATTGGATAGCAGTATTCTATGAACCTCGGGAGATCCTACTGAGGGAGAATCTATTCCCACCGCCTTTACCTTGCCCACCAACGCCTTCGCCGCTCCCTCATCCAACAAACCTATCCTGCTTACATCCACAGGCCCTCCCAGCAACTCATCCCCGGTGCCCGTATATATCAAGACAACGTCGTGGTTTTCCACGCCTGTTAAATCAGTAGAATGAACTATTCTCTCCCTTGATAACACCGCAATCGCCTTGCCGCTAAAGGCAAGGGGGGGATCCAATTCATCTACAGTTTTCCCTCCAATCAGAAAATGATCAGGAGCATCAACATGCGTTCCGTGTGGGTTCCCATTATTAGTTCATGCATGTTGTATCCATCCTTTTCTATTGTCTTATAGCCCCCCCTCACCTTAGGCTCCGGATCGCCGGGGTAATATGACATTCCATTCCGTATCGGCATGGATAGATCAACTATCTGCATGCATTAGCCGAGACCAAGCATACTAATATATCTATCTAGATCTTAGCTGACGAGCTGCCGCCCAAGGGACGAGAGTTCTTTCCGCCTTCCACTGGGGGCTTGCCATAATGGTTCCGGTGCCCCCCCTCGTGGAGACGGCATCACGGATCAGATCCCGTCAGCTGCGGGCAGCTCATAGTCTGTGAAACTATCTCCGCCCTAACGGATGGGGGGCTTTAGGTACCTTTCATAATGGATCTTGAAGGAGCATCGTCGAGCTGGAGGTAATTACGCAGAACGCTTTTATGCTATGGCTTACTATCCATTAAATGAGCAAGCCCGTGAGGCTGACCAAGAAAGTAGAGGTGGTGCCCGGAAGCCCTAATACGCTTATATATGATGACCGTATTGTAATAGACTTGGGTGGGCGCAATGCCTCCCTCCAAGTGAGCGGAGAGGTTCAGCTGGCAACCCATGGTCACAGCGATCACATAGCAGGGCTTCTGAGCAATGCCAAGCGGAAATACTTGCCGCCCGAGGATTACTGGACCCTTAACATGATTGGAAGAAGAGCCATGACGTATGGATTCAGTTCCCGCGACTCACCTTTCTTCACGTTTGACTTGGTGAGACAAAACATAGACCCCCCCGACTTCTCCGACATCGAGGTGGAGAAGATAAAATTGCCGGGCCACACGCCGGGGCACACTGCATATCTAGTGGATTCGGTGCTCTACGCTGGCGACTCTTTCTTCGGTCAACGCGTGTTGGAGGGGTTTGGGGGGGTCCCATTCTACACCGATTTCTGGGCTGCAATGGATTCCTTAGAGAAGCTGCGGGAAGTGGTCGGGGGGGGAGTGGAGAAGGTAGTGGTATCCCATGGTCCTGTTCACCTGGATTCCAAGAAAGCAAGGGAGTTGGTGGAATTCAACATACGCTTCGATAATGAGTTGGTGAATAAGGTCAAGGATTTAATAAAGGACCGAGAAGCCACGGCAGAGGAGGTGGCCTATTTATTGTCCAATAATAAGGAACCAGCCAATATATATCTAAATTCGATTCCAATAAAATCCATTTTAGTCCAAGTGGCCAAAGAAGTTAGGACACGGAACGGGGAGTGGTATATAAACTATGATCAGTGATCCCAGTTATCCATAATTTTAGCTTCCGTTTACCTCATCAACACACTGTAGTGTATTCCTTATTGAAATATACTAGTGGCTTATCATGCCTCTTTATCCTAACCTCCTCAACAAGGCCTAGGAATAGCCAATGATCTCCCGCATCTACGATGTTCCATACCTTGCAACCCAGGGATGCCGCTGATTCAACTATATATGGATATTTGCCTTCCTCGAATATTGATGCCGGTTTCTCCGATCTTGAGGCGAAGTCCTGCGATGTCCTGGATTCTCCCTCGGATAATAGATTCACAGTAAATGTACCGCTCTTAATTATGGGCTGCGATATCGACGATGATTTGAATATAGCCACCATTATCAGCGGAGGTTCCATTGATACTGACGTGAATGCACTAACGGTCACCCCCGAGGGGGGGCTTGCCTTCATGCCTGGTGGTAACTATGGTTACTCCCTGGGGGGGATACATCCTCATGAATTCCTTCAATGAGTTTTGAACGCTCATCTCCATCATGTTAGTCAATTCATTATCTATTTATTAATTTCTTTCGTTTAGTGAGCATTATGGCAGGCATATATTATCTATTATGAATGTTCCGAAAGTTTTTCCGAAAGCCACGCATGGAAAATCATGGGAATGTTTATCAAAGGGAAGTCAGAACACGCGTTGTGTTGCTCGCGCATGTGTCAGACATACACTTGGGGGGGAGAAGGCAGTATGGATTGGAGGCGCGAGCTAAGGATTATGAAAAGGCATTCATGCAAGTAGTAGATGACTTAGTGAAGTTAAGGGAGGAAAAAGGCTTGGAGGCCGTCCTCGTAACAGGCGATGTATTCGATAGTCCCAGGCCCACTCCCTCCATGTACATGGCTGCAATAGAGGGATTCGCCAAGCTGAGGGATAGCCATATAGAGGTTTTTGCAATACGGGGGGGAAACCACGACGCATCTCCCTTGAATCCGGTCGATAATCCATTGAGGGTGCTCAGCAACACGGGCATGCTTAGGTTATTGGATGATGAATACGTGGATCTGGGCGATATAAGGGTGGTGGGCATTGGATGCAGGCCAGGGGGGGATCGAGGAGGAGAGGTTATTGAGAAGATAAAGGAAATGTACAAGGGAGAACGAACGGTGGTTATGTTACACCAATACGTTAAGGGCACTCCATATAAATATCCTATGCCGGATCTGGATTACTTTGCCATAAACGAGGAATTACCGCGCGAGCCATACTATGCCTTGGGCCATATACATGAACATGGATTGAGGCACCCAAAGCTGAAGGCCGTCTACGCCGGATCGCTGGAGATCTGGGACTCAAGCGAGTTCGAGACGTATGAATTGGCCGGCACTGAGTTGAGGTTCAAGAAGGGCCAGGATAAGAAGGGATTCCTTCTATTGGAGGTAGATGGAGATGTCAAGACCGAGGGCGTGGAGATCAGGGGTACTCGCAGAATGATTAGATTAATTGTGGGGATAAGCGGAGATGAGCCCGGAGAAGTTAGGAAGCAAGTGGAGGAGGCCATTCATAAGATAGGGGGGGTGCGGGATGCATACGTGGAGGTGGAATTGGTGGGAGTCATGCATGATGGGGGGGCTAGGCTGAGGGATTATTCGCTGAAGGAGTTAAGAAATGAGCAAAGCGGCGCGTTGAAAATAGATGTACGTATGGATTTGCATAGAAGGGCGGTAAAAGCGGAAAGAGGATTACAACGATACGGTATTAACGAAATCATAAGGAGCGCACTGTTGAGTGGTTTGACCGATGCGACCGGGAAGGAGGATTTAGTTAATGCAGTTATGGAGCACTGGCCTTGGTGGAGGAGGACAAGATAGATGAAGCCATCAAATTGATCAGGAGGCGGGTGGGATTGGACGAGGGGGGGCTGGGGGGGGACGCGCATGATACGAGAAGTTGAGCTGAGCAATTTCAGGAGCATCTTGACGGGTAGGGCAGTGCTAACCAAGGGCATTAATTTCATTCATGGATTGAATGGGGGGGCGGGAAAAAGCACCTTCCTCGATGCGATTGCATTCGCATTATACGGAAGCGAGTGGGCTCGCAAGAGCGGCGTCAAAATACAAAACTTCGTTAAGCTGGGAAGGGGGGGGTCGCTAGGATAAGCCTTATCATAGAGGGCGAGGATGGAAAATACATGGTGCAGCGAGTGATATCTCAGAGCAAGTCGGATACCCATCAGACATACGTTAACCTGATAGACGATAAAGGTTCTCATAAGGTGGCTGCAAGGGATAAGGAGGTAACGGCCTTGATGGGGCGCATCCTAGGCGTGGATGTCGATCTATTCGCTAGATTGCTATATATAAGGCAAGGCGAAGTCCGCGATGTATTGGAAGCGAATAAGGCAGGCAAGAATAGATTAGACGCCGTGATAAAGATAGACGCGTTGAATAAACTCCAAGATACTGTGATAAAGGATGTAAGTCGTGACGTGGAGCGCCGCATTGATTCAATTACAGGTGAGGCCAAGGAGATGAACAGGCAACTGACATCCATGTATAAGAGACTGGAGGATATAGGGAAACAGAAGGAGAGCATCAACCACGAATTGGATACCATAGAGAAGGAAATAGCCAACCTAGAGAGTGAGCTCAATGAGGCGGAGAAGGAAATAGCCAACCTAGAGGAATATGAACGAAAAGCCCACACCTTAGAGGCGCAACTGGATCAAGTTGAGGAGGAAATCAAGGCTTTACGGATAAAGCTAAGGGAGGCCGAGCAAAGCGGCGCGGAGTTGAGGGCAAAACGGAGTCGCTTGGAGGAGATTTCGAGAAGATTGGATGAGCTGAGAAGGGAGAAGGAAGCATACGAATCGCTGAGGAGGAGGGAGGAGTCGTTAAGGGCAACGTTCGAAGAAGCTGAGGTACTCAAGAGGGATAGGGACGCCAAGAGACGGGAGCTAGAGAGAATCAAAGAGGAACTGAGTAGGGAGGAAAAGGAGATTGCTGAGCTTAGAAAGTCAATAAATGAACTGGAGGAAAAGGAATTGGAGGCTGATTATGAGGCGGAGAAGGCCAATAATAAGCTGAGGGAGCTTGAGGAGGAGGGGGGGGCTAGAATAAATGCTGAGTTGAAACACATTGAGATGGAAATAGAATTGCTCAGAACAAAGGGGGGGGACAAACATGCCCAGTCTGCGGCAAGCCGTTGACGATTGGGGAGGCGGATGATTGATGAGGAGAATTAGCGAAAAAGCTGATGAATTGAGAAGTAAACTGAAAGAAAATATGACTGCACGGAGAGAGGCGGAGACGAGGGCGAAGAGAAATGAGGAAGAGCTAAGAGAAATATCGCGTGAGGTATCCGAGAAGAGGGGGAGTAATCGAGAACGGAGAGAGGCGGATCAAACGATTAAGCGAGGAATCACAACGCCTAGGCGAGGAGCTAAGGGCCATTGAGAACCGCATCAACGAATTGAGTCCCGGTGTACAAGAATATCTATATGTCAAGGATGAGATGAATAGACTTGGGGCCAGCGTAGATGAATACGATAGATTGAGCGAGGAATATAGGTACTTAGCGAGCGAATTAAGCAAGTATGGTACTAACAAGGAGGAAGATATTAGATCCAGGTTAGAGGATGATGAGGTAAAGAAGAGGACAATCCTTGCCTCACTTGACGAATTAAAGGCTAAATTAAATGAACTCGCAAGTCAAAGGACTAAGGCAGAGAAGATTAAGGAGAGACTAAACAATGCAAACATGAGAAGGAGCGAGGCGAGGGGTAAACTGACGCTATTGATGGATGCCGAAGAAAAGGCTGTCGCGGAGGTGGATGAGTTGAAGAAAAGACTAAACAATGCAAACAATGAATTAAGCAAGCTTAAGGGATCCCTGTATTTATTGAACATGATTAACAACTCGATAGAAAGCGCGAAACCGCTGATCAGGAAGACATTCATAGATTTCATGAACGAGGAATTAAGGGAGTCATTCACGTCGTTGAGGCATAAGGAGTCCTACGTGGATATTAGAATGGATGGAGACTACGATGTTTACGTGAGAAGAAGCGATGGAAAGGAGATCCCATTCGATGCATTATCCATGGGAGAGAAGAACTTAGTGGCATTGATATTCAGGTATGCTATGGCAAAGGTGATATTGGGGGGGCACATACCTTTAATGATGATGGACGAGCCCACGGAGCATCTGGACTCCGAGCATAGAGCCAAAGTAGCATCATGGTTGAGGGACATTTCATCCAACATAGATGTGATATTGATAACATCCCACATAGATTCGTTTGAAAACAGCGCGGATAATGTTATAAGAATCGAGGCAATCAATCCATCAGGAGATACTACCGTGGTAAATGCCTAATTCCATTTTTCAACGCACAACACGACCCTGAGGAATTTAGGGGGGGAAGGCCATGGGCTTCACGCAATCTATTTAAAGACGCATTTCATGAATGAATTAATATGGCAAAGTTACTTAGCTATTTCCAGGGAAACGATAACAAGAAGATCAGCGGCGGCTATAGGGCTAGGACGTATAAGGTGAAACCCAAGCACTTGGGCGGAGGACCGGCAACAAATACTAGAATAGGGGGGGAGAATGCGGTGAAGAGGGATAGTCCTATGGAGGAGTCATAAAGATAAGGCTGTTGAGGACGCAATATGCTAACGTAGTTGATGCAGCAACTGGAAAGACCGTCAAGTCAAAGATAGTTAAACTAGTCGATACGCCGGCCAACAAGGACTTCTTGAAGAGGGGGGGAATAATAGTTAGAGGGGGGGCCATAATAGAGACGGAGGCAGGCAGGGCAGTGGTGACCTCCAGGCCTGGACAGGACGGGGGGGTTTTGAACGCTGTATTATTGAAGTGAGGGGGGGCTTAATGAGGAGGAACCGCTTAATAGTCTGGAGGGTCAACCTCGCTGCAATCCCCCAGGAGGCGGGGGGGCAGGGCGGTTCCCAAAAACCTAGCCATCAAGGATCCATCGCTGGAGGAGATAGCCAATGCCATGAGAAGGCTGGGCCTGGAGCCTGAGACTCATCCTGAAAAGAGATACCCATCTCTATGGTTTGACGAATCCGTCAATGGTTACGTGTCTGCCGTGAAGAGCGAAGATGTAAAGCGGAGACGAATTCTAATTGAGATTGCGAGGATAATAAAGACAAGCAGGGAGGCGGAGGCCAGATCCTAACAGTATTCATAGTAGGGACGGCGGGAAGCGGGAAGAGCACCTTAACTGCATCGCTTTCCCAGTACTTGGAGGATCAAGGCAATGAAGTGGCCACCCTTAACCTGGATCCAGCGGCGGAGTATCTACCGTATACGCCCGACATCGACATACGCGATCAAATATCGGCTAGGCAATTGATGAGAAAATACAAACTGGGGCCCAATGCTTCCATGTTGGCCGCAATGGATTTGATGGTTACCAAGGTGGAGGAGATACGGGAGCAGGTAAACGCGTTTGAGCCTGAGTACTTGATAATAGACACGCCGGGACAGATGGAGCTGTTCGCGTTCAGGGGGGGCTCCGGATCCATGGTTGTTAACAAGCTGGCGGGAGAGAGATCCTTGGTGCTGTTCACAATAGATTCGAACCAAGCTAGATCGCCGTCCGGATTGGTCTCCAATTTACTATTATCGCTCTCCACGCAGTACAGGTTTCAAAGGAATCAATACAATGTATTGAATAAATCCGACCTATTATCACCTGATCTAATAGATGAAATAATATCGTGGGTGGAGGAACCACAGCAATTGGAGATAAGCCTTCAAGCAGAGGGGGGGCTGGAGGCGGAACTCAATCTCAGGATAATACAAATAATAGAGGCGATGGGATCCACCTCAACCCCGATTCCGGTTAGTTCGCTCAATAGGAGCGGCTTGGATAGACTTCACGCCGTGCTGGAGCAAGCCCTGACCGGCGGCGAGAAGCCCCAGTGAGAAATCGCAGCATTGAGCGCTCACTTATCCTCTCCCTCCCCCCCGCGCTCCCTTCGCTTCCTCTGCTCCGCTATCTTCATGAATTGAAGCGAGTGCTGCCTATGCACCTCCAGTATTGTTAGGGCTAGGTGGGCCGCCTCCGCCTCGCTGAGGTGGAAAACCGCGTCCCCCCCGATCCTCAGGAAGTACCCGCCCTCCTCAGGGAACCCGTTCTCGTTGAGGCTTGGGGGGGGCTGTGAGTCGATTGTTAACTTGTTGGGTTTCTTATCCTTGCTGAAATGCGTTATCTCTATTATCCTGGACGTAGATTGATCTGACACAGGCATTGAATGTTTCCGGCTTAATAAATGCTTCTCCATGCAAGAAATCCGCTAATTCTCGGGAGGTCCAAGGACATTTCCCACTTATTTTCTCCTTTACATGTTCTATCCCACAGCATAATCGGTTAGTTCGCCATTTCATGAAGCCGCCCCAAGCCATTGAGGACATGAACCTCACTGCCCTGGATCGGGGGGGCCTTCTGCGTCGATGCTTTTAAGATAGAGGCAATGTCGTTCCCTGAGCTCCTGCGTTGCATGTCTGTAAACCTTTCCAGGATCATTCTTGAGGGGGCATGAAGACCGAGTTATCTATCCAGACGTCAAGTCTTGCCTTCTTGCCCTCCAGGAACCCATCCCTAACGCTGCAGACCTCTAAGCCATCAACGTAGAACCTGGCTAGACCTTCCTTCCACTCTATTTTATACAGATGATGGGATGCCACATCGAAGCCCTCCAGCGCTGGCCTTGAGCTCAGTACCTTCACCCCAACCAATCTGGGAAGAGCCTTGAGATGATAGATAGAATTGATGTGCCGAGGCCGGGTTCCTTGAGAATCAAGGGGGGGCAGAAATTTCTTCCAGCCTGGGCGAAGAATCCCCGTAAGGGGGGGTACTTGCCCCCTTGAGTTCAGATATATGAACCAGATGGGCATTGAGAGATCGGTAACCATGCTATAATTCCAAAAGCCAAACCCAGCGCTCCCGAAGTGGTCGAATTGAAATTTAACCTTGAACTCGGCATTACCGCCCCGCCACCTCAAGCCCTCGAAGCCGCCGTCAGAGATCTCCGCGTCTGAGTAATACAGAGCCTCGGAGGGACCAACGCACATCCTCAGCCCCCCCTCCCCATCCAGCTCTATGGAGGCGGAATTCTCAGTTCTATACATCCAGGCATTGCTTTTAACCTTGAAGTCATCATGGATCCTCAATGCCATCGATTTAATCTACTCCCCCCCAAGATATATATCTATAACTGCCTTTTTCCATCTTCGTGAATTGCCGAAGAATGACGATCAACGATCAAAATATGCCTGACCCCCCCCTCCTCTTTCCCTGCCTTAAAGGACGATAGTTCCGCTGAAGTCTTGGCATTACTCCCCCCCTTTAGGGCTATCCGAGCCGTCGTGGTCGGCATCGGGACTTATGGAGGGCAGAAATTAGGTGTAATGTATGATGTGATTCCCGTGATGTAGGTGTTGGGCGGTGCGTTCACGTTGTTTAGGAGTAGGTTGGATTGCGAAAGGCTCACCGTGCTGCTCGATTGAGGAACCACCACGACGTCCCAAGTGGTATCAACCCAAATGGTTTGAAAAACGTCAAAGGCACATGGAATCTGAGCCGTAAGGACATTATTCTCAAAATCAACATTAAATGCCGCAGCGCTCTGCGACGATAAAATAGGCATAAACACGTTGGCCGGCGCTATATCCTCAAAGGAGTTTGGGAATCCTTTATCATTAGCGCCATAGCCTATGCTGAATATCCATGTAATATTAGGTACCTGCACAGTGGGTTCGCCAGGTATGCCCGTGGCTGCTGGTGGGCTTTCTGAACCGCTAATGGATTCACTAGTACCGGTGGGCAGTGATATGCCAACGCTGACCGTTGGAATCCCTAAACTAACACCGACGGATACCGTATAGCTAGTTACGCTGCTCGTTGATGGCGGATTCCACGAGCTAATGCCGAAGAGTCCATCACCTGGATCGCCGATTAGGTCATTGGTTACGCCCTCATTGAATAGTTGGTAGCCGTGGTAGTAATCAATTGCCCCTAGTTGAGAGTCAACATAACCATTATTGTTATACATTGTCGAACTCTCATAGTAATCCTCGTAACCAAGGACCTCAGCAGGCAACCAATACCAATTACTTTCACGAGGATTCACAGCATAGGCAATATTATCCATCGCTAAGCATGTATCCCAATAATACGTCCCATTACCATCAGTATAGGCTACTATACCACTAGATGAAACGGCATTTATCAACATTGGCGTCGCCCATACAAATGTACCATTACCATTCGTGTATATGCCGGGTTTTGGACTTGAGTAACTTCCAAGTTGCTCGTATTCATAGTAGCATGGATCCACAGTATCAACGACACCATCAACTACCTTCGGACTTGCAGTTGGTCCCATCATATTCGTTATGACTGTTGGTAATTGTTTTGGGTGTACTGGCCCTATGACCAGTCCTACTGGTTTGATGGGGCTCACGATTATTATCACAGGCTCGCTCATGTTCACTGGTATTATTGGGTATGCCAGCAGGTAGTCCTTGTTCTGCGTATATGGATGTGCAATGCTCGAATAAGCTCAACGTGTTATTGGTGGCTACGGCCCATGAGTAGGATAGAATGAGTTCCACAATCCTCTCATCGCTTCCATTCGCGTAGATGCCGACAATATCGCCCCCCCTAATGATGGCGCCGGTCAACCCATGAATTACTGGGCTCGCTAGGTTAATGGTCGCTTCGCCGCCAGGATCATTGATGATGCCGGGCCTAATCAAGGACCAATCAATGATGACGACGCTATTGCTTGGCAGCTCGGGGGGGAGTTGGTCTATGCTTATTGGTTTGATAAGCGATTGATTAATGCCAATGCTTGCCAGCCCCTGGGCAAGCGTTGATGGACCAACAACATATACTGGAACGTTGATGGCCGGCGGCCTGGTAATGCTTTGATTCACGACCATGTATTCATTAATCACTGCATTACCGGAGTCGCTCACTGCCCCACTGGCGGGGGGGAGCCTCGGCAGGAGCACCGCAAGTGCGATGCGACAATCACAATAATGGAGATAACAATCAAAAACTTGGATCCGGAACCCATACTCATCACCTAATTACACTCGCGGGACTTTTTTATCCCAGCTGTTCAGCGAAAGTGAACTGGATAGAAAAGTTTTTAATTTTGACTATCTTCGCTGCCTTGAGGAGCAAGGTTTGCCGTCCGTTATCAAGTTATGAGTCGTTAACTCTGGATCACACCTCGATTATATGCATCTCATATTTGGCCGCCGCATCAGGATCCTTTAGGCCATGCCCCGTCGCTATTAGAACTGTTGAGCCGCTTAAATCGCTCGCCAGCCTCAGATATGCCGCATACGTGGACGCACTTGCCAGCTCCACGAATATGCCCATTTTTGCCAGTGCCTTTTGCGCGTTGATTATTTCCTCATCGCTCACCGTTATGAACTCGCCGCCAGCGGCCTTAACCGCCCTCCAGGCACGGAACCAATTAACTGGTTTCCCGATCCGTATCGCTGAGGCCACTGTTTCCGGTATAACCGGAATCGGTTCCTCCCTCCCCCCCATTATCCAGGCCGACGCTATTGGACTGGCTCCCTCTGCCTGCACTCCTATCAATCGTGGAATGCTATCCGTCAAGCCCGCCTCCATGGCTTCCACATATCCCTTCCATATGGCATATATATTGCCCGCATTGCCGACGGGAACTATGATGTTATCCACCTTGGCTTCCTCGATCACCTCTAACGCAATAGTCTTTTGGCCCTCCAACCTCCACGGATTAAAAGAGTTAAGCGGGTAGCTGCGTCCTACCTCCCTCGCCAACACATAATTTAAAGCCTCATCGAAACCACCCCTCACCTTAAGTATCGTAGCTCCGTGAATTATTGCTTGGGCCAATTTCCCCATCGCTACATGGCCATCCGGCAAAGCTACCTTAACCTCCAGGCCGGCGGCCGCGCCATAGGCTGCGGCGGATGCCGCGGTATTCCCAGTCGATGCGACCACCAAAGAGCTGGCACCGGCCTCCTTAGCAATGCTCACCCCCCCGACAGTCATGCCCCTATCCTTAAATGACCCAGTTGGATTGGCGCCCTCGAATTTAAGCAGCAAATCCCTTCCCATACGTATGAGGGGGGGGTGCATCCCTCCCCGAGCGTTATCTTATTCCTGGGCCTGGGCAGCAGGGAGGAGTACCGCCACACGCCCCTACCGCTTGGATTGAGGACGGGAGATTCCAGCATCGCATCGAGAAGCTCGCCGCAGCGGGGGGGACACTTGAAGGCGGTGGGGGGGGATGGAGTGACCTCGGCCCCCCGCAGCGGGACATTTCATCACATATCCGGAGAATAGACCGTTGTTTCCCGACTATCCATGCGATTACGATTTGCTGGGATTAAAATACATATTTGAATAATTGACAATAATCAAGGATATATTATTGATAAATTTACTTCTCCCCCCCCGCAGCAATGTCATTAACTTGCTCACATCAACAATAGTTATTTCGTCGTTTATTATATCGTAATGAACCCAATTAATGGAGCTGGGAACGCCTTTCATTCTTTTCACTCTGAACCTACGTATTGATAGACCTATTTGCTGCAGCGTGGAATCGACATCCACTTCCATAACTCCATCAAAGGTGTATTCTATTGTATCTAGCAAGTTAGTTATATCATCCGTCGTGGTGTGGGCCGTTATTATCGATAGAAGGCCCTTCTCTCGTGAAAGGCTTTCATGCCTTTTATGAACTTTATCATATCTCTCGGATCCATGTTAATCAAGTAATCATTTATTGAATCGATTATTATCAATTTAATATTAAACTTCCTCGCCACGTTGAGAATCGATGAGTTAAGCGAGTCTATGTTGTATTCCGAGATCACATCCGTCACTCCTTTAGATTGAACCTGGGAAGAGAAGCCGTTGATCATCAATAAATTCTCCTCATTGCCTCCCAGCCTAACCACGGAGTCCATCACCGAGGCCGGATCATCATCGAAGCATACATAGAGAACCCGGGCGTTTTTACTCATGTTGGCCGCGATCAATTGATTGAAGAACGTCTTTCCCATGCCCAAGCCACCCCTTATCAATATAACATACGAAAGAGGTATTCCCTCTGGAAGGATGGATTCCATGAATGGCAATTTAATCCTGTCCACCATGTCTGCACAAATCCACATCGCCGGTAATAAAGATTGCCTTTAAATCATCGATAAGGCCTTTCGTTGGCGACAGGAATCGGACGCGTGGATCCATGCAATTCGAAATCCCATCGACGTCATGTTTTTAAAGATGAGACGGCGTTCCCGGCACATGTCCTACCTGAGGTGGTTGGGCCACGCGGCGTTCGAATTAAGGGCAAGCGGAAAAACGATCCTGATAGATCCATGGATAACCAACCCTATGTCGCCGGCATCAGTGGATGAATTCAAGAAGGTGGATTTCATCTTGGTCACCCACGATCACTCAGATCACTTAGGGGGGGATGCAGTTCAGATAGCGAAACAGTCTGGAGCCACCGTGGTCGGCATTTTCGAATTAATGGTTCACCTGGAGGAGAGCGAGGGGGGTGAAGAACACGATTGGAATGAATGTGAGCGGCACGGTTAAGCTGGGCGATAACGTAGAGGTCACAATGGTGCCCGCGGTCCACAGCTCCACCCACGGCTCCCCCCCCGCGGGTTTCGTTATCAAGACGCCCGAGGCTGTGATTTACCACGCGGGAGACACGGGATTGTTCAGCGACATGGAGTTGATAGGTCGGCTGTATAAACCCGACATAGCTCTTCTACCCATCGGCAGCACCTTCACCATGGGGGGGCCGAGGGAGGCGGCATACGCTGTTTCCCTGATAAACCCCAGAATGGCAGTGCCCATGCACTACAACACATTTCCCCCCCCGATAAAGCAAGACCCCCCCACCGAGTTCGCGGGGTTAGTGGCTAAGATGTCTCCTCATGTCAAGGTAGTAATAATGAAGCCCGGCGATAAAATCGAGCTGCCGCCGTGAATGTTTAGGCAAAAATCACTCCTCCAGCTCCTCCTCCATCTCCTCTCCAAGTCCCTCCTCCATTACCTCCCCCCGGCGCCCGTCTCTTCCACTCCCTCCAGCGATGAAATGGATTCGGGCCTCGGCTTGCTGGCCTCCTCGATATACCTAGCAGCATCTCCGCCTTCCTCCTCAATATCCTGAATGCTTCGTTTATTAGACTATTCATGTCTAGATTACCGAACGACTCGATCCAAAAAACGTACTTCTCCTCGTCCCATTCCACACGTATGGCGCCGCCGCAGACCTCCTCGCATGTCTTCCACTTATCGAAGGTGCATTTAAGCGGATCCAATATTCGAGGCTTGCCGTCCTCCACCGCAATGGCGTCCGGGCATATTTCGACGCACTTGCCACAATCATCGCTGCCGCCCCTCACCGTTATGCGGGGGGGGTAATAGCCATACGATGCCAGACAGGGCTGCCACTTGGCATGAGTCCTTCCTCTCCCCCCCAGCTTGGCATATGCCTCCAAGGAAAGGACCTGCCCCTCATCTAACTTAACTATGGGTATATCTGGATGAACTGGGGGGGAGAAATCCGGGTCGTCGGGTATTAAATCCTTGCTGTAAACCGTGACTGGTTTTTTGGCCTCCACGTTCAATTGATACCTTATTTGGCATAGGGATGGATCCACCAATTCATCCTCGCACTCCTCTATCTTGGGCATCTTCTCCAAATTAGTCCTCAAAGGCACCATTGCGAGCCTATGCGCTATCACCTCATCGTAGAGCACGGACGTGTTGTCCAGTATTATCACGTTATCTATGGCTACTATGGGTACCTCCGATATTAACGTCCTGCGCAATGCATTCACTAGACTCGGCTTCACTCCATCTATGACGAACTTGACGAAGTCATCCCGCCTCTCCACCAATTTGATCGAAACCACTATTAAATCGTCGATTCCCTCTATTTAAAAACCTCACCGCGCCGTGAACCGACCAGCCTAATGAGGGGACTCTCCACTTAGATCCCCCCCTGCCTTACCCACTCTCTTCCGCATCTCATTTATCTCAATATTAAACGCAGCTCCACATATCCATGGGTTGGCTACATCCTCAATGAAATAAATGCCATTACCTATACGCTAACCGAAGCATGAGGAAACATTCACATGGAAAAACATGGAAAACAAGCGAATTTAAAGCGCTTGGATGATTGGATCTTACTTCTTTTTCCCCCCCAATGGAAATACCGGAATGGGGGGGCCTTTTAGCCCAGCCATCTCCCACCTATCGTTTATCACGGTAGCAGCGCCCACCCACATAGTGAGGAGGGAGTCAAGGAATCCTACATACCCCGCAGGCTTCAACGCGCTTGGGAATGTGCCCATTGCCGTGGACATGGATGGGGGGGCTAGCGTGGTTAAGGGCACCGCGTATAAAGCGAAGGTTAGCAGCAAGAAGAGAAGAGTCAAGTTGAGGCTAGATTCATCTTGAAGCTGCCCAACCAGTAGATGAATGTCATTATCGTGAATGCCACCGCCATCAAGCCAACGAAGTGAGCCACCTCAATCGATGAGAAGCCCCAAGCGAATATTCCAATATGGGCTATCCCGAACGATAAGAAGAATGCTGAGTAAGTTCCAAATGCCGTGGCACCAAACGTGTTTCCATTATTATACTCCCAGTTCGCCGCTATTAAAAGGAACAAGCCGCCGAACACCAATGCCGGCGATATCATAACTATGCTCTCGGACCAGCGATAAAAGCCAATTGCATATATTGAAAGGAAAAATAGGGAGAAGCCATAGGCAAATATGCCCAGCGCCGTTGGATCGCCCTTCCTCTTTTCGAATGACATGTTAATCGCTTAATTGAGAACATGCATGACTAAAGGCATTTCCCAGGTTAATGCCTACATATTATATTATGATGAATTCATTTATATTAATGCAAAAATAGGAAGTAACTCCCACGAATTATTGCGCGATAGTGCGGAGAATGATTGAATAAGCCCCCCGCTGAGGCAGGCCGATTCATTGTCCCTTGAACCACTTATCCAATAGCCTCACCGTTTCCACCGCGTTCTTGGCATACCCATCAGCGCCTATCTTTTTGGCGTACTCCTCTGTGACCGCCGCGCCTCCTATCACTACCTTTATCTTTCCCCTCAATCCCCGCTTATCCAATAACTCCAATACCTTCCTCATATTTATGGCGGACGTGCTTAATAGGGAGCTCAGCCCTATTACCTGTGCGTTTTCCTTTATCGCTTCCTCCACGAACTTCTCGGCGGGGGGGACGTCGACTCCGAGGTCTATAACGTCGTAGCCATTGGCCATCAACATCATCTTGACTATGTTCTTCCCAATGCTATGAATATCCCCCCCCTCCACGGTTCCTATAACTACCTTAACCCGCTCCGCCGATTTATTTTCCTTGAAGAAGGGTTCTATTAACTTAACCACGCCCTCGCCTATCTCCCCCCCGCCATGACCAACTCGCTCACGAAGTACTCGCCTCTCTCGTATCTGTCGCCCACAACATCCATTCCCTTCTTCATCAATTCTATCAACTCCAGCGGAGAGACTCCCCCCCTCTCCAAGAGCTGCTTCGCCAATTCCACCGAATCATCCTCTAAATCGCCAACCGCTACGGAGAACTTGGACTTCAAGTCATCCAAGCCAGGTAATTCTTGCTTAGCGATTATTTTTCCATTATCTATGTTGGCCTCCGCCTCGTTCAGTGCCGCCTTCAAATCATCTATCATGCCGGAGAAGGGGGCGAGGCAACCGCACGATTGGGCTGACCGCGGGCTCTCGTGAATCATCCCTCCACTCCACCGCCTTGAAGTCGCCCGTCAACACGGCGGCCACGTTGGTGGTTATTATGGTCGATTCCCTCAACGGCCCGAACAAGATGAAGTCTATGTATGGAAACATGGCGGAGACGACCGCCATTGATGCGCGCATGGACGTCTTCACGAATTGGGCATAGTCATCCACAACGCCCCTCTCCTTGAGGGACCTCAACACTGCGTCGACCTTCTTCCACGTGGGAACAACGTTGGCTGGCGCGAAGCCCACCAAGTAATTTCCAGCTATTCTCGACTTGAAGCTGGGAATCAATGCGGCCGTGGCGGCCATATCCGGCACGTCCAGCACGGATAGATCTATGAGCGTGGGAATCCCGCCCAAGCCGGCCTCCCTCAACCTGGCCATTATGGAATCCGCCACCTTAACCTTATTATTGGGATCCACGTCGAATGCCGCCGCCACGAGACCCGCCACCCCCCCGAAATCCCTATAGTGAACCAACTCATCAACTGTGGATTTATAGTCGATGGAATTTATGATCAATCGACCGCTGAGGCCTACCTGCCATGCCCAGTAAGCCACTCCAAGCCTCAAGTCCTTGGCAGTGGCGTCAGCCATTATGACCCAATCCCTTGGCACTATGCCCGCAACGAAGTCCAGGAATTTCTGAAATGCCTCAACGGTCTCTCCCTCCACATCTATCGTGCACCTCAGCCCATAGCTGCTGCATAGTTCTACGTACTCCCCCCCAATAAGGCCTCGGCCTCGCCCTTCTTGAACTCGCCCCCCTCTCCCTATCCACCACTAGCTTATCCTTAGGATAAAAGATCGAGCCCACCAATAGCGGCGAATCCTTGAAACTCCTTCGTCTTCCAAGCATTAACTCATCCGCTCCCGAGCACATTATATAAATCTTAGTCCAAGCTCCAAATACAACTGCCCCGCCCTAAAGGGCGAGGCTCGTCGTCGCTTCATCGCTGGGCCTCTCCCCCGCGTATGGAGACTATCGTCGATGATCGACTTGTCTATTAACGATGTGCCTGAATTGCTTGGATGCGTTAAAAACACATTGGCTCCTTCGATCTCATCCCTAATGCATTCCAGGCACGGCTCCTCCTTGAATATGCCGAAAATCGAGGGCCCAGCGCCGCTGAGCCCTACCCCCAATTGCTCCGTGCCGCAGCAGGACGTCCCTGGCGCCCGCGAAGTGCGGGTAGGCCTTTATCCTGTGGGGGGGAGTTACTAAGTGATCTATGCCGACCGCTCGCCCGAGGAGCACTACATCCCTGACGTGGGCAGCGTGGATGAGGGATGCTAATCCAGCCAAATTCTCCACAGCGCTTCTAATATCCACCTTGTCCGGCAATAGCTCGCGCATGTAACTCGTGCTGGGCTTGCTCCCGACGGTCACCACCACTATGGGAAATCGCCATAAATCCATTTTATCTATTCTTTTCAATTCTTCGTTGATCAAAACCAAGCCCCCAAATAAGGATGCGGACACGTTATCCAAGTGCGGTGAGCCGGCGGCCTTCACCTCGCCCAAAGCCGCTAACCTAGCCAACTCCCAATCACTCAAGCCAAGCCCCCCCAAGAGCCGCGCGGCCAGGTAAGCCGACGCCGCGGCATCCGCGCCGCTGCTCCCCCCCAAACCGCTGGCAGGCCGGATTCCCTTCCATATACTAGCCGTGAATCCCCCCCCTCATACCCGGCGATTCTAGCTGCCCCAGTCAACACTGGGTGAATCACGTTTTCGGATGCTTGAGGCGGGACCAGGGATGCGTGGGGGGGACCCATTACCTCTACATCCAAGCCCGGCTCTTCCCGTAGGTCCAGGCACACCACGTCAAACGGTCCATCAAGGGCCACGGCCACCACGTCGAAGCCTGGCCCTAAATTAGCCATTGATGCAGGCGATTTAGCGCAGATCATCTTGCCAAAATTGACCAGTCCTTAGCTATCTCATCTTGCTCCTTTGACACCTTATCCATCAATTCATCGAATCTCCGCTCCAAATACTCGTATACCCTATCTACTTTGGAAGCAAAGCCCGGCTCGCTCAACCTATGGGGCCGCAATCCCACCCTGCCCAAGGCGCTCCTCACTATCATCCAATGAGCCACGGCCTCCCTGGAATATAGACTTTTTACGGTTGCCCAACTCACCTTGCCTAAAACCCAGTAGATCTCCCTAGCGAAGTTGGTGCTTATTACCCTTAAGAATGATTCCTCATTGCTGGATACCAGTTGGGCGCAATTCATGCCTTGAACAATGGCCTCGAATTTGCCGAGTTCTTCATCGCCTATTCCCATCATTGCCTTAAGCGTCGCCCCCCCATCCCTGAGAAACGCGCCGCAATCCTCGTTGACGTAAAGCCATAATGCTGTGGCGACCGAGTCCAGCACTCCACGCATGAATGCTTGCACCAACTCGTTCTCGCTTGGCGATGAGGAACGCATCGGAGCGTTTCCCAGCAACGCGCTCCTGACTTCCTCGAAATCCATCACTCCGGCGAATGCCAGTTCTCCATTTATGAAGATGCTGGGAACAGATCTAACGCCCTTCTCAATCGCAACGTATGGGTCCTTCGACGTATCGATTATGCGCACCTTATCGATGAGACCCCCCCACCTATGCAACCGTTGAAGCAGGGCATGGCACGTGGAGCACGTTGGATGGACGAATACCTCTATATCCACATTGCCTTATAATAGATACTATATTTAAACATTGATCCCGCCGCCCCCCCAGACGCCCTACTACGCGATAATTAAGGAGAACACCCCCCCCTCATCAATCTACACTGATAGATAACTAGTAATGATGATCTTATTGATAAATCGATATCCAGGATTAACATAATGACATGCAGTTCCGCTGGAGCACTGCAATGCCCTGAAAAATAGATGATGCGGCGAAGCTGAGATCTACATACCTCGTAAGTATAGGATCGATCCTTGCTGGGTTTAAAAAATTACCCTTGGTTAGCCAAGCTGCCGAAATAATGGAAAAACGGAAATAATATTGACAAACTATGAACGCATGGCGGACTTGCTACGCGTGCTGGAGAATGCCTCTCAGCTGAGGCTGGAAATAGAAGGCGACGCGATAAAAGCCATAGAAGGCCAGACATCCGAGCTGGCAAGTGAGGCATGCGCTGGGGTGGACAACGAGGATTGCAAGGGTCTTCTTGAGGAAGCATTGAAAAAAGCCGCCAGAGGTCCCCTGGATTCCAACTACTGGAGATATATAGCCTACATCGAATTAATGCTTGCGCCAAATCCCACGGAGGCGCAATCCCTATTGAGGATGTGGAGCTCATTGATAGAGGCTGCGTTCCGAAGGAATTGCCATGCGGCGGCGGAGCTTGGCAGAATTGCCGCGGCATCCATGACAATAGCCATGAACATCTACATGGCGGCATTCTCAGAGCTCGTGGGAGCCAATTGGGAACTGTTGAACTCCATCGTCAAATCAGCTATAGGGCAATTGATGACATAGACAAAATAGAATGCCAAAAACCCAACCCCCCCCTAATGGAGGGACCCCCCCCACCAACTGGCCCAGACATGACCCCCCCTTCCCACACCGGTGAACCAAAAACTTCAACGCTTCAATGCTTCAATTAAACGATTTCATTATTTTCCACCGTTAGAGAACCGCGATTAAGGTCACCACCACGCTTCGCTGCAGACACGGGTCACGATGCTCCAGAATCATAGAATGGCAAATAATTGCGTTACCAATTTTTGGACACGCAATTTATCTTGACTAATAACTTGCTTTCCTTTACCTGAAAAACAACAAGGATAAGATTTATATATGCGTTACCAAAAATTGGACACGGTTTTACCTTATGAAAAACGGAGCTATTCATCTTCATTTACTCGGCATGCCTTTGCGGAAAATTTTATTAGGAGTAAGTTATGGGTCATTTTATGGCTTCATCCACTGCAGTGAGCGGCCATAGATATGTTAGGAGCAAGCCGTATCCAAAGCATAAGGTAGATACGCTGAACGAGTTGGTGGAGGACCTTCAAAGGTATGAGACTATCATGTTGATAGATTTGAAGGAGTTGCCGAATAGGGTTCTCAAGGAGTATAGATACTTGTTGAGGGGGGGTAACTCCAAGATAAAGGTCGTCAAGGGAACGTTGATTAAGATAGCCATGGAAAAGGCATATGGTGGTGTAAGCGATGAAGTGGCTCAGCTTTTAAGGGGGGGCGAGATAGGCTTGTTGTTCACCAATGAGAATCCATTTGAGCTGAATAGATTCATTGCTAGAAACGGAGTTAGGAGGTTTGCCAAGGATGGCGACATAGCGCAATTCGAGCTGACCATTCCCGCAGGCAATACCGGCATTAATCCAGGTCCGGTGCTCAGTAGGTTCGGCAAGATGAAGGTGCCAACCCAGATCAAGGATGGCAAGATATGGGTTGCCAAGGATACGGTCGTGGCTAAGGCTGGGGGGGATAAGATAAGCGCAGATCTAGCCGACATATTAAGGCTGCTCAACATAAAGCCCGTCTTCGAGTCGATAAGGATCAAGGCAGCGATAGTGAGGGGGGGCAAGTATGTGATCCGCGGCGAGGAGTTGATGCCGAATGCTGAGGAGTATAGAAAGCTAATAGAGGCATCCGCCGCTCAAGCGTATAACCTAGCCGTCAATGCCGTCTATCCGCTGCCCGAATTGATGCCGGTCTACATAAGGAAGGCCGTGGCGGAGTCCATTAACTTGGCTGTGAATGCGTTGATATTCACGGAAGAATCCGCGGCGCCGATACTGGCGAAGGCGGAGGCGCAGGCGAATGCTTTGGCATCCGCAATAGCGAGCAAGGCGCCGGAGCTCGGCATACAAGTCTCAACTCCGCAACAAGCCCAGCCGGCGAACCCAGCGACTGAGGAGAAGAAGGAGGAGGCGGAGGAGAAGAAGGAGGAAAAGGGAGAGGAGGAGGCCTTGGGTGGCTTATCCAGCCTCTTCGGTTAGGATAATACTTCACGGTTCGAGGGATCCTCGGTACTTGAGGGCGGTGGCGGATTTCGCCGAGTCCCTTAAAATCCAATACTCATTTCAATGCTTGGAACCTGGCTACGGCATTCCGCTCTACGTGGCCAGGGGGGGAGCCGATTATGAGAGGGCGGAGGCTGCATGCGCGTCCGGCGTCCCACCGCTCATGGAGTGGCCTGGCTTCGTGGATTTCATTAATGAGTTGGGAGTTGATCTAGTAGCTGTTCATGGATCCAATAAGCCACTCACATTAAGAGGTCTAAAGCCAGATGTATCCTTTATAGAGAGTGGGGAGCCGCTTCTCTCCAGTTACGTGAGGAGCAAGTGCCCTAAAAGCTTGCTTCTCTTGATTCTGGCGCCCGGCGTAATAATGGATAAGGCCATAAAGCAATTAGGGGGGGAGTGCCGGCCCGAGATAGTTGGTCCCCCCCTCATGGAGCTGCCGAGCTTCAGGGAGTACTTCAGGCGAGCCCTCCCATTAGTAATCCAGCATTGGAGGGCCATGCCGTGATCCAGCCATGCCGAAGGAGCCCTGGAAAAACTTAATACGAGCCAGAAGCTAACCTCCTGGACCCGTAGCTCAGTATGGAATCAGAGCGGCGGCCTTCGGAGCCGTAGGTCGTGGGTTCAAATCCCACCGGGTCCGCCAAAAACCATTAATGCCGTAATTGAGCTGGCCTTAGGCCTGGGATTGGTCCATTCCTTTGATAATTCATGTTAATTCTTTATTATTTGCATTCAATGAATTATCTTGTTTGAATGTGGTGGTGCGTTATTGGGAAGTTTGAGGGTATAGGCAAATTTTTTAAACATTGATAGAACTGAACAGGTAAATGCGCGTTATCGTCAAGCATTTCAGGAACTCTAAGGAGTTGAGAGCATATGTAGATACGGAATTGGCATCGCTTAGGCGTGAATTGATGAGTTTGAGTGCGGTGACCAAGAATTACAGTGGAGAAGACCCTCTTCCCTCCAATGAGGCATTTAAGGAGATAGTATTCAAGAATTCAAGCGGACAGGAGATATTCAATGCAAGGATTTACTATAAGGCAAGCAAAAACACAGAAATGTTGATAATAAACGAGGCCATAGCTTATATAAAGAAGAAGTACGCTTTGTTGGAGGATTTTAAGAAAAAGATAGATTTCATAATGTGGGATGGACCGCTCCTGGTATTAATGGTGGACTCCATACCATACATTATAATAATGGATAAAAACACAACAAATAACATAGAGGATGAGAAGTAATTAATTGAACGATATATTCAATGATCAACTCGCACATATATTTGACATATATCTGGTTTAATAGCATCATGAATTACCACCTTCTCTCGTTTGACCTCCCTCCCTACCCTGAAGGAAGGGGACCACTATCCTTTGCCATCCATAAAACAGTCCATGCAAGGACTTGATGGAAATGGAGATAAGCTATGAATAACTGCCTAAATACAATGGAATTAATTCATTAAGGCTGAGAAGTTTCATCATGCCAAC
This sequence comes from Thermocladium modestius JCM 10088, assembly GCA_001315925.1. Classification (GTDB taxonomy): domain Archaea; phylum Thermoproteota; class Thermoprotei; order Thermoproteales; family Thermocladiaceae; genus Thermocladium; species Thermocladium modestius. Next base: position 62,139 of record BBBF01000001.1, on the reverse strand, counting down.
GAAGCACGCGGTATATCTATTCCGAGTCGATTTGATTGATGATGCAGAGGAGAGCGTCAACCTGCCTCTGATTTCGCGATGCCTTAGAATGCAAGCCATTAATGCAATGCATGGGGGCGTTGGATGGAATACCATTATTTTCCCATGTAGAGCCAGTTTTCATCTTTATCACCAGAGACCCAGTTCGTAAAGATGGGGTAGTTTATGAATTAACCGCTATGTTTTTTATAATGTTATAATTGCATTAAATCGGTGGATTCCCTCAAGCTCGCCGTGGCGGAGGTGGGGGTTGAAAAGGATCTACGTGGAGGTCCTCCCGGACGATGAGTTATTCGTGGTGTGCGAGTGCCGTAGGAGGAGGCTGACTAAACCTGTAAGGTACGCCCTTGGACAGCTGCTGCAGAGGCTGCATTACATGAAGCCTCGGGTAAAGTTGGTAATGGGTGCTCGCATTGTGGAGATCAAGCCATACGTCCACGCTAAGCGGGGGGGCAAATACATCGATGCAGCCTCCAGCCTGGGTAGGCTCAGCTGTGATTTCCATGGAGTACTCGCGGTGGTGGATGCCAACGCCATATATATAGGCAAATTGCTGAGGGAGGCCGAGCGGATTGGAGCCATTAAGGGAATGGATATAATGATAATAAGCGATCCAAGGCCTGACTCGGATATAGCAGCCATGGCTATAAACATGGCTAAGAAGTATGGAAGGGTCATCTTGATAACCCATGATAAATGGTTCGCCCAGCTGCGGGGGGGAATAGACGTGATAATACTCAACAACAAGGGCCTTAATTCCGCCACAATTGCCGAGCTGATCGATAAGCTGGAGATGGCGTTGGTTTGAAAGATTATCGATTATTGATTATTATTATTGCGTCGATCAACGAAAAGCATATTAATCCACTTAATTGTATGTTTGTCAATGAGTGCCGACAAGACAAAGTCATGGTATAAGGTATCAATAGAGGTGGCCAAGCTATTCGGCGGAAAGATCTCCGCCATTCCGAAAGTTCCCGTGACTAACTTACAGGACTTCTCAATATACTACACTCCCGGCGTGGCTGGGGTCTCGCTCGAGATAGCCAAGGACCCTGATAAGTCCTTCGACTTAACTTGGAGGTGGAACGCCATAGTGGTGTTAACTGATGGAACCAGGGTGCTGGGCCTAGGAAAGGTCGGGCCGGAGGCCGCTATGCCGGTCATGGAGGGGAAGGCCCTTATATACAAGTACCTGGGCGGAGTGGATGCCATACCGATGCCCATAAGGGCCAAGACGCAAGAGGAGTTCGTGCAGGTAGCCAAGGCAATAGAGCCAGCGTTCGGCGGCATAAACCTGGAGGACATAGAGTCCCCCCAAATGCTTCTATTTATTGGATACCCTAAGGAAGGAGCTGGCTATACCTGTGTGGCACGATGATCAGCAAGGAACGGCCGGGGGGGCCAGCTTGGCTGGGTTATACAATGCATTGAAGCTGACTAATAGAAGAATAGAAGATACAACCATTGTGCTATATGGAGCGGGGGCGTCCAACATAGCCACCGCCAGGCTCTTAATGACGGCGGGCGCCAAGCCTGGCAACATAATACTAGTCGATAGCAAGGGGGCCGCTGCACGCCGAGAGAGACGATATGGATCACTTGATGTTGAGCCATCCATGGAAGTACGATTTGGCGTTGAAGACTAACTCCCGACGGGCGAAGACCATGGAGGAAGCCGTCAGCGGAGCAGACGTTTTGATAGCGGCATCCACTCCAGGGCCGGGCGTTGTAAAGAAGGAGTGGGTTAGGGCCATGAATAAGGATGCAATAGTGTTCCTGCTGGCAAACCCAGTGCCGGAGATGTGGCCGTGGGAAGCGAAGGAGGCGGGGGGGGCCAGGATAGTGGCTACCGGAAGAAGCGATTATCCAAACCAAGTCAATAATAGCTTGATATTCCCAGCGGTGTTCAGAGGAGCCTTGGATGTGAGGGCTAGAACCATAACTGACGAAATGATCATAGCCGTCTCCCAAGAGCTGGCCAGGTATGCGGAGGAGAGGGGGGGAATAAATGAGGATTACATAATTCCCAGCATGACGGAGTGGGAGATCTATCCGAGGGCTGCCGCTGCGGCGGCGGTTAAGGCCGTGGAGGTGGGAGTGGCGCGGAGGAGTACGACTAGGAACGAGGAGTACGAGAGGGCCAAGAACATAATAAACTCATCGAGGAATTCCCTAGATCAATTGATGAAGATAGGCCTTATAAAGCAGATACCGGAGGAGTTGTTGGTAGAGGTGAAGTGAATGATAACCATAAGGGAAGCGGGCGAGAAGGATATGGATAAAATGGTCGATCTGGTGGTCAGGCTCAAGCGATTAAACGAGGAATTCGATCCGCTTTTTAAGGTGAGCAACGATGCGGCTGAACAAGCAAAGAAATATTTGGAGGAGTGCTCCTCCAATAAGGACAGGAAGCTATTGATGATAGCTGAGACCGATTCCGGGGGGGATGTGGTTGGGATAGTGGTGGCCGAGATCAGGAGGAGGCTGTTCTACGAGCCATCTATTGAGGGCGTCATAACGGACTTCTATGTGATGCCGGAGTGGAGGAGGAAAGGAGTTGGAAAGCAAATGATGGATAAGGCCATAGCTCTCCTGAAATCCAAGGGGGGGCTCAATTGATATCCGCCGAGTTCCCCGCCCAGAACCAAATAGCTGTGAACTTCTATAAGAAGTACGGATTCAGGCCATTAACTAATATATACGTAAAGGAATTCCAGTGAAGTACTCCAATGAATCCCTTAATATTTCTAAATTAATCCGCTCTATGCTTGAGATGACTCTTCTTCCCGCTGGGCGAGGGCCATCTTTTTGATGACTTGGGAAGTCTCCACGTCGATTATCTCAGCCTCGCCATCCACCACTCGAAGCACCTTGGGCTTTGTTTGCCTATAAACGCCTCCCTTCGATGTGAAAATGCTTATCACCTTTGAATCGTGATACAATTCGTAGCCCTCCGCGAAGATTCATGGCCCCCCCGCACTATTGCAGATAAGTGATTGATCTTCAAGAAGCTCTCCGTGACATCGCTTCCAAATAAGTATATGCCTGGACCCCCCCTTGGATTAGGCGCGTACCCCCCCTTTATTTCGGCCGGATCATTCCATAACAGCTGAAATGCCACTGGATCGGCCGGATCCGCGTCTCCCATGCGAAGCTTCTCTATATCTGCAAGGCTTGGAATCGGTTGGGCACCCCCCCGCCATGCACTAAGAACAAGCAGTCATTCAATACAGCCGCGTAGGGCAGCCGTGGAAATAGATCGCTTAACACCCTATTGAACAAATCACCTCCCAAGTAATGCATTGCTTCCTCAGCGAATCCATAATCGAAGCTGGTTAGCCTGGATTCGTGATTCCCCCCCCTCAATGGAATCAGGGAACCATCAACGAAGAGTTCCAATACCTTGTAGAGCGTCTCCACTTGATACTCGCCCCTATCCACGTAGTCCCCCCCAAGAGCCACGTACCTTGGATGGCCATCGCCGTACTTCTCCAAAATGGATTCGAGCGTGTGCAAATCGCCATGAAGATCGCCCAATATTATTGCATCCTTCATGGTAACTCGCACCAGCGGCCCCGCACCGTTCATTTTTTTAATGGCTAACTCCATTACTTCCTCGAAGGAGCGGCGATCTATCATTGAGCCATCCGTGGGCGATTAGTTTTAAAACTTCCTATAGCGTTCAATTAATATAAATATGGAACAAGTACTAATCAAGATAAGGCTGCTTCAGGTAACGGAGGACTTGATAAAGGATGCATTTATACAAAGATCCATGTTCACGAAAAGGATTGATAAGCTCACCCTAATGGATATCATTGAATCATATCCATTTGATCAATACGACTATAGGGCGGATGGAAGGCATCTTGAGTATACCATATCCACAAATGAATTGAATAAATTATTTAATGTTGCCCAGCAAAATAGGCTGCAAATAAACAGCATCAGATTCGAGGAGTTCGAGGACTGCGTCGAGATAAGTAACTCCGATGGAAGCATAGTAATCACATGCAAGGATGCCGCGTTGGGCAGCATTTATGAGCGGGTGGTTTTCCTCAATAAACAATCCGTGAGAAAATACGTGGGATTAACTTATGAATACAATAATCCTACTAAATCCCTTGAGGAATTGCTTAAGCAAGACGTGGTTTCCGTGGATGTGGAGGCCGGGATGGAATTAATAATATACTTCACAGTAGATGTGGCCAAGACGCCGCTTGAAGACGTGGCGGATGCGTACATAAACATATTGAGGGAAGGAACCAATAGAACCCCCCCCACCGCCAGCGATATAGTTCCAATAGCGCTGTCGCGCGGGGGGGCTGCATATGTCAATGCATTCATGCAGCGACCACAAGCGAGTCAGTTGCTCACCGCGAATGACATGGAAATAAGCATGGATGGAGGAATCGCTACCTTATCCCATAATTCCACTCCATTGATCAAACTGGATGCGAAAACACTGGATGAATACTTGGTTAGAGTTCTCTGGGCTGATTTGAACTTGCTTAAAATTAATTCAATCAACTATAGGTTAATTAATTTGGGAATAGAAGATGTAGAGGAGTGCAGCGAATCAATAGTGGAAAACTCGCTGAAGAGCTATAGCAAAGCATCTAACTAGAATTCCCATCTAAGAAACATAATCGAGGCATGGAAAGATAACCATCCTAACTATGAAGTCTATTACTCGCCGATCCCTGAGGAACAATGGCCACTATAGCCCTATCGAGTTCAAGGAATATCCATGAACGGCCGAAAATAAGATAAAAAACCTTCACTCCATCAGTCTGGGGGGGCATGGCCATTTCATCCATCGTCATCATCAGAAGTGGTCATCACTGCAGCACTTCCCTAAACTAAGGTATTTAAACTTTAGGAGCGGGAATAGATAGCGGATTATTTTTATGATCGCGGAGATGAAGGTTACTCTTCGTCTTCCTCCTCGTCTTCCTCTTCGTCCTCTGCTTGAGGAGAAGCGCCCGCGTTGACGGTTGGCTCCTCCGAGGAGACCTCTCCCACAGCGTAGGATCGGCCTACCTTGGAGATCTTAACGCGGACCTTATCTCCCGGCTTAGTGTTGGGGACGAAGATTATGAAGCCGTTGACCTTCGCAACCCCCCCATCCCCCCCTTTCCTGGAGGTCTCGACGACCTCCACCTCCACTACGTCGCCCTCATTAACGGGCTTGGGTAAATTTCTTCGCCTCGGTGGGCCTCTTCGCCCATACGGTCTTCTTTCCGCCGTTCAAATCGCCTCGTTCAAGCGTGATTCCTACACATGGGTTAATAAATGTTTCCCTAGCCGATTGCAGGCAAGAATCAGCATTAGCCCATAGATGTAATGCTTCCTCATCTTATCGTCCGCGCTTGGGCCTTTCATCACAATTTTTAAATAAAGCAAAGAATAAAAATATTGCTATTAATAATAGAGAAAATGCAGTATTGTCCATTAAATCATTGCAAAAAGAGAATTAATAGATTGATTCTCACCATTTAAATCATATTAACCATTTATATACCTGAATACAATTAAGCAGTGCGACCAGATATGCCGGTCAATCTACAAGACTACCAAAAGAAAGAATACGACGTGGAATGCGATGGACGCACCACGAAACTAAAGCCAATAAAGGTATGGACCCTTGCACCAAAGGGTAGAAAGGGAGTCGTAATAGGACTATTCAAGTGCCCCAATGGAAAGACAATAAGAAAGTCGATAGGAAAAATCGAGCCCTAAGGAAAAACAACCAATTCCCTCTCAAAAACAAATAATTAATTTTATCACAAATAATTAATTTTATCTTCAATATCCTCCCTACCCTGAAAGATAAGAAATCCAAACCAGGAAACCGAGGTAAACGCGTCCATGGATGAAGGCTGCATTAATGAGCCGTGTTTCGGCCTTAAATGAGACTGAATTCCAATGCTGAGCCGAACAATAGCTTGTCCAGCTATATTTTAAAAACGGCCGGCGCAATCATGACCGTGGATTCCATCACAATAAAGATGTCGGGCCGAATATTCAATTCAGTCGATATCATTTCGAGATATATAGATATAATTTTGGCAGCCAAGGAGAGGGGGGGGATGCGGCTAGCCATAGTGACGGGCGGGGGGGACACCGCGAGGCGATACATAGAGGCGGGAAGGCAATTATCGCTAAGCGAGGCGGCAAACGATATGTTAGGCATAGGGGGGGCAAGCAGGTTAAATGCCTTGCTCTTGATATACGCCATAAACGCTAGGGGGGGAGGCACAGTCCATCCCAGGGTGGTGACCAGCCTGGAGGAGGCTGGGGAGGCTTGGCTGGACAGCGGCCTAGTAGTAATGGGTGGACTACAGCCCGGTCAATCTACAACAATGGTTTCCACGCTTGTATCGGAGTACTTGGGGGGGATACGCAAGATATTGAACTGCGCTAACGTTGATGGATTATACGAATCCGATCCCGCAAAGGATCCTAAGGCCAAGAAGATACGCAGGGCAACCATAGACGAGGCCGAGAAGATACTTGAGCGCAGCGCGGAGGTGGTCGCCGGCACCTACGAATTAATAGATAGATGGGCCCTCTCCATAATGAAGAGGAGCGGAATATCTATGCAGATAATCGATGGACGGAGCCCTGAGATGCTGGAGGCAGCGTTGAGCGGCAGGGATGACGTGGGATCCATCATAGTTCCATGGTAATTGACAAAGAAGAACCGAGCCCCCAATCGCGTTTTGAGGGAAATGCTTTATTGTTGTTGGCAGCTGCTTATTTATGGATACAAACGAGCTACGGGCGGAGACAATCAAGATAATGAAGGAAATGATACCGATAAAGGCTTTGGCTCCCGAAAACGGCGGGGGGGAGGGCGAGCTGGATAGAGCGGAGTTCCTGCAAGGTTATATAAGGCCCTTCTTCGACGAGGTGCGACGAGTGGATGCGCCGGACCCCCGCGCTAAGGGCGGCGTTAGGCCCAACATAGTGGCCACCACTCGAGGCGAGAGAATGCTATGGATAATAGCGCACATGGATACGGTTCCAGAGGGGGGGATCCCAACCTATGGAGATATCCGCCCTTCCAAGCCACGGTGGAGGGAAATAAAATCTACGGGAGGGGGGGAACGGAGGATGATGGGCAGGGAGTATTGGAGGGGGGGATCCTATTGGCGGAGGCAGCCAGGGAGGAGGAATTAAGGGGGGGATTAGGCGTCATACTGGCCAGCGATGAGGAGGTGGGGTCCAAGTATGGCATCCAGTACCTGCTTAAGGCGGAGCCCAACCTAATCAAGCCCGGCGATTTGGTTATAGTACCAGATGCGGGCAGCCAGATGGCTCCAGGGTGGAGGTGGCCGAGAAGGGCATTCTTTGGATGAGGATTAGCGTTGAGGGGAAGCAAACGCACGCCAGCACTCCCGGCAAGGGGGCTTAATGCGGCGAGGCTGGGAATGAGGCTGGCAATCGAGATGGATACGTACCTGCACGAGAGGTATAACGCAATAGATGCTATGTTTGAGCCGCCCATATCCACATTTGAGCCAACCAAGAGGGAGAAGAACGTGGATAACGTAAATACTATTCCGGGCACCGATGTGTATTACTTCGACTGCAGGATACTTCCGGTGTATAGGATAGATGATGTTCTTACGGATGTGAGGAAGCTCGCGGAGTCCTTTTGCTCCATATATGGTTGTAAAATCAATGTAGAGGTCGTCAATAGGGAGGACCCCAGCCAACCAACGCCTCCCGATTCTCCCGTGGTGACAGGCTTGATAAATGCATTGAAGCGAACCCGGGGGGGAGTAAGCGCCGTTCCCGTGGGCATAGGTGGGGGGGCACATACGCCAAGTATCTGAGGGAGCGCGGCATGCCAACGGCGGTTTGGATGACCATAGATGAGACCGCCCACTCCCCTAATGAATACATGGTGATCGATAATGCCATAAAGGACGTCGAGACCCTGTTGGTAATGCTAAGGGAGCTGAATTCAACCACAAGCAAGTAATGTGTTTTTCGCCTCAAATTCTAATAGTACGATAAACCCTTTTTGTTCAATACATCATAAATTTCTACCGCTCGCGCATTTTCACGACGCCGTTTATTACGGATATAATAAACGAGGGAGAACCGGAACTCTTTTCATATTGTAATGATGTACCAGCATAATTTTCCATTCCAGTTGGGGTCTCAACGGTGATTTTACCATTATTGACTGATATTAGCACGGATGAGTTGGCCGGAACTTCGGAGTTCACCACGCCGTTGATGATGGATACGGAATATTTGCCGTAGCTTTGATGAGTAAATGACATATTGGCCACGCCGTTGACCAAGGATATAGCAGCGTAACTCGAGCTGGAGTTAATGAGGAGGGCCACGCCGTTGACCAAGGATATTCGGAGGCTCGATGCATTCACGTCATTTAGATAAACCATTCCATTGACGAGGTCCACTCCAGCTGTCGTTATCTTGGTTCCATTCAGCGAAACAAATCCGTTGGTGCCGTTAATGGATATTAGTCCGAGGACCCGCGAGTCGGGAACCAGTAAAACCAAGTTAATGGAGCATAGCCAGCTCGGCCACCAATAGAATTGCTCGTTGGACCTTATGCTCAAATAAAGCGAGGCATCGACCTCCGAGACAGTGTAATGCAAATAGTTCGGTGGACATAAAATTGAGCGTTTAATCTCTATCGCTTGGAGGGATTGACCAGCATAGGAGCGAATGGTTAAGTTACCCGCAGAATCACGTGCGGCTATATATATGTGGTTCACATCATTCATGGGAATGGACTTCGTGGTAATGGATGCAGTCCCATTAATTAGATGATTTACGAGAAAGCTGAGAATGACTGAGGCGGCTACCACCGCCAGCACTAATATAGTTGCCTTGGTCTCGAGCCTCATACTCACTCCTGGAGCTCCTTCTCAAGCTCCCTTATCCTCTCGTTTAGCATCTGTATCTGCCTGTTTAACTCCTCAATGGACTTCCCAAAATCGCTTACCTGTCCGACGGAGGGAACCGCCTCCTTTGTCCTGATTATCCTGCTCCACGAGGTGACGCCCACTACCAGAACCACGAAGGAAAAGACCACGCCCGTCACTCCCGCGTACATCACCATGGCCACCACGCTGATCCCCACTACGGCCCACACTATTGCAGTTTCCACTATGAAGCTCCTGTCGTATTTACCGCTCATCTCCGCCACCCGCCAGTTCCACTATTATGCGGGGGGGTTCACGGTTATATTGAAGTCCACCAATTCGTAGTACCTCAATGCCTTCGCCTCTCCTTCCACTAATTTCACGCTGCTTCTCACCAAGCCTGCCTTCTGCAGCTTCACCAAGTGGACCTTTGCCAAGGCCCGGCTCACCCCCCAGTCTCTTCGCTATATCCGATAAGTAAAGCGAGCCATTCATCGCCAGTATCGCTATTATCCTCAGCCTCAGCGGATGGCCGAGGCCATCCATTATGGAGGCCATCTCCTCCAACCCCCCCTTCTTTTCCATACATTTCCATCAAAGTAACTAAAAAATTACGCGTATTTAAATTTTTCTCAGGCGAGGAATCGCAATATACCAACAATTGCACCCGATATCAAGGCGAGGATCAACCGAGGAAGAGCGAAGCTTCCGACAAAGTGTTTCCAGACACGATCTTCTTAACGCAACCTCAAGCGACTGCCTCTCAGGATAATGAATAGAGCCAACCCCCATCATAAGCAATGAAAAGAATGAGACATAAAAGACCATTGATGATAAAAATACTCCGCCTATTAGCGGAGATAAAATGAAGATATATAGAACTTCGCTCTCTAACCCCCCCTTCCTTAAGTCGAATCTAATCGCTGAATTGCAAGTTATTCCCCTAAACCTAGGTATTATAGCATGGACTGCCGACCTATATTTCAAGTATTCCTCTCCATGGCTTAATATAAGGATTCTCTCTTCTGCAACTATAAGCAAGTAAATCAAGACACCGAGCGCGGCTACAATGAAGATTAAACCAAATAGCGACAAGATAGGGAGAAAGCCGATAATCATCAATAATGAGCCTAAATATAGCGGATGCCTCACATGCGCATACGGTCCACAAGTTATCAATGATTCGTCATGAATTAGTCGCGAATGAACTATTGAAGAACCCAAGTAACCCGAACCCCCCCATATCCTTAATAGAAAACCCATTATGCCTATTATGGAGCAAGCCATTACGAATATCTTGATCTGCATGAGAGAAAGATGAAACAAAGCGAGTAGGTATGCGGCCAATGAAGGACCTCGAGAAACCGCAAACCCCATAACATAGATGGCAATGAATAACACCAAACGATATCTGAATACGTGTTTGTAGACATCCATAATGTAACTAAAAAATTACACGTATTTAAATATTTTCATTTGAACAAGACATCCATGTAAAAAAGAAAGAAATAGCGCGGCGCCAAGGGCGAACAATGACCTCGATCCCTTAAGGAAAAGGCCTTATCAATTAATTGATCCACAAATCGACAACTCCAATGCCGGGAGACATAAGATGAAGACCGACCTCAACAAAGGACGCACACAGTTCCGGAAACCCATTAAATACACTTAAGAAATAGAGCCTAATGACACACGATTTAAGGTATTACATTGCCCAAAACCTGGGAATAACGTAAACGGCAATGCCGTATAGCGCTACGGGTAACCGCAAAGCCGAATTGAAGCCACCCCCCCTCAGCTAAAGGGCGTTCCCCCCCCATCTCCCACGGCGAATTGTTTCGATGTGGAAACTAGCGTGAATTCAGGATTGAGGGGGGGAGGTGATTGGGGGGGCGGCAATCCGTTTCCCGTGCACGAGAACCTCCAACCGCCGGTGGAGCTGCTTTGATGAGCATAACCCCAATTAATCACGTGGAAGTAGGGAGTCAAGCTGGGCGGTGGCTGTGGATAGAAGACCAGCCAATACATATCAAGCGAGGCCAGCTCGTTTGTGCAACCCATCCAACCGCCCGTGTTCACGCTGGCGGAGACCCCCATGGGAACGGCTATCTCGACGAACGAGGAGGCCCCCCCCACGTCAAAGCCCCCCCATTTACTATGTAGAAATTAGAGGTGGCCGTATCCAATGAATTAGGCTCCATTGCATAGGAGACGCTCGGTTGCATAACCCATGTGTAATTAGTTGATAAGGCTACGCTGGGCTCTCCGTATATGCTTATGGTTGATGGGGGGAACCATCACATTGACCCCCCCACCGGTGAAGCCCACGCCTGAGGTAGATATGCCCACGCCCACATCATATGATTCTTGGTCTTGCCCGGCCATTGGATAAATCCCCCACCAGTAACCCCAGCCAGCGAAGGTTACTCCATTTATTGGGCAGACCGGTGCCATGTCGGGCGTCACCACGCCTTTGGCGCATTCATACGATGAGTAGTAGTCTTGGTAGGAGGAAAGCCAGTTTATGCTGGTTCCAGGGCCAGGCCTAACCCAGATCCAGGTCCAAGTGTTGCCCGGTATGTATGGATACCTGATATTATTGAAGGCGCCTAGATTGACATCACCGCTTACCGCTATGCAGAAGTCCGCAGCATATTCCGTGTCAGTATCAATGCCATACTGATTGTCATAAACATACTCTTGGCCCGTTAAGAAGAAGTAGGTATTGCCGCCATTGATATAATTGACTTGCCCGGGAACTGCATTGTATTGACTGGCCATGTATTCACACACGTCAGAGCCAGCGGTCGAGGAGGAGAGCGGCTGGAAAGATGATGCAATCAATCCGAACAATTGTGATGATGTAGGCCTAGTCGAACTTACCATGAATTCGCTCCACTCGTACCTCTTAACCCCCCCTAGGTCGCTGGCAGTGGCTGGCCCCATAAGTAGAACCCTACTCCCTATCGCCGCCGCAACAACGTAGTCCTCATTGCCCGGCCCAGGCACCACTACGACATTAGAATTAAATGCTTCCCTCCACGCATTAGCTATCGCCACCTCAGCCGCTAAGGCATCGCTACCGTTGATGCTTATGATTATGAAGTCATGGCCCCCTCAGGAGGGGGGGCTCCAAGTAATTGGTTACTGAAGAGGAGTTAATATTCTTGATAAGATAACCCCCCCAATCCACCGCCACCACGGAGCCGGGAGGCACATCCTTGATGTTTGACGCATTGATCTGCCTGAAGTTAGGGAACCCAGCCGCCGCCAGCCTAGCCCCCCCTAGAGAAACTGGGCCAGCCAAGTACACAGCGCCATTGAAGGGAAACGCTTGAGGTGGACGTGGTTCGTGAGGTGAACCAATGAATGACCTATGCACGTGAAGTGAACCATATGTGGCCATTACTAGGGAGACCGCTATGATTACGCCCACAATCGCAATGCATCTCTTGCATGATCTCCCAGCAACTCGCATAAATTAAGAATTGATTCTCGCTTTTTTTATTGCGCTTGTTATTTTGAGCGAACAAGCGATCAATTATGCCAAACGCGGCGGGACGCAACGACTAGGAGGCGAGTCCATGGGCTAGAGATCGTTGGATCCCTTCACTTGAAGATCAATGACAGAATTAAGCTGCCCGCGAGATTTTGAGTCCACGGACGGAGGTAAGTGCCTCATCCAATGCCCCTGAGCTGGTACCTCGCCATTCTTCTTATCTTCCTTACTTGGTTGACGACGGAGGAGCCGAGGGGCCCCCCCAGTTCCCTTTGGTATGCATCCACGGCTATCTGCACCAGCTCGGCCATATTATTGCTCTCCAGGGACTTCATTAGAATGTTGAGGTCTATTGCGGCCTCCTCCACTGATAAACCGTTACCGGGCATCCTGGCGCTCAATCCGAAGTCTATTATGTAGAGGCGGTCGCCCACCAATGCATTTGCCGGGGGGGTGGGATCTCCATGCATGAAGCCGTTAGAGTGCAGGATCGCCAAGTACTTCGCGAACAATTGCAGCAAGTCGCTCCGCGAAGGGAGAAGATCCATTAATCTAGGCGATTTTATGTACCTCATCCTTATAATGAACCTGGATGTGTCGACATCATATACCTCTGGCACGGGGGGGACCAGCCGGGACGCGGCAAGCATGTTCTTGGCCTCGTTTATTGTCCGCCTAAACCTGATCCTCTCGTCCACCTCCCTCAACCTGTACGGCTTGGCAACGCGTTCCTTGACCAGCACCCTTAATCCCAGCCAATCCTCCAAGTAAAGAACGGCCTCCGCCCCCCCTGGCTATCATCACTCTATCCATTTTCCCGAGTGTATCTTCTCCAATAGGTAATCGTGTAGGAATTTAAGTCCATGCGTGGATAAGGCCTCAATCTCGACCTTCTTCTTCATCTTGAGGAATAGGTTTATCTCCTTCTGCCATGCCTCGGATTGGAACCAGGGATACCTTACCAATTCCTCCGCCCTCTTTATGTCGCGCTCGTTAGCGGCTATCACGTAGTCGCTGGATATCTTATAGTTTATTATATCGGACGTGGTTACTCCTATGAACTTGGCATCGGGCGTGGCCAGCCTCTCCGACTCATAGCTTAGCTTTATTGAGCCGGACTTATACACGGAGTAGATGTAATACCCATATGGATCGCTATCCGTCAACACATACACGGGCAGCTTGTAATCCTCGTTTAACCTCCTAACGAACTTCCTAGTGGCCCTATCCGGCATACCCCTCGCGGTTATCAATATCGCATTCTCCCTATTCCAGTACCCCTCCCTATTTAGCCTTTGGAAAATGGCATCCTTCTCCACGACCAGTACGTAGGATGCCTCTATCTTCACTATGTCCAGCTCATCGGGATTCGGGGGGGCAGACCCAGGGCCGTATCCCCCATCCTAGTAGCATCTATCTCGAACCCCTTCGATCTAACCACTATGGGCCCGACCACCTTTCCCTTAACGTCGGCCGAAAGGCCCATCTCCTCCCTCAACACGTTCAGACCAACCTCCAAGTCCTCTATTGCCGCGTTCGACTCAGCCTGCTCATCCCACGTGTTCTCCCTAACGGCGCCCACATTGGGCACCCTGAATGTTATTGTGTGCTTCCCGTTATAGTAGAGATCCCTTATTGTGGGGGGGTAAACGCCCTCCCTTATTGATGATACTATCAGCTTAAGCATCAATATGGTTTGCATGAATCTCTTGGATTCCTTCATGTCCAGCAATCTACGCTTCAACTTATCGGGTCCCAGGACCACTATCCTCCTCTTCGGATCCCACACGGTGTTGCTCAACGTCCTCGACGGGATCTCCAATACGGGCTCCTCTCCACGCTCTATCTGTGCATATAATTCCTGCGCCAAGCCCTCCATTATCTTAAGTACCTCCGATCTAGGCTTGGCCTTGCTGTTGCTGCTGCTCTCCATCTCCTTCCACCTCCTCTATGGCTTCCAAGTATTTAATCTTTCTTGAAATGACCTTCTTCAATTTATTGAGGACTTGATCCTCCTTAATCCCCAATATGGATGCTATGGATGACGCCACCTCTCGCGAGAACATGGTGAACATGGCATACCTCATCATTGCTTCCTTCTCCTTCTCCTTCCTGGAGAGATACACCCTGAGGCGACGCGCGACCTCCCTGATGGCTAGCCTGACCTCGCTCTCTATCTCGGGAACATCGGCTATTGCTCCTTACCTGCGCTGGCATACGGTATCTTGGTGGAGCATATGTGCACCACGACAACCAAGGGCGCGGGGAATTTCACCTTGTATAGACTCCAATCCACCTCGTCCACCACATGCCTCACGACATCGTTTCCCTCGTCATATAGTAGGGGGGGAACCTTGTTGGCGAATCTATATATTATCGGCCTGTCGCTGGGCTCTATCTTTCCTCCCCCCCAAGCCACCGCTGCCTCCACTATGAAGGGATTGCCGGAATAGGATGATGGTTTCCTGGTGGTGGCGAACACGGCCTCCGGCTCCAGAGTTTTGCGGATGCCTTGCTCCAAGAGCTCCGTGCCCACCGGACTCAACCAATCCGCTCGAGGCCTTCTCCATTCGTTGTACTCCCTCATCTTGGTGACCAGGTGGGTTATTTCATCGGTGTTCAATTCCTTTATATTCCTCCCCGGATCTATTCCTATGGATTGCAAGAAGTTCATCGCAGTCTCCTCCCCCCCCACCCCCCCATCGAAGTTCTCCACCATGAACTCCGACACGGGGGGGGAGTCACCATTCCTGGATATCAACTGCTTGACCGCCTCTATGTCCACGCTCTTGGGATGGGGGGGAAGCCCCCTCCTTCGGGGGGGAATGGGCAAAGTCAAAGTTACCCTCTCTATATCAATGACCGCGCCGTCAGGCTCCTTCACGTGTATCTCGCATACGGCGCAACCATAGCCACTCTCTTGATATACTCCTCCACCCTGTGCTTCGCCTTCAACCAATCGCCCTCCATCACCACGTGAACCGCGGTTCCATGCCACTTGTACTTGTTATCCCACTCCTCTTGGTATTTTATAAGCGGCTCATTGCGGAGCGTGTCTATCATTATGTCGAATCTATATACCTTGTCCGATCCCTGTTGGGCGCTTATCACAGTTATCGGTTTATTGGTGGTCGATTGCGCATAGAGAATCACCATTTTAGCCCCTAATCCGAAGATGCCCCCCCTGTGCTGCTTCACCTTGTACTTGGAGCTATAGAATACTCGACCAAAAACATTGGGTATCTCATCCTTAGGTATCCCAATCCCATTGTCCTCTACATATATGGATAGCCAATTATCCCTCTCAGCGTATTTTATGTAGGCCTTTATGAATGGGTGGATCCCAAAGGTCTCCGTTGCGTCTAATGCATTTTCTATTAGCTCCCTAACGGCTTGATAGAGCGCCCTAGATGGGTTGGCGAAGCCCGCCAATTCCTTATTTCTGCGGAACCACTCCGATGGCGATAATGATTCGAACTTTACGTCAGTGGCCATTCTTGGCGAACCGTGGCAGTCGCCTTAATAAATCTACCCCACCATGCTTAACCACATCAATATGGGCATAATATAGTTAGCCATCTGATTGAATGAAATGTTTAATAGGGCGGAGTCGGCTGGGATTTCCATGTCTTCAATAGATGACGCGATAATTAGGAAATCCTTCACTGGACGGGGGGGGATCAAACCGTCGAGGTAGAATTAATCCTGGAGAGCGGGGGGGTTAGGGGGCTGGCAACCGCCCCCGCCGGCGCCTCCAAGGGGAAGCATGAGGTGCAGTTCCTGCCTCAAGATGGAGTAGATGCTGCCATAGATATGTTCAGGAGGTGGGTAGCGACTGACCTAATTGGGATGGATGCTGTGGATCAGGGAGGAATAGATGCCAAGCTGGAGGAGGTGGATGGCACGCCGAATTTCGCGAGAATAGGAGGAGCATCCGCGTTCGCCACATCCCTGGCCGCTGCATCGGCCGCGTCGAATTACTTGGAAATGCCATTATACAAATATTTGGGCGGAGCTTGGCATCATCGTTTCCATATCCTGTGAGTAATGTAATAGGAGGGGGGGGAAGCACTCCAGGAATTTGGGGGGGCCTGACTTTCAAGAGTTCCTCGTGATTCCATACGGTGCGCCGGATATATACTCCGCCGTTAGCACCAATTTGGAGATACATAAGGAGGTGGGAAAGGAACTTGCGAAGGAGGACCCGACATTTGCTGGGGGGGGCAAGAATGATGAGGGTGCTTGGACTGCCAAGATATCCACCATAAAGGCATTGAGCATACTATCTACCGTTGTAAAAAAGAAGGCCGAGGAAAAGGGGTTCGCCATAGGTATAGGTATAGATGCGGCTGCCTCCGGGATGTGGAACGGGGAAAAATACGAGTACAGGAGTGAAGGCAAGGAGAGATCGGCCGAGGAGCACATGGAATTCATAAAGCAGTTAGTTGATGAGTACAACATAGTTTACTTCGAGGACCCACTTCATGAGGAGGACTTCGACGGTTTCGCGGAGTTGACGGCGGCGTTGAGGGGCAAGTGCTTGATAGTGGGGGGGGATGATCTGTTCGTCACCAATTCGTCCAGGCTTAGGATGGGAATAGAAAAGAAAGCCGGGAACGGCATAATAATAAAGGTGGACCAGGTCGGCACGCTTAGCAGGGCATTCGAAACCGTTAAGCTAGCCAAGGAGAATGGCTATACCATAGTGGTGTCTCACAGGTCCGGGGATACAGAGCGGGAATTACTGGCCCACGTGGCGCTGGGCTTCCAATCCCCCCCGCTCATAAAGACCGGCATAGTTGGTGGGGAGCGCATGGCTAAATTAAACGAATTGATTCGGATGTGGGAGGCTGAGGGGGGGAAGGCGGCCCATATGTCTAAATCGCCCTTCAAATAGATGATGTGATGAGTTGAGAGCCGACCCGTTGGCGAAGGCAAGCCAAAAGCAATAAAAGCAGAGGTTCTAGACTCGGTCTAAGGCTTTATGGTGTTTGAGCTGCTACATCCTGAGGTTAGGGAAGCATTGAGGAGAATGGGTTACTCAAGGCCAACCGATATACAGTCAAGGGCCATCCCAATAATATTGGATGGAAAGAATGTCTTGATCTCCAGCCCCCCCACGGGGGGGACCGGCAAGACCGAGGCGGCGGTGCTGCCAGTGGCATCTAAAATGCTGGAGGAGAGGGGGGGCGTAGGCATACATGCCCTCTACATAACTCCCATGAGGGCATTGAATAGGGATTTATTGAATAGATTGGAGAAGTTCTTCGGCTTGCTGGGCCTTCGAGTGGGGGGGTTAGGCACGGGGGGGACACGCCGCAGAGGGAGCGGAGGAGGCAGAGGGAGGAGCCGCCTCACATGCTGATAACCACCCCCGGAATCTCTTCAATTTCTATTGATAAATAAATCCATGCGTAAATGGTTGAGGAGCGTCAAGTGGGTCATAATAGACGAAGTGCATGAATTAGTGAACGATAAAAGAGGCATTCAGCTCTCCCTGTCCCTGGAGCGGTTGGTCAA
The DNA here is from genome assembly GCA_001315925.1 of Thermocladium modestius JCM 10088. GTDB lineage: Archaea > Thermoproteota > Thermoprotei > Thermoproteales > Thermocladiaceae > Thermocladium > Thermocladium modestius. The sequence goes on along the minus strand of BBBF01000001.1, from coordinate 44,166 downwards.
TTTAGCGGGTGATTTCCAGAGAATAGCTCTATCCGCTTCAATAGGCAACTTGGATTTGGTCGCTAAATACGTGGGCGGCGCGAGGCCCGTCCAAGTAATATCGTCCTTGGCAATAAAGGAAATGCGATTAAGCGTCCGGAGACCCCAGGAGCACCCCGATCCGCCTGGGGGGGATATGACGCCGGAATCTTATGGCAGATTGCATGCCCTCAGCGAATTGATAAAGGAAGGCGGGGGGGGTTGTGTTGTTGTTCTCTAACACTAGGGACACGGCTGAGCTTCTTGGGAATAGGTTGAAGGGGGGGGATCTTCGGACTTAACGTGGAGGTATACCACGGTTCTCTAAGCAAGGAAAGAAGGGAGGGGGGGGTCGAGGAATTGATGAGGGGGGGGAAAGGTGGATGCCGTGGTCACTACATCCAGTCTGGAGCTGGGCATAGATGTGGGTAGGATAAGCAAGGTGATCCAATACATGAGTCCAAGACAAGTCACGCGATTAATTCAAAGAGTTGGAAGGAGCGGCCATGGTGTTGGATTGATCTCTAGGGGAGTCATAGTGGCCAGCGACTTCGACGATTACTTGGAGTCCGTGGTGATAGCCGTCAGCGCCAAGAAGGGCCTGCTGGAGAAGGATGTGGAGTACCACGAGAAGGCAATGGATGTGTTGGCGCATCAAACATTGGGAATGCTGATGGATGCCAAGGCCGATGGCAGGAGCGCTACCATTGAATATATATATGAAACAGCAAGTCGAGCACATCCTTATGCATCGCTCGGCATAGATGAGGTTAAGAGGCTGGTGGATTTCCTAGTGGAACGAAGGTTGATAGGAATAGATGGGGGGGATGTAATTTACCCCAGGAGGGGGGGATCCATAAGGTATTACGTGGAGGGGGGGGCATCCATGATACCTGATGAGCAGCATTACTTAGCCGTGGATTACGTCACCAATAAGGCGGTGGGGGGGAGTTGGATGAGGAGTTCGTCTCAACTATAGAGCCCGGCACAAAGATAATATTATCGGCCAAGCTTTGGAATGTTTTATCGATAAATCAAGAAGAGAAGAGGGTGTACATGGAGCCCGCCGCCAGCCTTAATGGCGCGCTCCCGGCATGGATAGGAGAGGAAATACCGGTTCTCCGGCAAGTGGCAAGCGAGGTATGTGAGTTGAGGGCCGAATTAATGAGGAAGGGAATCAAGGCAATTCACGAATACGCGGGAAGCGACGTCAGCTTGAACGAGGAGGACCTAGACGCATTATCCAGGGAATTGGAGGATGTGGATTTAGACATACCAACGCCGCACAACATAGTGGTGGAGGCGGGGAAAAGAGCAATCGTAATACATAGCTGCGGCGGCAGCAAAGGCAATGAGGCGCTCGGGCTATACCTATCCAGGTATTTGTTTCAAAGATTCATGGTGAGCGTGGGGGGGTACAGGGCAGACCCGTATAGGATACTCCTAATGCCCGCCAGCCTATACCGGCAGAGGCAATTCGAGACGCCCTCATGGCAAGCGATGAGGATGTCAAGCAGAGGCTGTGGGATGGGGGGGTAAAGGCAAGCAAGCTGTTTAGGTACAGATTCATACACGTCGCTAGGAGAATGGGCGTGTTGCCGCGGGGACCCATAGACGTGAACATATCGCGGCTAGTGGAGGCGTATAGAGGGTCAATTCTGGAGGAGGAGGTAATTAAGGAAATAATGGTAGATAAGCTGGATGTAAGTGCCGTGATGGATCTGGTCCGAGGGGGGGTAAGAGATGGAGGGATAAACGTATCGATAAAGCAAGTCACGGAATTCAGCTCCCTAGCGCTTCCCATAATAGAGATAGAGGGGCTGGACTTCACCGTAGATGAGGTGCCCAAATCCGCGCTAATGGATGTAATAAAGAGGAGAATAATGGAAAATGAGGTAACGCTGATATGCATGAAGTGCGGATGGAACTTCACAGCAAAGGTAAAATATATGAAGGAGGACACATTGAGGTGCCCCCCCCATTGTGGTTTGAGGACCATTTCCATGTTGAAGTACAGGGATGAGAAGGTGGATTATGCGATCAAAGTCATAAACAAATTCCGCAACAAGAGACCTCTCTCCCCCCCAAGAGAGGCAATTCCTAGAGGTGCTTAGGCAGCGATCCCTTGTGATCCTTCAATTCGGCCTCCATGGATTGATTGCATTGGCGGCGCATGGAGTGGGATCCTCATCAGCAATAAGGAAGGTATTGACAAAGACTCATAGCGAGGAGGATCTCTACGCATCCATAATGGAGGCGGAGAGGGAATATATAAGGACCAGGCTTTTCTGGGATGATTGATGCGGCTCCCTCAAAGGATCCAGCCATAATTTACCGTTAACTCATCGAGGGTTAAGGGTGGAAGTCTCAACGCGAGAACGGAGTGCTCCCATTCATGGAGGTGGCTTATTGTTTATGTTAACAATAACCTTTAAATGATGGCCCGATAACTCAACGCGACCCAAGTGCTTAACGTGGAGGTGAAGTACAGCGATGGAATTTATTTAATATATGTAAATGGAGAGAGAGTTGGAATTAAAATAGATGATTTAGTGGAAGTCGATGTCGTGAACGAGTGGACGCACTCGGTGTCCGCCGTTGTCGAGGTGGGCGATGGGAAGATGCTCTACGGCAACGACATAATAGATGGAAAAGACGTGGAGTTAGTGGGTTATGAAAACAAACGGAGGCGGGAATTGATAGCCGTGCGAACCAAGTGCCAATGCAGCCAAGACGAGTTAAGGAATCTAGTGATGGATATCCTGTCTCGATACCAAGGAAGGGCATTGATGGATTATCTACAATCAAGGAGAAAAACAACTCAGGCCTCAGCCTAAGGCTGAAACCGCATAAATTAAATGAGGCTTTTACCTTTAAATGGATCTGCCCTCCTCCCCCCCACCTTGAAAGGGCGAGACTTATCATTCATTAACGATTCATCTATCAAATTGCGTGTCCAATTTTTGGTAACGCAAATCATTCAGAACAATTTTTATATTAATCATTAAAGGCCAATCACCCAGCCGTTCCAGAAAAATAATATTAAGCCTTACGTGGCGGGACTCGTATATGTGCATTGATGCTTCTGATCTAAGGAAAAATTATGGATTGGTGACGGCCCTTGATGGATTATCTGTGAAGGTTCCATGTGGGGGGGCTGCAATGGCATTGATAGGGCCCAACGGCGCCGGCAAGACGACCACCTTGAGAATACTGGCAGGCTTGCTTCGGCCTGACTCCGGTTCCGTCATAATAAATGGGTTTAACATGTATGAGGAGCCGATGAAGGCAAAGGCAGTTTTAGGGTATCTGCCCGAGGATGCTTCTCCATTCTTAACGTTAACCGTGAGGGAGAACATGGAGTACATAGGAGCCTTGCGAAGAATGGATAGGGCCATCCTTATGGATAAGGTGAATTACTTACTGGATGAATTGGAACTTAGGGAGTACGAGAATTCGCAAGTGGCTAGACTATCTCGGGGGGGAAATAGGCAGAAGGTGGCAATAGCATTGGCAGTGCTGCATGACCCTAAGGTGCTTTTAATGGATGAGCCATTGAATTACTTGGATATACCGACCCAGGAAAGGGTCATTAAAATGCTTAATGCAATGCATTCCAGAGGCACCACCATTTTAGTATCAACCCACATAATGAGCATAGCCCAGCGATTGGCTGATCAAGTCTTGATAATAAATAAGGGCCACGCTATATGGAGCGGCTCCATGACCGACTTGGCCGGCCTATCCAAGAATGATGAGCGAATAGAGGAGGTAGTTGCCAGATTAATGAGTGATGAGTGATGGATGCTGCCATAATAATGAAGATGGTTAAGGTACTGCTAAAGGAACGCTATACGAGGGGTGGGTTATTGATAGCGCTGCTGGTTATTGGCATATCGATGTTCTTCGTCTCCCTATCATATCTTGTTGGCCTCAGCAACGTTCACATGGCCAATATAGAGCTGCCGAGCGAGTACGTGTTGTACATATCCGTTTTCCTCGTCTTTTATCTATTTCCTTCTATTTCGATGTTCAGCAAGGCAGAGGCGGATTTCGTCCTAACAGCACCAGTGGACCCGCTTGACGTGATGATTTCCAAGATACTTACCGCGGCAATAACCAATATATCAGTTATGCTGGCAATGACGTATTGGTATCCAATGATCATGGCAATAACGGGAAGAGCGTATGTTGTGCCCGAGTACTTAGTGGAGGCAATTGCCTTGGGAGTGATAATATCTTCAATATCCTTACTGCTTGGTCTGAAAGGGGGAAAGATAATGATTTTGACAATAACGGGTTATGCCATCTACGCCATATCAACCAGCATATTATACCCACAGCTCAACATAATATACATGGTCATGAAGCCCAACGCATATTACATGGCAGTCATCATGTTAGTTTTGCTCTTGTCCCTGGCATCTCTGAAGCGCAATATGAAATCCATATCGATCAATATATACAGCCTAACGCTGAGCGGATCGCCCAGGCCTAGGAGAAGCAGCGTCAAGCCCTCCACTTCATATATTAGCTTCGCAGGTCTGGGACCGATCATGGCTATGCTTAAGTCATCCCTATTATCGGCAACACTTCAGCTCAGAATCAACGCCGGCGCCTCCTCGGCGTATAGGTTGCAGCGGGTTAACGCGTTATTGATTGGACTGCCTATATCAATAGGATCGGCGGTCGCTTACTTGATACTATTCACTAGGATGGGAAGCTTCGGCAAGGGTGGGAGCATCTTTATTTGGTTTCCAGCATTCTATATAGGGATATTCGCCTTCTCATTCGCGTTATCTGGAATAAGCGGCGAGCGGCTTTGGTTATCCTGCATGGCAATGGACTGCACGTCGTATTTCAGGAAGCGGATGTATGTTAGATCGTTTATTGGGTTAGTATTGGCATCTCCGTGGATAATAGCCTATGTTCTAATATATATTGCCACGGGATCCTTTTTGTCATTGTTGGTGGCCATATCGTTGATCTCCATGATGCCGAGCATAGCCTCCATGTCATTGATTGTAGCGCCTTGGACTGGCATAAGACAGAATAGATTCGTAGGCTTGGAGGAGTACGTGCCGCGCGTTAATCCCCTTGGTTTCTTAATAGGAATAATAGCTGTGATTTTAACGGGCACCTACTTGATACCTCCTCTGCTCTATGTTGTGGATCCAATTACCCTCCTAACTGCTGCAATATCTATATTGCTATTAATCATTTCCTTGTTGATGCCCAGGATACTCAGCTCTAAGAACATGGTGGAAAAACTCTTCAACAAACTAATAGAGGAAGGCTTCATTTAAGGCCATTTAAACCACTCCGCATAAAAGGGGAATGCAACTTAAAAAACGGCCCTAACTGTTCAAATGCATCCTTGAATTGCGATGAAAATTAACGGGTTGTTACGACTTAATTATTAGCTTGCGCTCCATACTTGAGGAGCGGGGGGGCCTGGACATTCCAATTGAAACCCATTAGACAGCCATGGCCATAATGAGCTAATTCTTCGAACAAAAAATTAATAAATCATGGGCAAAGATAGCTATGTATGGATTTTGCAAAAATAGTGGGTATTTTGGTATTTATTTCATTCGTTGCCCTTGTATTTATAGTTAGCAAACCAATGCTTGGCGTAAATCAACTCATCTCGCTGATGAAGGGAGGCATAACCATGGAACCACACATACTGATATATAGTAACCATTCCATTAGTCATACAATTAACTTGACCGTGTCCAATTCCTTTGACTTCTACGTTACCATATACAACGTTAGCGGCAAATACTTCAAATTGGCGAATCAAGTCTCCATAATGCCCAGATCCACTTCCACAGTAGCCGTTGACGTCACCAATCAAGGGGCGGCGTATGAGTGTTTGAATGTGGGAAACTGCACAATGCGCATAATGATGGGGGGGTTCTTAGGGGGGTTAACCTGACTGAGACCATCAACATGACTTTGAAGTGACGAAAGAACAACAAGCCTCGCCCCCTTCTAGGGGGGGCGGGGGGGTAAAGTTTTTAAATCTCTGAATACTTTAAAGTATTGCGGAACATAAATCAACGAGGCATGTGGAATACCTATGCAACTACCATTTCGTATGGATTCCTAAGTATCGTAGAGGCATATCAATCGGAAGCGTTGCTGAATACATTAAAGAGGTCTTGAAATCAATCGCTGAAGAGTTGGGTTGTGAAACATTAGCTAGAAGTGATGCCAGACCATATACACCTCTTCGTAAACTGTCCGCCCAGATACTCACCATCATACCTTGCAAACTACTTCAAAGGGAAATCAGCTAGGCTAGTTTTGAAGAAGTTCCCAGAGTTAAGAAAATACACGGGAGGAAAGCTCTGGACTAGGAGCTACTTCGTATCGACTGCTGGAAACGTATCCAGCGAGACGATAAAGAAATATATTGAGGAACAGTGGGGGGGGAAAGAAAATGAAGAGAACTAACGTAGTTAAACTCGTCGTGGACAAGAACACCCACGAGAAGCTAAAGGAACTGGCTATAGCAACAGCCAAGTGTTGGAACGAGGTGAACTGGTTAAGAACGCAACAATTCAAGAAGGGGGGGAGGGGGGGTGGACCTCGCCAGAACCGAAAAGGAGGTCTACGAGAAGTACAAACAAGCGCTGAAGGTCAATGCCCAGCAGGTGGCTAGGAAGAACGCTGAGGACTGGAGGAGCTTCTTCTCCCTAATCAAGGAAAAGAAGGAGGGTAAACTACCGAAGTGGTTCAAACCAAGACCTCCAGGGTACTGGAAGGATGAAGACGGCAATTACAGATTGATTATTCTCGTTAGGAATGATAGGTACATCATTGATGAGACTAACCAACTCATTCACCTAAAGGACTTCAAGCTAAGCCTCAAGTTTAAAGGGAAACCTAAGTGGCGTGGGAAACAGGGTAGGTTGGAGGTAATTTGTGATGGGGCGAGGAGGAGTTGGTACGCCCATATTCCAGTGGAGGTTGAGAATAACGAGAGAGTTGAGGGTAGCTTGAGGGCTTCCGTGGATTTGGGGATCGTTAATTTGGCAACTGTCTATGTTGAGGACGGCACTTGGTGCCTATTCAAGGGTGGTGGAGCACTCTCCCAATACGAGTACTTCAGTAGGAGGATAAGTAGCGTGCAGAAGCTATTGGCAAGGCATGGACAAAGGAGGAGTAGGAGGCTGAAACTGCTTTACGATAAGAGGAAGAGGTTCTTAAAACATGCCTTGAATAGCATGGTTAGGAAGGTAATGGAGGGGGGGTTGAAGGAGAAGGGGGGGTAAGCGAGGTTGTTATAGGTTATCCTAAGGAGATAGGACAAAACCATGGTAATAAGCTCACTGTGAACTTCTGGAACTACGACTACGTTATTAAGCGTTTTGAGGAGGTTGGGGGGGTGGAATTGGGGGGGATAAGGGTTGTTAGGGTGTATGAGTCTTATACTTCTAAGACTTGCTCCCTATGCGGGGGGGAAGCCCACGAGGGTGGGCGTATTAAGCGTGGTCTTTTCAAGTGTCCCCGCATGGGGGGGAAGGTTATAAATGCGGACTTGAATGGGTCGATGAACATCCTACATATCCCCGAGTCCCTAAGAACCGCGGGTCGAGGGCTCCCCCTCGGCGAGGGATAGGGGGGGTAATGGGTTGAAGACCCAGCCCGTGGTTCACCGCTGGACGAGCGGAGCGGGGGGGTGGTGCTTTACGCACCCGCCAGCTGTGAAGCGGTGAGGGTGATGGCGGTGCACCACGAACCAATGAACCGCCCAGAGGGAACCCCCACCCCCCCTCAAGGCGGGGGGGAGGAGGTCAGATGAGGTATCCCCCCCTGGCCGTTATTTATTACGTGGATTCTGCCCTAATTGTAATAATCTCCCTTATCTATCCTGTTCATTATTGGTGGTCGTATAGCATGGGCGAATTGATTGCGATAAAGGATTCGCCCTTTTATTTATCCATTATGCTTCTCGGCAAATATCTATTGATATCCAGGGTAATTACCGTGTTGTTAATGGGATTCGCCCTCTATATCCTCACAGTATTGGCGTTCCGCCTATATGAATCGATCTTCAGTGATGAACCCGGTAATTATTCCACCATGTTTTGGTTGCCCATATTATATATTTTGGACCCAGTAATAATATACCTGGTGCTCGCCATAGCATTACCTCGCTTGGCTCCATTCCTTGGAACTCTGGGAACTAACTTGAGTGGTTTCTCCTCCTATCCATTGCTGATAATCGGCAGCGAGCAATACGTCATAAATATGGGCAGTGAGTCCTTAGCCTTGATGGTGGACAGCCAACCTACATTGCTTTACTGGATCTCGTTGACCGCCCCCCCAGCGTTATATATTGCCTCGCTGATCGAAAGGCGAAGAAGCAAGAGATTCAACAAAACCAAGTGATCCAGCCTAAACAGCGGAGCTAGTTGTATATTTTTATCGGATGGAGCCCGCCTTTAGGTACATTTATAAGCAATGCAGTTAACTATGATTTCGTGTTCAACCTAGTCGTCTCCACGGGTAGGAGAACCGAGGGTTATTGCATGAGTGAGTTAAAGAAAATAGGGGACTTACTGGGAGTCAGCGTTAAAGTTCAATTCACTGGATTCGATGGGTTATTGACCGCCCTCTCAAGCATTGATCCATTTAATTATGTAAGGGGGGGCATAAAGAGCCTGATAAACAGTAACAAGTATCTCCCCCCCAAGTTTACGCTGAAGGTAGTTCCTGTGCAAGTGGTTGTGGACACCGACGTGGACAAGATAAAGCAAGCCGCATTGGAGCTGGCCTCCCGTAACATAGGGGGGGAAAACGAGACATTCAAGATAGAGATAAGGAAGCGCGGAGTTGACTTGAGGCGGGCCCAGATAATAGACGCGATAGCTCCCCAAGTGGGCAGGAAAGTAAACTTGGACTCCCCCAGCAAGATAATAAACATAGAGGTGTTTCCCAGCGAGACCGGAATATCAGTGCTCACCGATGATGATGTGTTCAGCTTATTGAAGAGCGGATTTGAGTGGCAGCCTGATAATTATTGAAAGATTCAGCTAATGCCCAACATAGTTTAACATCTATAAACGTTGTGATTATGAAAGATAAAAAAGGCATTTAACCGCAGGAATTACTGTAAAAAGGCCCTCTTGCATTCATTAGCAAATAATAAAAGGAATGTGAGCTGCTTTGCCTCAATGAATTAAGTATCCAGCGATTGAGATAAATATTAGGCCCTCGCTTGCCCAATAATGGTTCAATAAACTACGATATTATGAGAACGGGATCGAGCGGGCGCTTCGCGATAAGTATTTAAAACAATGCTCATAATTAGTTCATGGCGAAATATAAAGTTCTCATTCTGACAGGGGGGGATGCAGGCGAAAGCTTGGAGGTGCTTTACCCATACCAAAGGCTATTGGAGGAGGGATACGAGGTCCACATAGCCGCGCCCAGTAAGAAAATGATCCAAACAGTGGTCCACGACTTCGTGCCTGGATTCGATACATACACGGAAAAACCCGGCTACTTGGTAAAGGCTGATCTAGCTTCAAGGATGTGAACCCAGATGATTATGTGGCGTTGGTGATACCGGGAGGCAGGGCGCCGGAGTATATAAGAAACGACCCAGATGTTCAGAGGATAGTTAGGCACTTCTTCGAACGTAATAAGCCAGTGGCTCAGCTATGCCATGCTCCTCTAATACTGGCGGCCTCCGGCGTGCTCAAGGGAAAGAAATCATCTGCTTACCCAGCGTTAAAGCCCGACGTCGAAAATGCGGGCGGGATATTCATAGATGGCGCTGCAGTGATTGATGGTATGATGGTGTCCGCCAGGGCATGGCCTGATCACCCGCAATGGATGCGGGAGTTCATGAGGATACTTAAATCCAAGTATCCGCCCGAGTGATCGATCGCCGCGCGACGAATTATTGATTTAATACGAAAGGATTATTTTTCATCCCTCGCGTGATCTCACCATCCTTATGAGTAGGAAATTTCAACTATGTTAGCGCTAGTAAGTCATTCCTTGGACTCTGCCTCGTATTTTCTTTGTTTCTCCAAATATGTTGATCTATCGTATATGACCCTGGCGGGGGGATCCCGCCACCACTACGTTGGGGGGGACATCCTTCGTGACCACGGATCCCGCGGCAACCATTGATCCCGATCCCACCCTTATCCCGGCTATTAACGTGGAGTTGGCCCCCTATTGCTGCATTGTCCTCTATTATGACTCCATCCAATCTCTTGCTGGGTGGGTACCTATCATTTGTTATAACGACGTTGGGACCTATGAAGACGTTATTTCCAATTATGGAGCCGATGGGAATGTACACCATGCTCTGTATGCTAACCTTACTTCCTATCTTCACGGTTCCGTCTATTACAGTGGCGGTTCCTATTCTGGTGCCGCTGCCTATAACCGTCTTCTCCCTTATCAATACATTATGGCCCGTCTCCACGTCATCGGCCAAAGTGGATGATTCATATATCACGGTTCCACTCCGTATCACGCAGTTACGACCTATCAAGCTGCCGGAGCTGAGTTCATCCATGTCATCCATTTTTCCTATCTTCTTAAGCGTGGATCGTATGGGATAACCGATTATTACATTCCTATCTATTATAGACCCCCCCTCCCCCCCAACACTGCTGGGACCGAGGATCACGGCGTCGCCCACCAAGGTGGTCCTAATGTTTGCCCTCCTAGAAATGTACATAAACTAGCAAGACAATAACCCCCCCCATTAAAAATTATTCCCCGGCAATGTCTCCGGAAGCGGGTTCCGTGGAGTGCCAGCATCATTGTTATTATAGCAATTGAGATGGATGCGTTCTCGTCCCTGTCCAGTATTATTCCACAGCCGGCGCATAAAACGTTGCGGCGGCCGAATCGACGAACCTCGCTCATCAAGCCAAGCCTCATGCAATTACTACAGAAGCCGCTTGTCCTCGCTGGATTTATCAATATCAATTCAGCCAAGGAGCCTTCAAGTAATGACCCTCTCCACCTCATATTGGTGGATCCCCCCAATTCGGCTTCTATTTGGATTGAGCTGAGAGGATTCACCTCCAGTGACAGTTCAATATTATGAAGCAGGCCATCGAAATCCATTTCGAAATCGTACATAGCGCCCAACTTATTCATGGAGTGAAGAGCCTCCATGCCTATAATGGGATGGATTCCCATATTTGCCACGAATTCCATGGCTCTGCGCATAGCAATCACGCTCAACTTCATATCCAGCTTACGTTCCCGCGATAAAAATCTCCTGAACTCAGTTGCGCCTACCCTAAGAAGGTCGAGCCACTCCATATCAATGCGTTTATGAGCGGATGAAAATATCGCCGATAATAGCTTCTCCACCTCGTTATCATTAAATGATGGAAGGATTATCTTAGCGTGAGATATGAGGTACTCATCTATCAGACCAACGTTATTGATAGCATAGGCGAGACCCAGGGATTTTAATTCGCTGGAGAGTACCTTGATAAACACATTAATTACATCAATGCAACCTATGATGGCTACATCAATGCTTGCCCTATTTACATCCATGCCTAAGAACATGTGCTCGCTTGGGTTCCCGGGGTTCCGGAACCTTTTTCCAAGCCTACATGGAGAGCCCCCCCTATTTTTACCCGTATATGGGATGTATGTGGTGTTCATATTTCATGCCTCGGGAGGGATAACCCTCCCTTGATGGGAGGGCCTCCCAAGGCAACGGTCATCATTAATCAGCCTAGGGGGGGCTCTTTAAATCACCTGGCTTGGACTGCTCGGTCCTCCTTGGCCATTCTTGGGCTCATCGGCTTCATCGATGGCCAACTCCCCCCCATTGAGTGGGAAGCCTCTCGGATTGGGAGGTTTGGAGGGCCAAGCACGTAATGCATAATGCAGCTATTAACCATTGATGGGATAGGACGGCCATCGCAGCCGAGGATGCCAGAAGCAATAGCCTTGATATAACGGCGATCCGTCGCTTTTCATTTTTCCTTGGTTTTATCAATTCAATTATTGTGCCCAGCTCTGCCTCCAATTCCTTCACGGCCATTATGGCTCATTCGATTTAATCATCGCTTTTTCAGCTGTCAATCTTGTGCTGCTTAAATCATCGCTAATCTCGTATCGAAGTTCCTCCATATCCACCTCAAGCCTAGATATGCTTTCGTTCAGCTTCCTCTCAATATCGTTCGCGCTGCCCTTCACGGTTCCCCCCACCTATCCGGCATTGCCGTTTCTATCATCCCCAACTCGCGTCGGGAAATCATTAGGCTCACCCTCACTGCTCGGGGGCAACTTGCATAAACGCGCATTTACCATTATATTCCTTGCCTTTTATGGGAACCAATACACGATAAAGCTTTTCTTCCATTAAATTTACCATGATCTAATGATTCCATACCTAAACTGGAGCATAATATACGCATCGATTTCCCTGCAGGCGGGGTATGGGTTAATCAAGATGAATATGGGAAGCCTACAGCAACGCAGGGAGGGGGGAGGAGCACCTTTATAATACAATATATGGCGTCGTCCTGCTAGTCGTCTTTTATGTCATATACGCCAAACTAGGTACTATATGTGGGGGCAATAGCTGCCTCCCTGGGAATACGAAGCATAAGTGATCCTGTCATCATCTTCAATTCGCTTTTCACATCCATATCTAGCACGCTGGAGGGACTCTACTTGAGCATAATAGCCCTGGACGCAGCAATAGTGACGTCGCCCCCTGGGAGTATACCTGAGCCAATCTACGCAGTATTTTCAATGGATGGCCCAATTAGCGCTATCAAATGCATGGCTTTTCTACGTTCTATCAAGGATAGGCGAATACTCGCCGGAGCTGGCTGGGCTTGGATTTAACTTAGTGATATTGAGGCAAACAAGGACCTGGGGGGGAGGCATATTGCTGGCCATTGCAATAACACTGCCCATATCCACCACGCTCCTCGCATCATGGGCATCATATATATCAATAAACATAAGCTTTGCCAACGTGGCAAGGGATATAGAGCAGATATTGACCGGCGCCTACTCCTATGGAAGTCAATTGCAGGAATTCAACATAGCGAGCGAACTTACGTTGGCCATAAGCGGCGCATCGATATATGGAATATCAAAGGCCATAGACGATGTTGGCCACCAATTATTATAAGACAGCATAAATGCATTTATTTGGTGTGCCTTGGAAGATTTTGCACATAAGAACTAGAATTCAATAAATAAATTGAAGATAAAAGACCGATTTTAACCCGATGCCCTCACAGAACTTGGGTCACTTTATTTCCATTCTCTTAAAGCAGATGTACCAATCCTTGCATTCAACTGATGGATCCTTCAACCGAGCCTCCACTTCCTCCTTTGTCTTGGGTGCGGGAATCACAACGGGATCCCCTGGTCTCCAGTTGGCCGGCGTGGATACCCCCCCGTATTTATACGTGGTCTGTATAGCATCTATTACCCTAATTATCTCATCTATGTTCCTTCCATTTGTATATGGATAATATGCCATCCACGCTATATTGCCGTCGGGGGGGTCTATTAGAAGGACCGCCCTAACGGTCTCTCGCTTGCCTTCAGGTATCATTCCAAATGCCCTGGCCACCTTTCCCTCGGGATCGCCTATTATGGGAAATGGTATATCTACTCCGAATTTCTCCTTTATATTGCGAGTCCACGATATGTGGCTGAACACCGTATCTATGGAGAGGCCTATCAGGAAAACGCCGCGCTTGGAGAAGTCCTGATACCTCTTCGCGAACTCCACGAACTCCGTGGTGCATATAGGCGTGAAGTCGCCTGGATGGCTGAAGAAGAGGACCCATTTGCCTCTTAGATCCTTAAGGCATACCTGTCCTTGAGTTGTGTCGGCGCAGAAATCGGGTGCTGGTTTTCCTAACTGAAGTTGCTGACTCATGTATTTCCTGGTTACAACAATAGATTAATAATGTTTCCAATTTTGCATTAATTGCATCTGTTTTCTCTCTATTTAAGCACGAAAATCGAACCTACCACAGAGGAAAGGGATTTAATTTAAACCTGCAAGCGATGCAACAATGGATTCGAGGGGAATAACGGTTACCATTGGTGGACGGAAGTGGGTGCTGGCGGCCGATACGCATGTTGGATTGGAGATAGAGATGGCAGCCAAGGGCATTATGGTTCCCTCCCAAACGCAGAGGATCCTAGATGAGATAAAGAAGACCGCAGATGCGGAGGGAGCCAACAACGTGGCGATACTTGGAGACCTAAAGCATGAGCTGCCATTACCCCCCCTCGAATCCACAAAGGAGACCAAGCAATTCCTAACAGGCCTATCCAAGGAATTTGATAACGTCCTTGTTATTTTGGGAAACCATGACGGAGGGCTTGACAAGATAATTAATGACTTAGGACTGCCGAACTTGACGTACACGGATAGCAGGGGCATTGTGATTGAGGGAACGAAGAACGTCTTGTTGCTTCATGGTAATAGCAAGCCGAGGGAGGAGGACTTTGTCAAGAGCGACGTAATTGTGATGGGACACACACATCCGGCCATAAGCATGCAAGACTCAACGGGGGGGTACATAATGAGGAGGCCAGTTATGGTTAGAATGGAGCTTGATAAGAAACGCATCGCCAATAAGATGTATTCTAAAAATGTAGGCAAGGGCAAGGTAACCGTTATAGTGATGCCCACCTTCAATCCATTAACTATAGGCATGGATGTATCATCATCATTGGCGGCAGAGCCAGGATTTAACACCATTCTAAAATATATGGAACCATGGAGGATGCCAAAGAATATTGAAATATATTTGACTGACATGACTTTCTTGGGTACTCTAGACAACTTGGTCGAATACAATGAACATAGAAAAGGACGTTATAAGGCTAGAGGCGGCAAGAGAAGGAGTTAATTTAAAGAATTTCGTGAGGCTCATGCCCTATTTCCCAATCATCCGAAATAGGCGCGCCCAAATATCTATTCACTAAATACCTACTCGCATCGATTCTAGTTTTTCTGTTCAATATTATATCCGCTAATGCTTCAGCCAATGCTGGCCCCACCTCTGCGCCGTAGCCGTTGAATGCACCTACCACATAGAGTCCAGGCCTAACCTCGCCGATTATTGGGAACATATCAGGAGATGATTCGCATGCACCTTGCCTTCCAACCAAATTAATCGGAGTTCGCCCGAATCTAGCTCGGAAGCTTTTCTTCATTGAATCCACGAATGCGTTATCTATTAACTTGGGCATATTCAATGGGTCTACTATGGGCGATTCCTCGTCTCCTATCGATGCCATCAGAGGCATGGCAGGCCTCATATAGAAATGATTTACATAATCGTATATTATCACGTTGTCCAGCCTGGATCCGACGAGGAATAGCAATGCCCTGCATCCATATGATTTAAGGGGAATCTTGATCCCAGCCCTTTTGAGCAATGTACCGTTAATCGCGCCAGCTGCCATGATCACCACATCCCCACGGTATTCAGTTCCGTTTACAGAGACGGCAAATCCATTGGAATCAGACCGTAGAGCGGCAAATCCATTCTCTACCTTGATTCCAGACCGGATGTGCCTAATTATGCCCGCTATGTTCACCAATCTATCGACGGATAATATTACGCGACCACCTTCCATCAGTTTCACCCCCCCAATTAATTGGGATGCCTCATTAATGGTTATCTCCTTGGATGGGGGAACCATATGAGGACCAAAGCTCTATGTATCTTTTTCTATCCACATCATCGCCGATGAAAGTATATGCCGGATATTCCCTCAATGTCCAACCACAACACTTGCCTAATGACTTATATATCTCAAGTGTTCTTTTAGCCAACTTCATATCGCTATCAAAGCGAAGAAGCATGGAATGTATCAAGCCAATCGATGGGTAAGAGACCTTTCCCGTTATCATGGTCACGTTTACCCCCCCAGCCCTATTTAGAAAATGCGAAACAAACGACCCAGCTATTCCGCCTCCAACTACTATGGCCTTCAACATGGATCGGAAACGGTGTTATGAGTGCCTTTTTATCTTTGTCCGTCTAACGAGCTCTTCAAAATGTTGCAAATACATTGAAGACGACATGATTATCTTCTCTCTAGTGGAAACCTATAAAAAATCAAGCTAATCCTATAGCTATGCGCCATGAGATGCTCCGTAACATTTCGTGGTTTTATGTCGCTTTCGTAGTGGTTAACTTCATGGTAATGCTTTGGTATCTAATAAGCGGCTATCTAACCATTAGCACTGGCTTGCCTCTGCCTTATTTCATGTTATACATACCCAGCAATTTAATGGCAGCTGGCATCATCTCGTACATAATGACATTAACATTGTATGCTTATCTGGGCATTGCATTAATTAAATCGTGGTTTTTAAGAGGGATGATTCCAATTTCATTCTCTGCTGCATTGGTTGGAGAATTACTATCCTTTTTGCTGGGCCAATATATAATAGCTGAGATGTTCCTCATCGTGATCATGATTACTGAGATAGGCACCTACATAACTCTGGCAAGCATAGCGGCGAATAAGGTATCGAGGATTTTATGGAGCATCGACGCTGTAATCTCAATAATCATGACCATCATATCAAATGTGATGTATGCCTACGTTTCATATTTATCTTCCATTTCTATATCCTTAGCAATATTAGCTTGTACGATGGATTTTTGGATGTATACGAGATATTGAATAATGGTTTATGGCTTTTATTTTCTTGAGCAGCGGAAGACCCAGCCCACGAACCACGAATCTGCCCGAAGGGATGGGTAGACCAATTAATCTCGCTAACAAGCTCAGTTGGTGCCGCTATTTCCATTTCCTTCATCAACCTTTAAGGTAGTCTCCAATGCATGGGCCGAGTAGCTTATGGCTATGCTGGCTATTATATTGGTTATTATTATTACCATAAATGATAAATAGAATATATCATTGAAGTAAGTGCCTCCAATTGAGTACAGTATGCTGGCCAACACCGCGACAGTTAATCCCCTGGGCATCAGCGACCATACAAATCCTCTATATTCTTTCTTCACCAACGGCATGACCTCCGCATACCTGATCAACAACAGAACCGCTGTTATTAAAATTGAATATATTAAATAAGTTATTGATATCAATGCTATCATTCCTATGAATACGAAGAAGAACGTGCGCACTATGAATTCCAATTCTCCCTCCACTATTTCCATGTCTTTCTCGCGTATATCAATGAAGAGATTCAAGTGCTGACCTATGGATCTGTAATTTCCTATTATCATTGCAAAGATCAATATGGCCACGACGGCCGCTCCACCCAAGTAATCCACCACCCCCCCATACAACAGGAACGCAATGCCTATCGTAGCCACGTATCCCCGGGTTCCCTTCAATATATTCAAAATGAAAAGCCAGAGAAAACCCATCAATAATCCCATGAATACCGCCACGCTTAGGTAATCGACGACATACTTAGCATATGATTGAGGCGAGAAGGATGATGCCCCGGTCGCAAATACTAGCAATAGATAAAATATCAATATCTCCACCACTGAATTGAAAGTCGCTTCAGTCACAGCCAGATTGTATAAATCGCTTGGTATCTTCATCCTGGCTGCTACGGGGGGGACTATTACTATGGATGTGGTTTCCCCCCCCACTATGGTACCCAACAATGCCCCATACACATATGGCCAATCAAATAGAAAATTCATCAAAAATGCTATTATTACCATTGGTATTATTATATCCAGTAAGCCCAGAAATAATCCCAACGCGCTCGCAGTTAATGAACTGAAATCTATTCTCCTCCCTCCATCGAACATTATAATGACTAATGCAATGCTTCCAAAGAGTGGCGCGAAAAGCCTCAGCACCTCAACGTACCTTATTGGAATTAAGTGACCTATTGGAACTAACAATATTCCGATGAACATCAATATCAATATCTCCGGTATGCGAGTTGCCCTGAATAATGCATCACCCAAGTAGCCAATCAATATTATCATTGCAATGGCTATCAATAAAAGATCCACATTTATCAAACTGGCTCGCCTATCTACGGATCGGCGAAGGGGGGGCTTAAAAATTCAATGGTCAACCAACAGCGAATCATTGTAATCCTCCTAAATGAGGGAACTTATGGCACATTTTTCCATTAATGACGTCATTAGGATTTAACTAGATAAATTCGAGACTCTACTCTAACTAATATAATTGAATGTGGACAATTGAATAAAATAATAGAAATATTATTGATATTTCTAATGGAATAATGCATAAAAATTAATTATTTTATTCATATTATACATGAATGTAAATAAAAAAGTATTATATAGGCATGAGGGAGATCTATCGTGGATAATATTCAATAGGCCTGATAAGTTGAATGCCATTGATGAAGAATCATGGATTCTCCTCAACGATTACATAGAGGAATCGCAACGCGACGATTCCATTGCAATAGCGATAACTGGGACTGGACGGGCGTTTTCGGCGGGAGACGATATAAATTCAATGCTGGCCCTATCCAATAAAATGGATAGCAATAGATTCTTCGCTAACCTGTCCAAGGCAATCAAGGCAATGCTAAACTCCAGGAAACCCATAATAGCGGTCGTCAATGGTTTGGCCTATGGTGGGGGGCTGCGAGCTATTGTTGGGGGGGGCCGATGTAGTTATAGCCTCAAGCAATGCCAAGTTTTCCATACCGGAAGGCAGAATAGGACTCATACCACCCATAGCGATAAGCATAGGATACTCCGCGATAGGTAAGTCCATAATTCACCTAGCAATAACAGGAAGAGAATTGAGCGCGGATGATGCGGCCAAGATGGGGGGGCTTGTGGATTACGTGGTTCCCCCCAGAGGAATTAATGAGAACCGTGCAAGCAATAGTGGATGAGATACGCAAGATGGATCCAGAATCCATAACCACCATGAAACGATACTTGAATGAGAGACGATACGAAGACTTAGAGAGGGCAATAAAGGAACTCGCCATAATGGCAATTGGAGAGACAGCTAAGGCTAGAATGCGGAAATTCATTGAGGAGAGAAAAAGAGATCAAAATAAAAATAGGCAATGAGGACCTAACATTTGATCCCGGCCATTACAAAAAATCATGCAAGGCCCCCCGCCCTTCAGGCGGGAGGAGGCCAGAAGTAAATACATGCATAGCATTTTTACGCGTATCGCTGCGCGCCTCTCAAATGATTGCTCGGAGGCCGAGCGATGATGGATCCACTCGATTCGTGCGCGCAGTTATGGATGCATATAATGATTATAAGGTTGACCTTAAGATAATAGACGTATATGTCTACGATACGCCCGGCAAAAGCGTTAGGGCTACTGCGATGATAATAATCAAGAGAGAGACCCCCCCAAGACCTTGATTATGTATTACCTAGCCAATAGAAGCATAATAGCCTTAATTGATGTGAGCAACCTAATTCCGACCGATCATGAGGGCCTAACGACTTATATCACCGTGGATCTATACAAGCCGCCCGAAGAGGTGCGGCTACGCATAATAAATAAAGGCAGGAATACCTTTGCCTTCACTCACGAAATGAATGAGGATAAGGCCTACCTGATAAAGACCAGCAATCAATATGACGATTCATTGGCGATTGCATCCATAATAAAGGAAATAATGGATTCATATGATGAGTTAACGCGTGGTGGGGGGATCTCATTAAAGGCTCGTTGGTAAGCTTATTTTTGATTATACTTCATAAATATGGCGGCCATAAACCTCAGTTCGCTTTCATCTATGTCGTAAAGCTCCGCTATAACCTTAGGGGCGAGCTCTGAGGGCGGGCCCCTCATCAATACTCTGCCGTTTTTCACTGCGACCACCAAATCGCTATCCATCGCTAGCTCCACGTCATGGGATGCTACTATAACCGTGGAGAAGCCCGCCACTTTCCTTATTATGCTGCGTATTCTCACTTGATTACCTAGGTCTAAATTGGCGGTGGGCTCATCCATAACTATTATGGGTGAATGAACCGCCAACGCCCTGGCTAGCAATACCAACCGCTTCTGGCCAGTGCTTAATTGCTCGAAATACTTCATGGCGAGCTCCGCGGCGCCAACGAACCTGAGCGATTCGATAGCATCTTGTTCCGAGACCCATTTCTTTCCTTTCTTGGCGGACATCACCACCTCCACTACCCTCATATTAAACATGTTGGGAGGCTCGGGCGGGGGGCATACGATAAGTAAAGCGATCTGTCTTTTTCCATGCCTAGGTTTATTCCATTTATAGTTATTGTGCCACTCCATGGACGTAAGGATCCTATTAATGCCTTCAATAAGGTTGACTTGCCAACGCCATTCGGACCCAATATAGTCGTAAGACCTGGCCCGGGGGGGGTGGTGAAGGTTATGTTTTCCACCACCGGATGCCCCTTATATCCAACTGTAACTTCCTTGAATTCCACCTTATATCCTTGCGACATTATATGCACCCTTATATAGCATCAATACTATCAATGGAATTCCCACTATGCCCGTCACTGCCGTTATTGGTATTACATAGTTGGAAATGGACCTCGATGCAGCATTGGAGAGAGACAGCATAAGCGCGCCAACTATTCCCGACATCGGAAGTACTGCAGCGTGGGATCCCCCCCGACCCTCCACGTACCGGGCAACATATGGAGCCACCAATCCAACGAATCCTATTATTCCGGTGAATGCCATGGCGGTTGCCACGGGTATGGATGCCAATGTTAATATAATGAACCTAGTCCTATTGGGATCTAATCCGCTTGCATGAACCACATCGTCGCCCAACAACATCAAGTCCAATCTCCTTCCATAGCTAATCAATGCCAACAAAGGGATTATTGATGCGATAGTTATTATAAATACGGTACTCCAAGTGACCCCATTTAAGTCACCGTACAGGACATAAAGCGGCTGTACTATTGCGGATGGATTTAATTCAGATATTAATATTTCCACTATTATTATTAATGACGATGTGAGCAGCGTAAACATTACCCCAACCAATATCAATCCCAGGGAGCCCCCCATGTGATCCTATGTAAGATACTGCCAAGCTTGTCGCCAATGCGAAGATAAATGCAAAGAGGGGGGGCATCGCTATTAATGAAAAGGATGAACTCAATAGATGCATCAATATCATCAAATACGCTAGAAGAGCCCCCCCCAACACGGCGGCGCCCGCATTGCCTATGGTGAATGGATCCACCAATGGATTTCTGAACACGCTTTGAAATGCAGCGCCTGTAGCCCCCAATATAAATCCAACTATGACTCCTATCAATGCCTCCGGCAATCGTATGTCGAATATTATTACTTTATAGATGCCGCTGGGCATTAATATATCTCCGATGGGTATCTTGACGGTGCCCACCAATATATTTAACGGAATGCTGAGCAGTACCGCTATAGCCAGCGATGCCGCTAAAGCCTTCATCCAATGCTCATCTCAGGCCTTATATAATTCATTATCCACGTCGCATTTATGCAATGAGGCGGATTCACCCCCCCAAATGCTTGAGGGTGTATTATATACGCGATCAACTTAACGCCGTACACCGAAAGTGGGCCTGGCTCCTCCACCAAGCTCTGGCCCAAATTGCCTATTATGAAGACATGGTTCTCACGTACTGCCTTAATGGAGTTTACGCCTGGCAAGCTCAGTATTGCTTGAAGGGTGGCTGAACAATTCCCCATGAAATCTGAGGCAATTATATAATCCGCATTATATAACAAGAATTGAGACACCGAAAGTTGAGGCCAAGGATATGTGGTGTTCACAACATCTATGCCATTAGCTGCCTTTATTTCATATCCTATGAATGTGTTGAATGACGCTGAGTAAATGGGATTAACCCCATCTAGATATATAACCGTCGGCCTAGAAAGAGATGCCGTGGTGGAATTTATGCTAGCCAAGATAGCATTTATCCCGTTTACCACCTCACGGGCATTGGAGTATGACCCTAATTCCTCGCCTGCCTTGAGTATATCGTTATCTATCTGGCTCATATTGGAATCGGAAGTCCCATTAATTATAACAATGGTCCAGTTATAGCCCGCTAGCTTGGATAGCTGGGGACCGTACCAACCATAATCATAGCAAATAGCGGTTGGAGTGGAGTTCAGTATGGATTCAAGCGATGGGAATGGCCATATGGATTGTAAAATAGTTACATTATTTCCGGGAGTTTCATTGAAATAATTCAATAATTGAACTGAGTATTCATCCATCGCGACTACATCCTTGCCCAATCCTAATGAATAAAGCAATTGAGTACAAGTGGGATCAAGCGACGCTATCCTTTCATGGATGGTTGGATTCCGTTGAGATGCATTGGAGAACCAAACCGCATATACCCCTATTATTATCATGACTAACACTATTACTCCCACCACGATGATCAATAACTCGTTCTTCTTCATAAAAATAGGATAATTATCCTATTTTTAAATTTTACTTGGTAGCAACAAAAACACAAATATACAATCATATCTAATCCACCCTACAATCATAAGAATGAAAATCAAAAAGCTTTCCAACTCGATTAGGTCATTTCCCTGAAAGCCTATGTACCCTATAAGCGAGACAATAAACCTTTGGGACCCATAACATAAACGTTTATTAATTTAAAATCAAATCGTTTCAATTCTTAAAACTTGAATCTCATCTTCAACTTAATTAATTAAGGGAGGCTTCCCTTGGAGTCATTCACAAAATTATAGCTCCCGCTATTCTGGGAAGCTTAGCATCCAGTTTCATTATGGCAGCTCTATTTCCGATTACAGTGATTGGTGAGTCCAGCTCCACAAATGAACTCTGACCCTCCAGTTTCATAGTCTTTATGGGGGGGCGTATTTTAGATCCTATAGCTGCATGCATCTGTCCTTGAGCCTCCTTGAAATATTTATTGGCGATGAATGGACCGCTAATCGAATTGGATGCATGACAGTCACTACATAATACATCTCCCTCCTCTATATCATCAACATCCACTCCCTTCAATGCCAATCCCACCCGAACCCCCCCCAAATCCGCTTCGTCGTAATTTACATCCTGGATCTGAATTGATCTGACCTCTACGTCTATATTGCGCGGCATTAATTTCAATCTATCGTGTACTCTGACCTTGCCCCCCCCTTAACGAAACCAAGCACTACGGTGCCAACGCTCTTCACGTTGAATGCTTGATCCACCACAACTAACGTGGAATCACTCAATCGAGTAGGATCTATTTGCCTTAATTCGCTTAATGCATCATATATATCCATGTATTTATAATTGCGGCCCAGATCACCGGCTATTTGTTTTATGGATTCATGATTGGATACCACGATTATATTTTTCATTCCCATTAAGTCTAACGTTATCAATGCCTCGGCAAGCGAAGAATCTATGCGGACTGGATTAACTATAGCTGCGTCAGCATAGGCGATTGCCTTGATTAAGGGCTGGAATTTTTCCGGGTACTTGGTGGGCTCTATTAGGGTTATAACATCATCATCTATTCTCCTGTGATATATCGTTATATCAGTCGATGATGATTTCTTGGCTAACTCCGCATTAATGCTGTAATCCCCCCCTATGGTAACAACATTTACATGCATCTGCCCTACTTCTCCACCCGATTAATAAGCGATGCTATGCCTGGCGGCGCTTGGCAAGCAGCCTTAGCGTAGGAATTAGTCGCACGCTACTCCTCGCTAAAACGACAAGGCTTTGAACCACCCCGTTCATGAATCAATCTAATGCTGGAGTCAAGGCGCGATAATAATTGAATTATCAAGTCAAAGTTAAAATACTCCTCCCATTTAAGCCAAATTAACCGTGCTTGCTGGGCATCCCCCCCGATACAGCCCCCCCACGAGAATGCTGGGCGTCTTTGAGTGGGGGGGACTAGTGTGGAGGACCGCCATCACTGATATTTGATGAAGTACCAGGGTTCTGAACTCCGCGTCTCTGAGCATCTCCATGGCTCTCCAGCCATTTCATCTCATCTATGTCGATATCCTTGCCGTATTTGCCCAGGCTTATGGCTTCCATTATTATTAACCCAGCACTATGTGCTTGCACAGCTCATTCCCCAAAGTATTGGCCTCGCACGTGCATTTAGCTCCATATCTTCCCACCAAGGCGTAATGGAACACATCATCTCTTGTCTCCGATTTAAACCTGAGCCGTATCCCATATATCTTTCCATCACCTTCCTTCACCTCGATCACCTCCGCTTCACCTGCATACTCCGCTATATCTATCAATCTCGATAATCTATATCCTATCCTTCGCGATAGAATCACCAAGAATTCCTTCAACCTAGTATCCCCATCCTTATCGCCCACGCCTAGATCAGCCTCTGCGAGTTAGATTTACTTGCTCTTAATGATTTCGCCCGCGGCTTCCCTTCTGCTCAAAACCCTTCTAAGTCCATGTATGTATTTATCGTAGAGTATTGCCATGATGGCGTCGAAGCTATTGGAGCCATATCTATCCTGGGCCTCCTTCATCACGACCACCTTTGACGTGAAGACCACCACCTTACAATTAGGACAGCCTATTAATATCAAGTTGTTTTTTATGTTCAACGATAAGGGACCTCCACAGTTCGGGCAGCTATGATCTATTGAATTGACCATGAAAATCAATGATCCACTGAATTTTAAAGGGTAATTCGCAATAATTCTAGATCAACAGACACACTATTCCGAGCAACGGTTAAATTACTTTGACCGATTTATATAAATCAACGTGCACGTATTCGTGGGCTCCATAAATGAAAAATAACTAATCTTCCGTCACTCTTTAAATGCAGCGATTACTGTATCCATCACTTTCTTGCTTTGCGTCACCAATATATTTATGTGGGGGGGTTGTTTTAAAATGCCCAGATCATCCAACGAACCATTCAATGGATTAATAATGTACGCGCAATTCCTTGGCTATCACGTAGGCAGCGGCTATATCGAATATCCTCAGCTTGTTTCGTATATCCATGAATAAAAGGAACCTGCCGAATGACGCGAGCGTTGCCTCTAGGCTGGAGGAGCCCAGGGTCCTTACCTTAAACGTGCCCAATAACTCGTATATTTTCTTTATCTTGGAGAACATATCCATGCTAATGGATGGCTCCATATAGATCGATGCTATGGCTTATCCAACGCCTCGCCGAGCGGTTTGACGGTATTGCCCTTAACGAATATGCCCTTTCCCTTCTCTGCATAATAATAGGCATCGCGCTGCACATCTATTATTATTCCAGCAATTAAATCCGACATCCTGGGATCGCCGGAGTACTTTGCCACCCCTATGGAGACCGAATAAAAGGGTATATCCATCACGAAGTTGAGCGATCCATCCAATGGATCAACAACAAATAAATATGATGGATCGCTACTTATCTTAACTAAATCCCGTTCCTCAGTCAATATAACGGCCGGCACATCATGTTTTCTCAAGCTATCTATCAAGTAATCCTCAACTTCCCAATCTATTCTCCTGGTAACGTCATTTTTCTTTTCCTTTATAATGGTCTTATAAGATGGATCTGTGGATTTACTCATGATTAGGGATGCGGCGCCTTTTCCCACGTCCTCTAGGATTGACTTGATATTTATGCTCACTAAAATATCGCCCCCCCTTTGGCATTTTAAAAACATTTAGCATTTTGTAGCCGCCACGTAATGCATAAAACGAATGAAATTGATGGCCAAACAAGCTTCCTTACCTGCCTCCAGTCAACATTCATGGCCCCCCAATGCACTGAGTCCAGCTATTGTGCTTTAAAATGTAGGTTTTTCGAGCATTGCCTCCACGTAAAGGAGCTATAAGCGAAGAAGCCGCCGTCTCGATTACCAGCACGATAAAGCTTAAACCGTTCCTCGTGGATACATTGATCCATGGGAGAAAGATTTGAGGATTACGTTGCATCGCTCCTGGTCGACCTGGGATATTCGATTTTAGGAAGCAGGGTTAAGATCGAGTCAGGCGGCGTGGAGGTGGGGGGAGGTCGATCTATTGGTTTCCGACGCCGCGGGTACTAAATATGCAGTAGAAGTTAAGGCAGGGAAAATAGATGTGAGCGGTGTGAGGCAAGCATATGTGAATTCCGTCGTGTTGGGGGGGGTAAAGCCCATGATAGTCGCAAGAGGCTTTTCAAACGATTCTGCATCTCAATTGGCAAGCGAGTTGGGAGTGAAGGTGATTAACCTGGCCGAATCCGTTGTGATGGGAATTGATGAGTTGAGACTAGCCATAATGGATTCATTGTATCAATTTACAATGGAGTTAATGGAACCCGTGAAGGTGGCAATGCAGGGTAACATTCATCCAGATATAATAAATGCATTGGTGGAGTGCAGCGATGTGGACTGCATATGTCATAAACTACAAACAGATGATTGTAATAAATTAATGGCATCTATTAGACAAGCATTTAATGTGAAGGATGCATCACTTAGAAAGTTACGCTTATTGGCATTAATATATAAATTATTTATATCGGCTGGAGGCAAATAATTATTCGTCAATGATGCCCACAATTGTGGAGAAACCTTAAAAATAGCTGAGAAATAAAGAGTCGGTGCATTCATGAAGCCATCTATAGAGGATATAAGACATTTATATAAGCCCAAGGTAAAACCCATAGAGTGGAACCATAATGGCCATCTGATATTGCTAGATCAATCCAAGCTACCCTTTGAAACCACATACGTTACGCTGACCACCCCCGAGGCCACGGCAGATGCAATACGTACAATGAAGGTCAGGGGGGGCGCGCCCGCTATAGGAATAACGGCGGCGTACGGTATGGTCCTAGCTCTTTTCAATGGATCCTTATCCACCTTAAACGACGCATTGGAGGCGCTGAGGAAGGCCAAGGTAGTCCTAGATGCAGCTAGGCCCACTGCAGTTAACCTAGCATGGGCCACTAACAGAATGGTGAAAAAAGCAATGGATCTATCCAACAATGGAGACGCCAAAACACCCGCGCAATTGAGGGAACTCCTGATAAAGGAGGCCGAGGCTATATTCGACGAGGAATATAATGCTGAAATAGCAATGGGGGGGTTATATGGACTGGAGAAAATAAACGAAGGAGATACGATCCTAACTCAATGCAATGCAGGCGGCCTAGCCACCGGCACTGGACTCGGAACCGCCACCGCCCCCATCAAGATAGCACACGCTTTGGGCATCGAGGTATCCATGATAGCCCCTGAAACTCGTCCATGCTACAAGGCGCCCGATTAACCGTCTACGAATTAATGGTGGAGGGAATACAGACTACCCTCATAACGGATACAGCGGTGGGATTGGTGATGTATAAGGGCATGGTGAATAGCGTGATGGTTGGAGCGGATAGGATACTGAGGGATGGCCACGTGTTTAATAAGATAGGAACCATGAAGGAGGCCATCATAGCCCATGAATTCGGCATACCATTCTATGCATTGGCTCCATCATCTACGTTCGACATGAAAAGCAAAGTAGATGAGGTGATAATAGAGGAGAGGGATCCGGACGAGGTCAGGAAAATACGAGGTGTGCCCATAACCGTGGAGGGTGTGCCCGTTTATAACCCGGTGTTCGATCCAACACCGCCCAAATACGTCACGGGCATAATTACAGAGAAAGGAATAATATACCCCCCCCTTTGCTAGAAATATACCAAGGATGATAGGTGAGTAGCCATGGAGGACATGGAGGACAAGATAACCAAGGCTATAGTGGAGTTGATAAGGAGGAGCAAGGGACGCAAGTTAACCTTGAAGGCAACCGTGCTCGTCAGGGTAGCGGGCCTCGATGAACGGCACAAGAATATATTGAAGGCAGCTAGGCTGCTCAGCAAGCTGGCCGGCGAGAGGGTGATAAAAATAGAGAGAAAAGCCAAGACTTCTAAATCCAAGTCAATAATGTACGTAGTGGATGAGTCCTTGGATATATGGAGAATGTCCAAGGATAAGCCGGATGAGGCTACTAGTTTTCTAGGCTCATTAACTAAGCGATTCCATAACCGCTCCTCGCCAACCCAAATGCGGCGGTAAGGCCTGCCTATTTGCTGGCTTGAGGACCCGATTAATAATAGGAATTAAACTAATTCCGTGGCTTCCAAGGCAGCCTCCGCCGCCTTCCTAGTAATTCCATCTGTTCCCAGTATAGTATATCTATCTGGCCTTATGGTGTGGGCCATGGTTAATGCTTGTAATGCAGTCTCCTTATCGATCCCTATATCGGCCAGCTTGACAGGTATCCCCCCCAATTCTTGCATAACTCTCTTTATTCTCCTCCAATTAAGGCCATGTAGGTATGCCATCACTATGCTGCCCAGCGCCACCTGCTCTCCGTGAAGTGCACCATGCAATCTCCGCTCCTTGGACAGCAAATCCAATGCATGGCTGAACAAGTGCTCGGAACCGCTGCATGGACGCGAACTGCCCGCTATCGCCATGGCAACGCCACACCCTATCAATGCCTTAACCACAATTCTGGTGGCCACCTCATCATGTCGCCTCAGATTTTGCCTATTTCTCATTATTATCTGATAACTGGACAACGCAAGCGTGGCCGCGTACTCGCTGTATTCCTCTCCCTTTATCTTAGCACCCAACTCCCAATCCTTAACTGCTATCAATTTGCCTATTAACTCGCCGATCCCCCCCGCAATTAAGTACCGCCGCGGTGCCTCCGTTATTATTGATGTATCGGCTATTATCGCTAGAGGGGGTTTTTCGAACCTTGGGAAAGCCCATTTTCATCAACTCAAGCTGAAGAGTGTAAGATACGTATGGGGGATGCTATTCCATCATGGCTAGCAACCGTGGGAACCGATATGAATGGCTTGTCCAAGATGAATGCCACGGCCTTCCCAGCATCCACTATCCTGCCACCGCCTATGCTTATCACGGCATCCACATTTCTATGCTTCTTGACTAATTCCTCTATCAATTGTGCATTTACATCATCTAGTTCCTCTATTACCGCATCGTTCCTTGACCTATCAACTACCTTCTTGCTATGGGTGATGCCCGTCAGCAGCAATGCATTATTGCCTAACTTGAGCATATCCAATATTTTATTCAACCTCTCTATCGCGCCCGGCCCAAATAATGTATACCTAGGTATCTCCAATTCTTCCAATTCCTTCATTCTTACCTCCAACTTACGAGGAGGGAAAAATCCTGGGTCTTAAGGGTTACTATTCATTAAGCAAGGACAAGGAACTGGAGGCAAGCATGGAGATACGGCATCTTATAGATAGCGTGAGCCCTAGTGGAGAATATCGTGGAACGGCATTACTCGCTTTACTTTGACAAGTAATTATTCATAAAGGGCAAACTAAGTCTGGAGGGCCTCAAAAGGCGACCCGCCATTTTAGTCTTCCTTTCCTGTTAATATCTTGTACTTATCGATGTCCCTTAATATCTTCACCTCCTCCTCCGTTGGATCGCATACGGTTCCCACTTTATCCGAAACCTCTATCTCGAAACCACTATTTGCCTGTATGTCCTCCAACGTAACGCCCGGCATCATTGCTATAAGCCTCATCCTCTTGTTCCTCCCATTGAAGTCATATAATCCCAACTGAGTAATGACCATCCATGGACCAGATAAGCGCGGCAGGCCAACCTCGTTCCTGGAATCGCCCCCCCGCTCAGCCAGCCAGGAGTCGTAATGAAGTCCACCTTAGGCACGAATTTTCGCTTATCCTGCCGCATTATTATCATGACCTTATTGGAGAGGGAGCCGACCTCATTTGCACCCCCGCTTCCCGGCAACCTAACCGTGGGTTTCTCCCAAGTGCCTATAACCGTCGTGTTTAGGTTCCCGTACTGATCTATCTGCGCACCTCCAAGTAGACCTAAATCCACGCGGCCAGTTGCCGCCAGCGACATAACATAATCCATTGTCGTGGTCATAAATCCACCCTTATATGTCCTAGTATCGGCGACAGATATAGGCAAGTATTTGGGAGCGTGCGATATGCCGCCCGATTCGTATATAAGCGTTATATCGTGCATGTAAAGCCTAGCCGCCAAGGTGGCCGCCAACAACGGTAGGCCTGTTCCCACGAATATAGTTTTGGCTTGGGACTTAGCTATCATCCTAGCCGCCGCAATAGCCATTAGTTCGGTTCTGGTGAAGTTCATTTTCTATTCACCCATGGATATTGAGGCTCCATAAATCCCTCCTCTATATCCTCTAGTTCCTTTATTTTCTTTATGCCTACCTTAGTTTCCAAGTAATTCCAGTAATCCGTGGTATCCAGTATATATTTCTTGATATAGGCCCTAGCCCCCCCTCCTCCGTTTCCGTGACCTTAAGGAATTCGAAGAGGTGGTCCTCGTCCCAATAATACTTCGTCGGCATCAAAGTGGGATGCGCTCCATATGGTTGAACCACCACGGCATCCACTAGGAAGTGCGGTATAGTGGTTAGCCACGGCTCTTCTCTTATATGTTCCGGTGATACCAATTCCTCCGCAACTATGATTAAGTTCTTTGCTGCTCTAACCAAGTTGAAGTCGGCCATCAATGGACCTATTATCTGGGAATTTCCGTATTTATCTGCCTTATGCACGTGTACGACTGCCACGTCTGGCCAGCAAGCAGGAACCATGGTGATGGGCTTATTAGTCATGGGATCCACCATTTGCATGGCCGCGCTCTTACGGAACGTATCGCTTCCAAGCAATGATCTAATTGGGGGGGTCCATGGAATACCCATAGCAGCAGCCCTTAACCTCCATTGAAAGCTTCCCAAGGACCACTCAGAGAGAACGCGAACCTTGCCTGTCTCGAATAGCCGTCTTATCCCCCCCCTCAGTAATCCCCGCACCTCCAACGATGCCGTGAACGCCAATTCCACCTCATTGGATACGCCGGCCAGCAATAACAGTCCATATATGTAATTATCCGGCACCATCAATAACTTGAGGCCGGTGACTCCTTGTCTGATCATCTCATGAGCGAATGCAACGGGGGGGGTCCTAACATAACCGAAGCCTCCAAACATCAATGAATTCCCCGGCTTTATGAATGTCTTAACAGCATCCTTTAGGTCCATTACCTTATCCTTGAGTCCCTTATCCTTGGCTGCAAACCATTCCCGCATATCATCGGGATCGCTCCAACAGACTGTGCTGCCCTCTCCCTTTACCATGTCCATGGGTAATGCTCAAATATATCCCTATATATTTTTTATTGTCAAATCTAGCATATGGAGTTACGCATGAAGCCGCGAATTAAGGAGGGCCATGCCTTCCGACTCGCATCGATTTATCGTGGAGGCAACAGAGCATTAACGATATCTTATGGAAGACCACATTTGACATGCTAACACGCATTGCTGGGCCCTTCATGCCGATTAAAAAGGATGATTCAGCCGAGAAGCACCGCCATATTAGCATTAATCCTAACGTATCCTCATCCGCGGCAGGGAACGAATAATCCCCCCCTACAGGAGGTTTTTTATGGTGAAGGCTAAAACAATGCCTCGTCTCTATTATAAGCGTTGAGCCATGTTCCCTAGGACAGAGCAAGCCCACCATAATCCCTCCTCCTAAGATGGATTGAAACTACTCCGAGAGATGGAATCCTCACCGTAAGATGCTAATTCGCGAGGGGGGGTAATCGCTGTATGGAACCGCGGCTTTAGTTTATCAATATTTATAAATCGTTAACTAGCAAATATTAACTAAATGAGCGCCGAGGATAGGATTTACCTGGAGGAGCTGCTGGGTAGATTGGATGCTGTAAATAATATAGAGGTTATCGGTTATGATCAAGATGGGGGGGCCGCCCGGGTTACTAAGGTCAAGGGCATAATAAAGGGCGAGCTGAACGAGAAGGAGCTGGGCGAGCTGAAGAAGAGAAGACCTAGGGGGAAAACCCACTCCCAAGCAGGTAAAAACGGTTAAGGATCTGGCCAGCATATTATACAATAACAAGGTTAAGTTCAAGGTGGTATTTGGATCTAAGGAGGCAACAATAAGGTTTGATCAAGGCTATATCAGATTGACGGAGGAAGATGCCAGAATAGCAGGGTTCAAGAGCGAGAATGATTTTCCCCCCCTTCCTCTAATAAAAGATGAGCTAAATAAATACGGCAAAGTCCTATTCCTAAAACCGCTCAAGTAAGGCGCTTCTATACATTGATGGAATCCATAGGCCTTCACATGCTAAATTCCTAAATTACTCATTGAATTAGCTCGAAGAAGTCCTGATTATCAGCCTAATCATTTATACTTGGTTAAGTCCAAGAATTCCTTAACGGTTATCTTGGTTATGGAGGTCCCCGCTTCTACATAATATAAGTGGTATCTTGACCATGGAGTCCTTGGCTCCATACCTCAATAATAGGTCCAGCGCCTCAGGCGAGTCCAGCGACAACATCTTGCACTTAGATCCCAAGGCATTGCAAGCAATCGATAATTCCCTGAAATTGATGTCCCACTCCTCAGTTATTACCACTATTTCATCGGGCTGACCTTGCATTCAATCACCAACCATTAGAGCTTGTTGTGAGGGATCCATGACTGAGATGCTGCCTGCGATATGTCCTAGCCAGTAGGGCGACCATCACACTTCCAACCATAATGAGACCCCCCCGGTCACGACATTATTAATATTACTTGAATCGGACCAGCCCTATAATTTAAGCCCCCCCGCGTGATTACAGTTTAATAATAAAGGCCTCGCTATAAGGAGCCCTCCCTTCTGGAATTAGACCTACATGATTTTAGTACCATTCCCATAAATTAAAAGATTACATGACAACAAATATTAGACTTTTTTCTCCGATATTTCAGTTTCCTCATCCATTATATGGATCAATTCATCCAGTATTTCGCTATATACATCATCTGGGTTCCTTAATGTTCTATTCTTTAGCCTATTCTCATATTCATGGATTATATCATCAATGTCTGGCCTATAATCAAATCGCTTTGCAAAGAACAGAGACAGGGAATTCATGTCCCTTACAAAATATTCAATGCTATTAATTAATGTGGTTGGAACCCATTGAGGCCAATCTATCAAGAAGGGCTTCTCGGAGATCATTATGTTGAACTCGCTTAGATCCCCCCCATGTATGTATCCCGCATCGAAGGCTACTCCCACGGATTCCATAATGCTCTTCCACGTCTCAACAGGATCATCTACTTGAGCATCAACCAGCCTATATCCGTCTATGTAGCTCATCACCACCGCATGCCTATTGACAGATATGGGTTTTGGCACATTGGCCCCCCCAGCCTTGTAGACTCCCCCCCTTAATGCTATATACTCCATGTGAGCCGATATTCTGGACTCATAAAGCCAAGATATGTGACGATGTTTGCCCACCCATAATCTGTATCGCCTCACATTCCTGAAGCTGGTCCGTCCTAATCTATGAAGCTTCACCACCACGTCTTTGCCCGTAACAGTCCTAGCAGCATATACATCAGACTCCTTTCCTGTCCCAATTGGTGACGGTGATAGCGACTCTATTATCCCTTTCTTGGCCAACGCATGAATCGCAAGCATATCGTATCCTCCATACGTCAGCCTATAGCCTACTCCCCCCCCTTCGCGAGATACCAATGAGAATTTATTTAATCGCTTGAGTGATTCGCGAACTGAACCCTCATCCCAACCTAACCATCGGACCAGTTTATCGATGGGGGGGACATATTCATAATGCTTATGCAAGATCTCCATTACCATCAAAGTCCGTATATCTCTCTTCTCTATCATTTCATACGCAGCGGCTATATCCTTTATGCTCACTGATTACACAATAATAAAGCGCCCATTTAAATCCTTGCCGGAAAAGAGAATGAAACCAAGTTCAAAACCAGCTACATGGACGTATTGGACGTGCATGAAGATGAAGAAGCGCGAGATGATTTCCTTCAATGATCCACCGTTTACCCATTGTAGGATGAAGAACCTAACATAGCATAATGGTTAATCATATATGTTTTGGGACGTGATCTATGAAAAAAACCTTATATTTAGGTTGAGCAGCATTATATGCGTAATGCAAAACATCAACGATTCAATAAACCGGATGAAGAACATCAATGAGAAGCTTAACGATATGTTCTATAAATATTCCGATGAGGTGGCCGGCATATTGATATCCATGATTTCCAGGGAAAACTTCCTACTGGTCGGCCCCCCCAGGCACCGCTAAGACCACGTTAGTTTATACCCTGTCTAAGTTAACCAATATTAAGTGGTTTTACAGGCAATTAACCAAATTCACCGACTTGGAAGAAATATTAGGGCCCATAGATATAGCGAAGTTACTTGAAGGAAAGGTGGAGCGCATATATGCAAATTCCATAGTGGAGAGCGAGCTGGCGCTGCTGGATGAAATATTCAATGCATCCAGCGCGATACTGAATACCTTGCTTTCTTTGTTAAATGAGAGGGTAGTGTACGATGGAGACAAGATAATCCCCGTCAAGACCTGGGCCGTATTTGGCAGCAGCAATAGGGTACCCGATGAAGAGGAGCTGCAGGCATTATTCGATAGATTTCCCATGAGGACTTTCACAGAATATGTGTTGCCTGAGGACACCGAGAACCTGCTGGTGAAGGGTTGGAACCTGAGGCGGGAACTGGACGAGCTGAGGCCAATGGCGTCCATGGATGATATAAAAATCCTGAACCAAATGCAGACTAATTTCATCTTAAACAATACAAAGGATATATCTAAGGTACTCTCTCCAGTTATAGCGGATTACGTGGAGCATATACCCATTAGCAATAGGACCAGGATCAAAATACCACTCTATGCATACTCATTACTTATGATTCAAGGATTCAAGCCGGAGGAGGTGACGCCGATGATGCTCAAGGTAGCTGCCATAAGGATAGCAAAGTATTTGATTCAAAACAAGGATCAATTAAGCGAATACGAGGCGTTCTCGATGACCCATATGCCGGAGGAATTATTGAAGATAAATGACCTAATAAGCGAGGCCAAGGCATTGCTGAGCAACAACATAGTGGATGATGCGAGGATAAGATTGATAGATGCGAGGGACGCCATAAATTCGATCAAGGCCAAGTGGGATAAAAGCCTCTTCAGCTTATATAAATATGAAATAGAAGAGATGATGAATAACATAGAGAGGTTGGAGGAGATGATAGAGAATGAGCGATGAACGCCGCAAACGCGGATTATTGTTGAATGTGGATTATGATGATGAGCTGGCCCGGTATAGACTACGCGAGGTATTCATGGAGGGAAAAAGACGCATGGTTCCTGGAATGGAGAAAATACCCCAATATACCTTAATAGATTCATTCTACGTCCACTACAGAAGCCCAATGCTCGGTCAATTGAAGGATTTAAAGGATGAAAAAGATATTTTGTGGTATCATTTACTCAACACCTACATACGCAGCGATCAATATAGCGAGGCAACCAAGGTAACCAAACTAAATGGCCATCTCTCCAAATTAATGGCAGTCAAAATGCTGAGGATATATAGCAATTTATTGAGCAAAATGGAGAGAAGCGAGGGATTCAAGCAAATGGTCAATGATTCGACGAACAGATCGTCCAGCTCCAAGGAAAATAAGGCAATGATAGAGCGCGAAATACGCTCCCTCCTTTCCTTTTATCTCGGCAATATGAAGCGCATAAACGATACCGTAAAGAAGGTTAAATCGGTGATGGGCAGCTCCATAGGCCATGAGGTGGCCGATATATTGTTGAGCACCGATATAGATCCATATAGAAGCAGGTTAATAAACATGCTGGACTCGCTGGTTAGACTAATATCGGATGTTAAGTATAAAATGGATCTTCTTAAGGAGGAGGACGTAGTATATAAGGGAATCTCGTCTGGAATAAAGAAAATATCCAGGGTCTCGGAGCTCAAGGATATGACACCATCCGAACGGGCATTGATACAAGTATCCAAGCCGCTATACGCATATAAGCTGGGCACGAATAATCTATTCGTAAATGAAAGGAAGCTCACGAAGAAGCCCAAGGTATACTTATTAATAGACAAAAGCGGAAGTATGTTCTATACCGTGATGAATAATCTATTCGAATTCGGAAGCATCAGCAAGATAACTTGGGCCACTGCCTTGGCCACAGTGTTGGTAATGAAGGGAAGCGATGTCCAGGTGAGGTTCTTCGACCAACAAGTATATCCAGCCATAAATGACAAGAAAGAGATAATACGAACGCTTCTCTCCTTAATTCCATTGGGGGGGGAACCAACATAACGGCAGCCATCAATATGGCGATCGAGGATGCACGCCATAATCCACAGCTACGCGATTATAAATTAGTATTGATAACAGATGGGGGGGAAGATGATGAATTAAGCATGGAGCCATAGATCACGTGCATGCAGTATTCAGCAACTTCAAAATAGTTCTAATAGGGAATGAACAATCAATGTTGGACTCATCAAAGAATACCATAAAGATAAATAGCTTGACATCTAAGTCATTGATGAGGATATTGAAGTCAATTTGAGCGGCGACTCTAAATCAATAGTTTAAAGCCCAGATGCCTTAATATTATTTAAGAAGCAGACAAGGATGGAAACGGGAAACCGCCCAACGACGGAGTGACTCGCCACGTGAAAACACTTTTCTTCCATTTAATTTTGGATATCTCCTTTAATTTAGCTGTGTAATTAATGCCCATTATCAGGATAATGCCCTTAAGAAAAATTTAAAACCGCTGCGCAAAGAAGGGCTATAGGCGGCCGTAGTCTAGTCTGGATCAGGACGACGGCCCCCCCATCCATTGAGGGGGGGATCGCCGTAGATCGTGGGTTCAAATCCCACCGGCCGCATCAGTGCTATGTTGGATTAAATATTTCTAATAGATTAATACCTTCAGGGGCCTGCCTTATCGTGAGGAATTAGGCTTTCGTTATTGCCGGTAAATTGGGGGGGACATCATAATTTAAATATTTATCTTAACAATTATGAAATTAAGCTAGGCAACCGCGTTGAGTATCGACAATAAGCATGGTATGGAATTATCCTCCAATTTCTGGGAAGCTGGATCAAAATTTTTAAACAAATAATTTAATGCTTCATTATGGCAATCAATTACATGATGTACGCAATATATGCACTACTACAAACAATAGTAACGCCAACCAGGGGGGGACCCAGCGCGGCCGGCGTAGGCCTATTATTGTTCAGAGTACTATATGGAATAGCGCTGCTACCTCATGGCATACCTAAGATGCCTGGATCACGCATGAGAAAACAACTAAGAGACGGAATGAGACAAATGGGAATAGCGCCAGCTCTCTTTGACTTAGCCGCAATAATAGAGTTCTTCGGATCTATACTGATAATGCTTGGATTATTAACTGGTTTCACCGCAGCTGTACTCACTATATACTTCATAGCGCTTGTCATCGTCAGCTCTACCAAGATGAAGAAGCCCTTCCCAACAGGCATGAGCCCAGGATGGGATCTAGATTTCTTGTTCTTCATAGGAGCACTGCTGCTATTGTTAACGGGCGCCGGACCATATTCGATAGATGCATTGATATTGCACATGGCATGATCAAATAGCAGGGATGGATATTTTAGATTATTTATTTCATTTTCATCTGACTTAGAAGAGGTCAGAATTAAATGCAGAAAAACGTTATATTTTCTTGCTAAACTGTAATGGCATGGATGGAATATCCACGCTCGAAATGAGAATCCTTGATAAAAATGCCGAATATTTAGGCATAAGCGATAGAATATTGATGGAGAACGCGGGAAAGGCCGTCGCCGATGCCACGTTAAGCAGGTATCCCACTGCCAACAATATAACTGTGGTAGCGGGGTTAGGCAATAATGGAGGCGATGGTATAGTGGCCGCTAGGTATTTGCTGAATAGCGGTAGAAATGTTATCATAATATTGCTGGGCAGGGTCAGCGATGTCTCTGAGGAACCGGCGGCGACGAATGTAAGGTTATGTAATAACCTATTGAGGTGCAAGATAGTAGAGGCGCGTGACGAGTATTCTCTATTGATGAATCAAGACTTGATATTGAGGTGGCCTCACGTGATAATAGATGCTGTTTTGGGAATTGGGGGGGTCAAGGGTAGATTGAGGCAACCGCATGCAACTGCAATCGATTTAATGAATATGTCTCCCGCGCCGAAAATAGCGGTTGATGTTCCAAGCGGCCTGGACTCGGATTCAGGCAAGGTATGGGATAAAGCGGTTAAGGCGGCAGTGACCGTTACAATGCATAAGGCAAAACGCGGCCTGCTCTTAGATGATGCCAAGAGCTTTGTGGGGAATTAATTGTGGCTGATATAGGAATCCCCCCCAAGGATGCCGAGCTGCTGGTGGGCGCTGGCGACATGCTGGTGCTCAACTATGGGAGGGACGCTAATTCCAAGAAGGGAGACAATGGTAAAATAATGGTGATAGGGGGGTCCAAGTATTATACGGGCGCCGTGATGTTCACTGCATTATCGGCATTAACCATGGGAGCGGATTTGGTGAACGTATATACCCCCCCACGCGATGTAGCGCACGATATACGGAGCAATAATCCCAGCATAATAGCGATTCCAATGGAGGGGGGATTCCCTGGATAATTCCCACGTGGAGTCATTAACGAACGAGATGGAGAAATTCCACGTAATAGCCATAGGGCCTGGTTTAGGGCTATCGGCCGAAACCCAAACAGCCGTTCTAAGGCTGTTGGAGAACGCGATGAGGCTGGGCAAGAAGGTAGTGATAGATGCGGATGCAATAAAGGCCGTGGGAAATGCCGGTAGGCTGGACCTATTGAAGGGGGCCGTGGTTACTCCCCCCCATGCAGGTGAATTCAAGAGCCTCTTCGGCATCGAAGTCCCAACGGACCTCTGGAGAGGGGAGAGGTAGCCAAGAGGATCGTTGCCGAAAAAGCTCCTGGCACCATAGTATTATTAAAAGGCAATACGGATATAATAACTGATGGTTCTAGGTTGAGGCTAAATAAGACCGGCAATCCAGGAATGTCCATAGGAGGAACAGGGGATGTATTAACTGGGGTGACTGCATACTTAGCATTTAAGGTAGGGGACCTAATGGAGGCCGCCTCGCTGGCGGCATTCATAACGGGACTGGCAGGCGATTTAGCGGTTATAGATAAGGGCTTTCACATTACTCCCCCCCTGGATGTTGTGGAGAGGCTTCCCAAGGTATTGAGTATGTTCTACGATATAAGGAGGATCGCTGTTAATTCCCTGCATCCACAAGTTCACGGTTTCCTCGATGCTGCCGGATCCTTATGATGAACCCCCCCCGGCCGATTCCCTTCAATTCATCTGGCGAAATAAGCAGGCGGCCCACCGCCACTAAGCTCCCTGTTTCATCTCGCACGGCTATATCCATACCTGCCCTGGCATTCACTATCTTGATTACCATCGATTTAGGCACGTTTCTTCCCTTCATTATGAAGGGAACTGCATCGCTCTTCACAATGGCGTGGGAATCTATGAACTCAGCGCCCAGAATAGTTGGCAACAAGTAACCATCGCTTGCCCTTATTGTGAAGGCCAGCTCTCCATTATAATACAATTGCCTGATCCTGTTAAGGGCCACGTTGTATTCCACCATCAAGTCGCCCCCGGACAATCTCTCCACGACTTTATGGCCATACTCGTAGCCTATTATTGATAGGGCCCTGCGTATTAAGTAGGATCCCGCGTCTTCATTAAATTCACCCAACTGCGTGTATGGTAACGTAGTTGCTGTCCACCAGATTAGAAAGAAGCTGCGTGTGGACTTCCCCCCCTATGACTTGCTTACCTGCTCCCAATTCCTTCAGTAGGGATGCCAAGATTGAGCTTGACTTCTCGTCCAAGCAATAATCCATGTTATCCACAAGAATTATGCTGCCCGACTCGCTTGCCATTAATTGAGCTGAAATCGTCAATATATTCTTCAGACTACAAGGTAGCTCCCCCCCACCCATTACTTCATTGCCATTCTTATCGACATATGTTATCCCAATCCCATCTCCCATCAAACCCGCGCGTAGCTCCTATATCCCAATTGATCCAATGCCTTTCTTAAGAACCGCATTTTACCATCCATTTTAGGATCCATGCTTAGCCTCGCCAGAACTTCCGCGGTATGCTCGCCATGGCTACCCACCACTTCTCTCCGCTTACTCTGGAAACTGCAGGAAAATCAAAATATGGACCCAAGTAATAAACCCTTAATTTTCCCACTTGATCGGCGAGGAATTTAACGGCATCTATGACAGTCTCATAGAGGGATGCAAATTCATCTATCAACTGAACCGCATTGCTGCCCCTTAATGATAATCCATCAATGGATAGAAATAATCCCCCATCCTTCACCTCGACGTCCAGGGGGGGTACCTTTATGGAGCTGCCCTCATTACCCCTCCTCGCCACCAATAGGGTTCCCTTATCCGTTTTAACGGCTTGCTCCACATCATTTCCACGCCGCGATGCCGATATGGTGATCAAACCATCGATGGTCGGCAAATTAGCCGCCGACAATCTATCGTTTATCCTGTCAAGCCTCCATTGAGATGTATTAAACGTTAATTCCACACTTCCATTTGGCATCAAGATCAATCCCAAATCACTGCCTACCCCCCCGGATAGAAGCCCATATATTGTCTTCAAAACCAATGATTTACCGATTCCCGGAAATCCCGTGATTAAGGTAATAGGAGATAGATCCAGTTCTTTCTCCACATCATTTGCAAACCTTGATCTAACCTTGACCAGCATCTACCTACTCCAGGTAAGTCCAATTATAAACTTGCCTTTGCCATAATGATGAATTACTACCTAAGATAGAGAAAGACAAGAGAAATTTATTTTACAAGAGAGAAGAGAGTGAAAATGTGAATTACGCGAAGCCGCTGAGGAACTTGCCTGGATGCAGCTTTAACCATTCCTTGGAGTCTACCTTGAACGAGTGCTCTATCTTCTCCCTGTGGAAGTTATTCAGCGTGCAGAACGGCACTATCCTGCCATCGGGCTCCGCGTAGTGGATATCGCATCTCTGTATCCTCTGTACGTCGAAGTTCATGGTGTCCATGAAGTGCATTATGCCAAGTCCAACCACATTCATCATGAACTTGCCCAAGGACTCGTAGCTCTTCGATATCAATACATCTTGTAGCAAGTCCTTAACTGCCTTGTGCTTAACATGTCTGAGCAACTTCAGCGTCTTAACCTTACCTACCTGAGTCCAGACGCCGCCCTTAGCTGCAGTATTGTATATATCCCATATATCCTTCTCGAACGCATCAACGTCGACCAGTTTAGTGATCGGCACTATATCGTCCTTATCCTCATCATAGTATATGAATGTGGAGGCACCGCACACGGGATTGTTGGTGAACAAGGGCTTCGGCTTTCCCGTGAGCGCCTCCATCATCTTGCCCAACGCCACCGGCCAATTAACGGGGGGCGCAATCCCATCTGCTTATCTTTCCTCCAGTCTGCTTCTCCACCTCTATTATTACATCGGGAATCGTTATCCTGAAGTTCCTGAGCTCCTCCTTGCTATAATCGGTCTTAGCTCTCCCCGAGAAGGAAACGGGTTGAACATTTATCCACCTAACTACATCCCTGTTCTTTATGGCGAAGTCCAGTATCTCCCCTATGTCCTTCTCATTGTAGTTCTTAGCCATGGTCACTACCAGCACTATGGAGTGGTGGTTTAACTTTCTCGCATTCTCTATCACCTTGTTCTTCAACGCAGCATAGGCCTTTGGATCATAGAGCCTATGCCTCCACACGCCCTTATTGGTTGGATTTATAGTATCGAATTGCAAGTAGAGGGTAGATATACCGGCATCCAGTAGTTTCTTGTAGAAGTCAGGCTCATTGGCAACCCTTATCCCATTAGTGTTGACCTCAACATGATCGAACCCCAGCTTCTTGGCCATGCTGACTATCTCCGGTAAGTCGTTTCTGATGGTGGGCTCCCCGCCGCTCAATTGTAAGGCATTTGGAGCCCATGGCTTCTCATTTCTCAACGTCCTCATCATGTACTCTATCTGCTCTAGGCTTGGCTCATACACGTAGCCCGCCGCAAAGGCATTGGCAAAGCACACCGGGCATTTCATATTGCATCTATTGGTCACATCTATTATTGCCAAGGCGGTGTTAGTCTTGTGAACCGGGCAAAGACCACATCCGAAGGGGGGCAACCGCCTGCCTCCTCATAGTAATCGAGGGTCGTGTTGGGATTGGCAACTCCCTTTCCTATATAATCAGGATTATCCCACTGCAGGAAGTAGTAATACATCTCGCGTCTCCCCAGTACATATCCGTGAAGGTTCCGTGCTCAGGGCATGTCTTTTGGAGCCAGATAGCGTTGTTCTCCTCATAGACTACCATTGGTAATTGCCTGTTGCATACCGGGCAAACAGATGTGCTTGTCTTTATTACGCGAACTCCTTGGGGGGGCAACTTGAATTGCTTCTTCCAGTTCTCCTGTATTTTCTCGTTGAAGAGTATCCTCTTATAGCTCTCCGGCATCTTGAACCTAGATATGTCCACCAGCTTAGTGGTGGTTTCCTCGGCCGCCTTAACCACGGTTGTTGTTTCCGTCATTAAACCGATAATAAGCGATGCACTTAAAAACTTTATACCCTACTGATACTCTCAGTTGTATGAGCTACGACGAGCTAAAGAGACTGGCAAGGATGATAGGATATTCATCATATCAATTAAAGGCATACATGGCTTTGGTGGAGCATGGTCTTGCCAGCAAAGGAAGTCGCCAAGCTGGCTGGGATCCCATCCTCCAAGGTATATACCGTCCTCTCTAGCTTAATCAGAGATGGGGGGGTTGTGTACTCCGAGCAAGGAAGGCCGCTCAAGTTCGTGGCAAAACCTCCCCGGGAGGTTTTCTCAACAATAACTGAGAAATTGAATAATTACATAGAATCCACGCGGCCATTGATAGACTCGCTTCAATTAATATATGAATCAAACAACCCAAGCAGGGTAATGGCGCAAAGCGATGTCTTCTTCATTGTAAAGGGATTGGAGAGCACGAAGCAGCTTATGTGGAAGGCGCTGAATGCTCCATCCATAGATATCGCTATTCCCTACGCCGATTTGCTGGATAACGAAGCCATAGCAATGATAGATAGTGTATCCAGAGATAGCGAGGTAAGGCTATTGG
Organism: Thermocladium modestius JCM 10088; assembly: GCA_001315925.1. GTDB lineage: Archaea > Thermoproteota > Thermoprotei > Thermoproteales > Thermocladiaceae > Thermocladium > Thermocladium modestius. The sequence goes on along the minus strand of BBBF01000001.1, from coordinate 996 downwards.
TAACGGAGGACCTAATAGACCGCGCAAAGAGATTACCGCCAAGGATCGTATCTAGAACTCGTAAAAACATGTTCGGTGCAGGCATAATAGGAGACGGCGTGGTTCTGGCAGTCAGGTACGATAACTCATATCTAACCCTTTACTCAATACAAGATTATCTACTGGACATAGCTAAGACATATTTCAATTCGCTTTGGAAAGATGCGATGCCCATAGCTATTACGTGAGCCAATATACCATCTATACGCCGAGGGGGGGAGTCTATGAGAGATTAATCAAAATCAACTTGTCGAGAACGAGCTAGTCCATGGGGGGGAGTACCTTTGCCATGAATATCTTAGATCCATTGCAATTCCGCGTCGATAAAATTTCAATTACCTTAACCTTAGTTCCCTGGGATAACGTCGATGAATCGGGGCATTTCACGTCAGGGCAATTGCAAGCGGATGAATCATAAGTAACTATCATGCCTTCCACTACGTATCTCAGCTTCAGGGGAACTATTATGGGATCCTCCACTACTGCCACAGGCACCATATTGTCCCCCCCAGTCAATAAACATTTGAACGGTGAGGGAAGGCTAAGTGGCTTAGTGTCAATTATCCTATATGTCCTGCCCGGTCTCAATCTACCCATGCATATATCATACAATTTACATCTATGACACTCATCAGGTATGCCGAATACCTTAAATGAGCTACCCACAATAGCCTGCTCTTTACCTATTAACGTTATCCTTGTCCTATCATAATCCATATACGTATACTATACGTATACTTCTTATAAAGCTACCCAGGCTAGACAGAGGCGTAGTTCATGGCGATTACCGATCATGTATGCAGCAGTATTTAATATCCTCCCTGAACAGATCCTGACCTAAACGAAAGGGACTAATCCTCACCCTGAAGCGCCTAGCCAATAGAAAACAAAATAACCTAAGAGATGAAATCAAGACTTCATTATTTACTTATTGTAGTAACCACTAAGAGGCTCTAG